>JBJDXC010000172.1:0-7706 GCA_051866475.1 Phascolarctobacterium sp.
CCTATCCTACAAATTGCGAATAGCCTCTCTAAGAGGCAAAACCTTGGGAGGACTCACGCTAAGCTCATCCATTCCCATTTCAACAAAGCGCTCTGTTAAAGTCAGGTCAGCACCCAGCTCGCCACACACACCGCACCAAATGCCAGCCTTATGAGCAGCTGCCACGGTCATTTCTATGAGCCGCATAATGGCCGGATGATGTGGGTCAAAAAAGCTTTGCAGTTTTTGGTTTTGCCTATCAATGGCCAAGGTATACTGGCTCAAATCGTTGGTGCCAATGCTAAAGAAATCCACCTCTTGGGCCAGCTCTTCGCTGAGCAAGGCAGCAGCGGGGGTTTCAATCATAATGCCCACCTGCATGCTCTCATCAAAGGCAATGCCTGCAAAGCGCAGCTCCTGCTGCACCTGCAGCAGGATATCCCTTGCCTGCCGCACCTCCTGCACGGAAATAATCATGGGGAACATCACGGCCAGCTTGCCAAAGGCAGAAGCCCTGCAAATAGCCCGCAGCTGGGTTTGGAAAATATCCGGCTGCTTTAGGCAAATACGAATAGCCCGATAACCCAACGCAGGATTATCCTCCTCCGGCAAATTAAAATAGCCAACCTTTTTATCCGCACCTATATCAAGGGTACGAATAACAACCTGCTTGCCAGCCATGGTTTCAGCAGCCAGCTTGTATTTGGCAAACTGCTCCTCTTCACTAGGAAAGCCTTCGCTTTCCAAATATAAAAACTCGCTACGGAAAAGGCCAATGCCCTCCGCATCATTGGCCAGCACGGCAGCCAAGTCGCCGGTATTGCCAATATTGGCACACACCTGCACCCTTTGGCCCTTGCTAGTAACACTGGGCAGGCCCTTGAGCCTTTGCAAAAGCTCCTTATGCTCCTGCTGCTTGGCAAGCTCTGCTTCCAGCCTTGCCAAGGTCACAGCATCCGGCTCCAAATAAACTAAGCCATTGACGCCATCCACAGCCCCCAGCTTGCCCTCAAAGGCTTCCCAAGCAAACACGCCCGTGTTAACCACAGCGGGAATCCCCATAGTGCGAGCTAAAATAGCCGTGTGGGAATTGACGCTGCCAGCAGCAGTCACAAAGCCCAGCACCTTGCTTTTATCTAATTGCACAGTTTCGCTAGGTGCCAAATCATCGGCCAGTAAAATATATTTTTCCTCACAGGTGGCAGCCTCCTGCTTTTTTTCTTGTAGGCAGGCCAGCACCTTTTGCGATACATCCTGCACATCCGCTGCCCTAGCCCGCATATAATCATCATCCATAGCTGCAAAAATTGCGGCAAAATTGCTAGCGGTGGTTTGCACTGCGTATTCTGCAATTACGCTTTGCTCCCTAATCAAGCCTTCAATGGCTTCAATATAGTCCAAATCCTCCAGCATCATCTGATGCACTTTCAAAATAGCAGCATTATCCTCGCCCACTTCGGCCACAGCCTTGGTATGCAGCTCGCCTAAAAGGGAAATTGCTGCCTGCCGAGCAACCTGAAAGCGCTCCACCTCCGCAGCAGTATCCTCCACCAAGCTGCGCTCCACAGCCAAAGCAGACTGCTTTAAAAGGTGTAGTGGGCCTATAGTGATGCCACCGCCCACAGCCTTGCCTTGCAAAATAACCATCATGCTACCTCTTTAATCTGCCACATGTCCCTGCAGGTTGGCCAGCAAAAAGGTTAGGATAGCCTGTGCAGCCTCAGCCTCATCAGCACCCTCAAAGGTAATGGTTACTTCCTCGTTTTGCTTAACACCCAAAGCCATAACTCCAAAAATACGCTTTAAGTCGCCATTCCTTAAGCCCTTGCTAATAGTGATTTTAGAAGTATATTTAGCGGCCTCCTTTACCAGAAGGCCAGCCGGACGAGCATGAATACCAACGGGATCAGTTACAACATAAATAATTTTTTGCATAAAAATCGCTCCTTTTCTAATGCACTTTTTATATTTTTATTGAAGCATCATTAGGGCACATTCCGCCCTATTATATCTATTATATTATATCCTACAACAATTCATAAAAGTATCACACATATTATGCAGCAGCTTGCTACCTCATCAAGCAAGTAAAAGGCTAGTAATGCAAAAATCCTCCTAAAGCTGACCCTTTATACTTAACTGGACTACTTTAGGAGGATTGCTACATTTTTATATATTTTTTGCAGCTTTAGAGCTTACTATACATCACTTTTGGCGCCACTCTGCTCCAGCTCCAGCAAAGCCCTTTTACGCTCCAAGCCGCCGGCGTAGCCTGTAAGCTGGCCCTTACTACCAACAACGCGGTGGCAGGGAATAATAATGGCAATGGGGTTCCTGCCCACGGCCTGTCCCACAGCTTGAGCTGACATGCGTTCCTTGCCTAAACGCTGGGCCACAGCTTGAGCTAGCTCCCCATAGGTTGTAGTAGCACCATAGGGAATGTCTAATAGCAGCTGCCACACCAGCTCTTGAAAAGGCGTGCCCTGAGGCTTTAGCGGCGGCGTAAAATCTGGACAGTGCCCAGCGAAATATTCGTCAAGCCACTGCTTCGTCTTAGCGAGAACTGCATCATTAGCATACTTAACATCATTAACATAATTAACATCATTAGCATCATCAGCCTCTTTGTTAACCTCCGTGGCACAACCTCCACAAAAGACAGCATCTGCCACTAAGTCAGACTCTCCCTTCTCTGCATCACGCATAAAATCAAGCCTAACTAGGCTCTCCCCATCACTGACCATAGCTAGCAGGCCTAAAGGAGAAAAATAATAATCTTTATGTAATTCATTTTTTGCTTGAGTCATATGTATATCTCCCCTTTGCTGTCATCATCCACATCCCAGCAGTATCATTGATGCAATGCTACCAAAATGCTTGAAAACTTGCTTCCTTGATCTGTCTTTATTGGATAAGGCAATTATGACTTTTTTTATGTTTTTTCAGGGCATTTTTGACTTTTTGGCAAAAAGCAGGACAAAAAAGTAAAATACAATCTGCCAATATATAGTATTACATACACATTATAGCACTCAGCTTTGGACTGGAAAAGGAAAAATATAACTATATCACCAATATTCACTTACATATGCAAAAAGTATTTCAAAAGAAACACTTATCGCAAATTAGTATTAAAAAACAAATATTGATTATTTTATAAAAATGCTAAAATTCACTTGGGCAGTGTCATTACAACATTTAATTCTAGAGTCCATCTTTTCTAATTGGTGCCACTAGCATTTCGTTATGATTTATTTGCCTATATTTTAGTCGGAGACGGAAAACATTAATACAGGAGGCTTATATTATGTTGAAAAAAATTTTAGCACTTGCCTTTACAGCTTGCTTGGGTATTGGTAGCATTGCATCAGCAAATGAAATATAAACGATATCGGATTTACTTCAAGGAGACTCCGGAGAAATCCTGGGTTCAGTGTATTCAAACTGGTAAATTTAGTAAAAGCGCCAAAGCCTATGATATAGAAAGAGATTATGTTAAAAGAAACGATTTAAATGGTGTTGAAATCGACAGTTTAGGATTACATTATGGCACTTTATATTTAGGACCTGCTTTGTATAAAGAGTTTGGTCCCCTTCTTGATATGCCCAATTACGATGGCTCTCCCTACCAGACTCCCAAAGGTCGCGGCCTAGCTTGGATCAAGTCCACAGCTGATGTTGGTGTGTTCTACGACCCGCGTGATGTCAAGGTTGATACTAAGAGCAATACGGTCTCTGCCAAGGTAGTTTTCTGGATCCCCGATATCAACAGAATCGAAGAGGTTAAAGGAAAATTTGATTATACCAAACAACAATTTAAGGCTAACAGCGCTAAATTCTATCGCATTAACACCGGTGAATTGACCGAAAGCCACAAGCAAGGTTTATTCCCAGGTATTCTTGGCGAAGCGTTACCCACCTTTAGATTTGGTGAAGACGAAAATGTCGACATCGCAGCTGAATTCTTCAAGCAAAAGCTGGCTAAATAAGGGAGGCATCTTACATGAAGCTTTTAAAGTATATTGTTGCCTGCATGCTACTATTTACCACGCTCCTGCTAGCTGGCTGCGGCGAAGACAAGTTCGTAGGTAAATGGTATGACAGAGTTGGTAATGTCATCACTCGCTCTGACATCAAGAAAGACCAAAAAGATGATAAGCTGTATGGTACATTCAAGGGTATCGACTTCAACGTCGAGTATAACGAAAAGAATAAGTCTCTCTTCTGTAGAAATTCTCAAGTTCCCGTGGTAACAGAAGCAATTAGCGAAAAAAACTTCAACTTAGTTAAAGTGCGTGATGAAATCAAAGCCGATATTACCAAATCCTTTGAAGAAGTTAAAAAGCAAAACAATAGTAATCCCTTTACTTGGATTGTTATTGGGGATATCGAATTTGTTGACGAGCGCAAAGGGCCCCTACACAATGGCTAAGCTAGCCACTAAAAAAGCCTCATAAAACATACACAAAGCCTGTCTGAGCTCCAGTAAAACTAGAGCATAGACAGGCTTTATTCTGCCCTTCTTTACTATTATAACAGCTTGAGTTTCGCTTTTGAGTTAACCAAAAATTAACGCTAAGTATGCCAAAACAGGCCAAAACATGCTATAATAGAAGCAGAATAATCAAAAGAATACTCTCTCCAATAAAGGAGGTGCAATATGCGTTATCCAATCGGAGTGCAAACATTTGAAACCATTATAAAAGAAAACTATGTCTATGTAGACAAAACTGATTTGGTTTACAATTTAGCACAAAATCATATATGTTTTCTCTCACGTCCACGTCGTTTCGGAAAATCCTTGCTCATCAGTACTTTAGACTCCTACTTTTCAGGACGCGAAGACTTATTTAAAGGTTTAAAAATAGAAGCATTAGAAAAAACATGGGACAAGTATCCTATTTTCCGAATCGATTTTGCTAAGGGGCGGTTTGACATAGAAGGCGGTTTAGAACAAGTACTTGAAGAATACGTTGCTAATTGGGAATCTACTTATGGCAAAAATGATATTTTCAAAACCTTGAGTAGCCGTTTTCAGTACGTTCTTGAACAAGCTGCTCTAAAAACAGGTCGTAAAGCAGTTGTACTTATAGACGAATATGACAAGCCGCTATTGGATGTATTGGAAGATAATTTAGAAAATGTCAACCGCAGTATCTTAAAAGATTTCTTCGGAACCTTTAAAGCTGCAGATGCCAGTCTGCGCTTCGTCTTATTAACCGGTGTTACTAAATTCAGTCAAATCACTGTTTTTTCCGGTTTTAATCAACCTAACGATATCAGTATGGACAGCAGATATGACGCAATATGCGGCATCACAGAAAAAGAGTTACATACTGTTTTTGCTGAATCAATTGCCGAAATGGCCAACAAGTTGGATTACACAATTGATGAAATGAAAGCATTACTGAAAACACAATATGACGGCTATCATTTTTCCAAAGAGCTACTGGATGTTTACAATCCTTTTAGTATCATCAATGCTTTTGACAAGAAAGATATAGACAACTATTGGTACAAATCCGGCACACCAACATATTTGCTTAAGCTTTTGGAAGGTCATAATGTTAATATACAAAAATTAATTAATACGACCTACAAATCGCAATATTTCGTGGATTATAGAGCAGATGCCGAAGACCCGTTAGCCATGTTATATCAAAGTGGTTATTTAACTATCAAAAGCTACAATAAGCACTATCGTGAATACCAATTAAATTATCCCAATGTCGAAGTAAGTGAAGGATTTGTATCTCTAATAGCCAACAGTTACTTCAAAAAATCGGAAAACGAAACAATATCATGGATTGCAAACCTAGACCGGATGCTACGCCGTTGTGCTCTAGACGAGATACGTGATGCCCTTACTTCTTTTCTTGCATCCATCCCCTATGATGCAAACAAAGATGAAAGGGTTAAAGATTTCGAAAGCCATTTCCAATATACACTTTACCTGATTTTCCGCCTTTTATCCTGCTATACAGTTTTGCATGAAAAGAAAAACAGTTATGGCCGTGCAGACATAATCATAGAGAGCGATAATGATATTTTCATCTTCGAATTCAAACTGGACGGAAAAGCAGAGGAAGCATTAAAACAAATTGAAGATAATGGGTACGATCAGCCTTACTTGACCCAAAACAAAAAGTTACACAAAATCGGAGTTAATTTTTCCAGTCAAACAAAAACAATCGCAGAATGGATAGTAAAAGACTGAAAACCTAAAAACATGTTAGGCACGCAAGTTTTGAAAAAACAGATTTTTCAATTATAATATTCATTGTAATTTTTTGGATGATTTGATATAATAACATATACTCCTAAAAACAGGTAGGAGTTTAGGGCTTGTAATTACGAGGAAGGAAGGTTAATCTTTACATGGAAAATAGGGATGTAAAACGAACTGCCCAAGAGGCAATGGACGCGCAGCGTCAACAGGGAAGCAACAAGCAATTGTATTTTTGGATTGCTGCATTAATTATTGGCGGCATTTTAGGTATGCTTGGCAACGGCACTATTAACGAGATGTGTGATTTTGTTGCCACCATCTTTACCCGTTTATTCCAATTTATTGCTGTACCTACTATTGCTTTAGCTGTTATCACCACACTGGCTAGCCTGGGCGCCGAAAAGAACACTGGCAAGATTTTTGTACGCACAATTACCTATACCTTGCTGACTACCTTTGCCGCTTCCTTTGTGGCTCTGGCTCTGTATATTATTATTGCTCCTGGCAACCTGCCCAGCGATTTAATTGGCGCAGCTGCCGGTGCGACCAAGAAATATGCTAGCTTGTCTTATTATAATCATTTCTTGAATGTTGTACCTAACAATATGGTTAAACCCTTCCTGGAGGGTAATGTGCTGTCCGTGCTTTCTATTGCCGGTGCAGTGGGTATGGGTATTGCCTGCGCTCCTAAGAACGAAAACCGCGAAGTAGTGCTTAAGTTCGTCTTTGGTCTGCAAGAGGTGCTCTTTACCATGATCCGTGGCCTTATGAAGGTGCTGCCCATTGGTATCGTTGCCTTTGCAGCTCAGCTATCTGCTCAAATTGAGGCTGGCGTGATTGTGGGTGCTCTGGGTAAATATATGGCTGTCGTTATGGGCGGCAACTTTATCCAAATGTTCATCGTTCTGCCCTTGTTCCTGCTGGCAAGAGGCCTGAATCCTCTTGATGTCTTCCGCAAGATGTCTCCGGCGCTGGCAGTTGCTCTCTTTACCAAGAGCTCTGCTGCAACCTTGCCTGTAACCCTGGCCTCTGCAGAAATGAATCTGAAAGCACGCAAGGAGGTTACTCGCTTTGTGCTGCCTATTTGTACCACCATCAACATGAACGGCTGCGCAGCCTTCATTTTGGTTACTTCTCTCTTTGTGCTGCAAAATGGTGGCGTAGAGCTGACCATGGGTACTATGCTGACCTGGGTTTGCATTTCCGTATTTGCCGCTGTTGGTAATGCCGGTGTGCCTATGGGCTGCTATTTCCTGACCCTGTCCCTGGTATCCTCCATGGGTGCTCCTGTGGGTGTTATGGGCATTATCCTGCCGATTTACGCAGTTATCGATATGATTGAAACTGCAGAAAATGTTTGGTCTGACTCCACCGTTTGCGCTATGACTAACAATGATTTAAAGGATGACCTAGCTTAAAAAGCTGCGGCGTTTGGACAAGGCATTTTTGCCTATAGCTATTTAAACAGCAATTCTCGCTCAGAGAGTTGCTGTTTTTT
>JBJDXC010000173.1:0-7656 GCA_051866475.1 Phascolarctobacterium sp.
AGAAGGTGAGGAGCAACGTGCGAATATGCGCGCCGTCCACGTCCGCATCGGTCATGATAATGATTTTACCATAACGTGCTTTATCCAGATTAAAGTCGTCGCCAATACCGCAGCCAAAGGCGGTAATCATATTGCGAATTTCTTCGCTGCTCAAAATTTTATCAAGACGAGCCTTTTCCACATTCAAAATCTTACCACGCAAGGGGAGAATAGCCTGGAAGTCAGAGTTACGACCCTGCTTAGCGCTGCCACCTGCAGAATCACCTTCGACCAGATAAATCTCGGTGTCCTCCACATTGCGGCTCTTGCAGTCAGCAAGCTTGCCGGGTAAGCCACCTAAGTCCATAGCGTTCTTGCGTCTGGTAAGCTCACGGGCCTTGCGAGCTGCTAAGCGAGCGCGGGCAGCCACAATACCCTTTTCTACAATCTTCTTAGCAACAGCAGGATTTTCCTCCATAAATTCGGCCAGGGTGTCACCCACGAGATTATCAACTATGGGCATAACCTCGCTATTACCCAGCTTAATCTTGGTCTGGCTTTCAAATTGAGGATTGGGCACCTTCAGGCTCAAAACCGCGGTCAAGCCCTCGCGCACATCATCACCGCTCAAGGCATCTTCATTATCCTTCAAGAGCTTATTAGCGCGGGCATAGTTATTAATAGTTCTCGTCAAAGCCTTGCGGAAGCCGCTTAAATGAGTACCGCCCTCCTCAGTATTAATATTATTAACATAAGTAAAGACATTCTCATTATAGGTATCGCAATACTGCATGGCTACTTCCACAATAATGCTGTTCTTTTCCCCTTCCAAATAGATGGGCTTTGCATTGATTTTATCCTTATTGTGGTCCACGAATTCTACGAATTCAATAATACCACCGGCAAAATGGAAGGTCTCCGTGCGTCCCTCCGGACGCTCATCGGACAGGGTAATAGTAATACCCTTATTCAAAAAGGCCAGCTCACGAATACGCAAACGCAGAGTATCATAGCTGTATTCAGTTTCCGTAAAAATAGAAGCATCTGGCTTAAAATGTACCGTGGTACCAGTGGTTTCAGCAGTGCCCTTTTCATAAAGCTTTTTGCTGGTCTTGCCCTGTTTAAACTCGATACCGTAGCACTTGCCGCCGCGGCGCACCTCCACCTCTAAATGCTCACTCAAAGCATTAACGCAGGTGACACCTACGCCGTGCAAGCCACCGGAAACCTTGTAGCCACCATCGCCAAATTTACCACCGGCGTGAAGCACAGTCATAATAACCTCTACAGCAGGCTTCTTTTCCTTTTTCATCATATCCACAGGAATACCACGGCCATTATCGATAACCGTAATACTGTTATCCTCATGGATAATCACCTTAATCTCAGTGCAGTGACCGGCCAAGGCTTCGTCAATACTATTGTCCACAACCTCGTAGACAAGATGGTGTAAGCCGCGAGCAGAGGTACTGCCAATATACATGGCAGGCCTCTTACGAACAGCTTCCAGGCCTTCCAGCACATGAATCTGCTCCGCGTTATAGCTGCCATTGACGGCAGTTTCTTTTTCAATATCAATATCCTGGGCCATATTTACCTCCGTTGCGAAACTTATAAATTAGTATAACAAGCGCCTGCCAGAAAACCGGCATTGGCGCGCTTTTTTAAAGTAAAGGCAGAAATTGCCGATAAATACAGAGTAGTCTCCGTTAAAATCAAGCTTGCATAGTCCTCGCCCTCGGCAGCGTCTACAATCTGATACCTACTTCCGTATTTTTGCACATAGTCCCCATAGACCATGGACTGCTCATGACGCAAGTTAAAAATAGCGATAATCTCACTATTTTTTACCATACAGTCGGCTCCCAAATGCAAGTACACTTTGATCCCTCCGTAAATAAGCTAAAGCATTCTCATAGAGACTGGAGGTCATCTCCTCAGGCTGCTTTTCCGTCAGAAATAACACCGCCAAAAGACATTCCTTTTTATCGGCAAAGCCCAGTCTCACCCGTTCAAAATAGTAATTTTTTAAATTATCCTTAACAGCCGTAAAGATTATTTTATCACAATTGTAGTAAGCTTTACAATCATCGTAGGTTAACCATGGCTGCACCCGCAATAGCTCAGCTAGTTTCTGCCGCAATAGCTCCCGCTCCTGGCGGTCACATACGCTGCACATAGCAAGTCCCTTTTCCATGCGAGCACCACATTTAGGACAGGTGGTGTACTCTAAGGGCTTGTATGACTCCTGCTTGAGGTTATAAAGAACCTTTTCCTGCTTCCGATAAAAGCCACCCGTATGAAAATACAGCTTTTTAATAACGATAGCACCCAAGAGATAGGCATTAAGCTTTTGCAGGAATAATGACTGCATCATATACAGCTCATTGGCTAACATGGAATTGGCAGTGCGAATATGCAGCTCGTTACCAGCTAGTCGTTCAATGGAGCAGTGCTTGGCTAGGTTCAAGCCGCAAATATTAGGCCAATTGAGCTCCAAATAATGCTGTAAATACAGGTATTTTCCTTGCAGAGGAATAAATTTATTCTGAGAGCGTGGATCGAATATATGCTTAATAATAGCATCTGTGCTGGCTAGTTTATCCTCATACATCATTAAGCCTCGTTAATAGAGCCATTTTCTATGCGAAAATAAGCATTACCCGCTAAATTAGGAATAAGCTCCCTATCATTAACTGTAATAAAGGTCTGCACGCGACCATCAATGAAGAGCAAAAGCTGGGCTCTGCGACTGTCGTCCAGCTCACTCATGACGTCATCAAGCAGCAGCACAGGAAATTCTCCAATTTCCCTGTGCACATATTCTAATTGGGACAGCTTTAAAGCCAAAGCACCACTGCGCTGCTGTCCCTGGGAGCCAAAGGAGCGCAGGGATAGGCCATTTAACAAAAGCTGTAAGTCGTCCCGATGAGGACCGATGCCCGTATTACCGCGCATAATATCCACGTGCTGACGCTCTAATAAATGCTTTTGGTAAAATTCCTCGGTCACTGCATCGGATTTCACGGGATAAAGTAACTCGCCATTATTAGACTTTAGCTCATAACGTACCTTAAGCTCCTCCTGATTACTGGTTATGGAAGCATAAATTTCGCTGGCAATGCTTTCCAGCTTTCCCAAGGCAGCTAAGCGCTTTTGGGTAATGGCGGCAGCCAGCTTGATAAATTCCTGATTCCAGGGCTGGAGCAAGCTTACCGAGCCGCCCTCATCCCGCAGCTCCTTGAGCATGCGATTACGCTGCTGCAGTACCCGATTATATTTCACTAATAAATCATAGTAAACCGGGTCAGTCTGGGAAATCTGCATATCAAAAAAGCGGCGTCGTAAAGCAGGCTCCCCCTTAATTAGCTGCAAATCCTCAGGGGAAAACATGACTGTATTTAAAGCACCATAATGATCCTTAGGACGTACCTTGGCTCCATCCAACCAGATTTCCTTTTTCCATTTTTGTTGCTCGCGGTATTTTTTCAGCTTGACCTCATGACTGCCACTAAAGCTGGCAAAATCAATGCCCACAGCCATGGCCTCCGTGCCCAGCCTGAGCAAATCCTCTTCTGCTGAGGTACGGTGGGAAAGCCCAAAGGCACCATAAAAAATGGCTTCTAAAAGATTGGTCTTGCCCTGGGCATTCTTGCCATAAAAAACGTTAATCATGGAGGAAAGCTCTAGCTGGCACTTTTCGTAATTGCGAAAGTTTACCGTGTAGAGATGGGAAATTTTCATATTTCTTCTTTGCTAACTTTTAGCTCAATTTGCTCATCAATATTAACAATATCCCCGGGAAAAACCTTCTTGCGTTTCTCTGTTACCAGTTTACCATTGAGCTTAATAATGCCCTCCTCCACCATTAAGAAGGCTTGGCCACCAGTGTCTGCAACACCGGAGAATTTCAGCAGCTTATCCATGGTAATAAAATCAGTTGTAATAGCAATATTTTCCTTTTGCATGCTTACACCCCTTAGAAGACAACGCGTACGGGAGTAACGATGTAAATATAATTATCTTCCTCCGGAGCGGTGATGCATACAGGGCTCAGGGAGGTATTCATAGAGAGCAGCACTTCTTCATAATCCACATTTTTTAAAATGTCCAAGAGGTATTTAGCGTTAAAGGCAACGTTTAAAGCATCTCCTTCAGTATTGCAATCCAGTACTTCCTTGCCGGTACCTACGTCTGCGCTGCTGGAAGTCAAAATCATCTGTCCTTGAGCAATGCTCATCTTGACAGTGCTGTAGTCACCCTCGGTAGAAAAGAGAGCTACGCGCTCTACAGCGCTAGCCAATTCCTTAGCCTTTACACTGCATTTTACAGCAAATTTAGCAGGAATAACCTTGTTGTAATCGGGGAATTTACCCTCTATTAAACGAGAAACGATAATTACATCATCAATCACAACCATAATTTGGTTATTTAAGAGGGAAATTTTAACCTCTTGGGGTACATCGCTTACTAAATTACGGGAAATTTCGTTTAGAACCTTAGAGGGAATAATCATACTAAGGGGCTCTTCAGTAGGTTGAGGTAAGGATTTAACTGCAAGACGATGAGTGTTAGTACCTACAAAGGTCAGCTTATCATCCTTAGCTTCTACTAAAATGCCGGTAAAAAGTGGTCTAGCATCATCAGAGGAACAGGAGAAGATGGTCTTTTTAATGAGTTCTTTAATTTTGGTATCTTCAATAGTAAGGGATTTTTTGCCATCAACGGTGGGAAATTTAGGATAGTCATCCTCATTCATTAAAAGTAATTGATAATCGGCTTTACCGGATGTTACCTTAATAGTTTTATTATCCTGACTTTTAGCAATTGTTACAGTTTCAGCAGTAAGCTTGCGAATGAGCTCAGAAATATGCTTAGCGCTGACTACTATTTCCCCAGGCTCCTCAATATCAGCATTAATGGTGCAGGAAATAGCCATATTTAAGTCCATAGCTTGGATGGTTAATTGGTTATTTTGAGTGAGAAGGTGAATACAAGAAAAAATAGGTGTGCTGGGTTTGGATACAATAGCTCTTTGAGCTGTTTGAATTGCTTTGTTCAGTTCGCTTGTATTACAGGTGATTAGCATTTATACACAGTCCTCCTTGGTTTTTTATTACTATATAATTTATTAAAAGTAGTCGACGTAGTAGTAAGAGCTGTTAGTAATGTGGAAAAGTGCTCTTAAGCCTTACTGGGAGCTTTATTGCCCATGTAGATAAAGCTGTTGATAAGCGGGAAATATTTTACACAGAATTAACAGTGCGATTTTTTATCAACTGTGCTCATTAGTTATACACAGTTTTTTGAGTAGTTATCAACAGTTTTTGTGGATAACTTTTTGTTCTGTTACTGTCTAAGAATATCCACCATTTCCTGAATCTCTTTTTGCAGAGCCAAGTTGGTGTTTTTGTTTTTGCTGATTTTTTCGTAGGCGTGGATGACGGTGGTATGGTCGCGACCGCCGAAAAGCTCACCGATTTTAGGATAGGAAAGGTCGGCTAGTTCACGGCATAAATACATGGCCACCTGACGCGGATGGGCAATATTTTGGGTGCGCTTTTTGTTGAACAGCTCATCTTGTTTGATATTATAGTGCTCAGCTACGACCTTAGTTATGCCCTCGAAGGTGATGGTGCGTGTTTTAATAGTGTTGCCCATGTCCGATAGAACCTTTTGAGCTGTCTCCACAGTAATGGGCATATCCATTAAGGAGGTGTAGGCTACAATTTTGGTGTAGGCACCTTCAATTTCACGGATATTAGTAGCAATGTTGGTAGCTAAGAGAGTGATGACATCGTTGGGCATCTGGATATTGTCGGAGGCTGCCTTGGTGCGTAAAATAGCCATTCTCGTTTCTAAATCAGGGGGCTGAATATCGGCAGTGAGTCCCTGGTCGAAGCGAGAGCGCAGGCGATCCTCCAGTGTCTCGATTTCGCGGGGCGGGCGATCACTGGAGATAATGATTTGCTTATTAGCATCCTTCAAAGCATTAAAGGTATGGAAAAATTCTACCTGGGTCTGTTCCTTGCCCTTTAAGAATTGAATATCGTCGATAATGAGGCAGTCAATATTGCGATATTTTTGGCGGAAGGCTTCTGTGGTTTTATTTTGAATAGAATTAATAATTTCGTTGGTGAATTTTTCGCTGGTGGTGTAGAGCACCTTCATGCTGGGGTTATTCTGTTTAATGCGATTGCCGATAGCATGCATTAAGTGGGTCTTGCCAAGTCCTACACCGCCATAGAGAAACAGGGGATTATAGGCATGGGCAGGATTGTTGGCCACTGCTTGGGCAGCGGCATGGGCAAAGCGATTGGAGTT
This sequence comes from Phascolarctobacterium sp., assembly GCA_051866475.1. Lineage (GTDB taxonomy): Bacteria > Bacillota > Negativicutes > Acidaminococcales > Acidaminococcaceae > Phascolarctobacterium_A. Next base: position 6,304 of record JBJDXC010000173.1, read on the forward strand.
GCCGATGACGAAGGTTTCGAAAATAAATTTAGGATTTAAATTACTGTCAAGGGGAGGTACTTCCACGGGGGAATTGGCAGCCTTAGGGGAGAAGAGCTCCTGCTGCTCTGTTTTTGGGTGGGGCAATTCGCTAAGCTCTGTGCCTGTGGGAACGCTATCCTCCATAGCCTCGATGACGAGCTCAATATTGCGACCCATAATATTGGAGAGCATGCCCTGAATTACGGAGGCATAGTTTTCCTCGAGCATAGTTTTGAAGAAAGCATTTTTAACAGCTACCTTATAGTATGTATCTGTGACCTCAAGGGGAATAATGGGCTTTATCCATACGTCAAAGATTTTCTCGTTGGCTGATTCCTTGAATTTATCCTTGCATTTGAGCCAGATTTCTGCTAAATCATAGGAACTCATACAGAACATCCTTTCCTATAATAGTTTATAAAAAATAAAAATTCAGCCTGCACAGCTCTAAAATAGAGTGGTAAGTGCCGAATACATCTATTTTATGACAGACTTATCCACTTAATATTGTAACAGACTGTGGATAACTTAGCAAATATTAAAGAAAATTTCTTTAAAGGCCCGAAAAATGGCTGTTTTCTACTTGACGAAATTTTTATTTTCCCATATAATATTTCAGTAATACCTTGCATTATCGTAGTGTGCCCATTTAGCGCCGCTTCCGTGGGCCGGGTATAAAAGTAACAGCTATCAATTCAGATATTAGGAATTTGATAAAATTTTGCGGTGGATAAGGAGGGAATACTGAATGAAACGTACTTTTCAACCTAACAATCTCAGAAGAAAAAGAACTCATGGTTTCAGAGAAAGAATGAAAACTTTGGGCGGTCGTCAAGTTCTCAAAAGAAGACGTGCTAGAGGCAGAAAGAAATTGTCTGCATAACATTATAAAATAGGCCGCGCAAGTGGCCTATTTTTTCCATGCAGACAGGAGTGCATTTAATGCAAAGGAAGAAGTTTACTTTTAAGAAAATCAATAAACTGAAATCCAAAAAAAGCTTTCAGTTTGTCTATGGCAAGGGACGCACTGTGGTGGATCCTCTGTCGGTTTTTTACATTTTGGCAGACCAAGGGGAAAACCTTAAGATTGGTTTGGCCGTGGGTAAAAAGCTTGGCTGTGCCGTGGTCCGCAACAGAGTGAAGCGGTTGATGCGCGAGGTATTTCGCCAGCATCAATCGGAGCTTAAAAAAGGTTATCATCTAGTTTGGGTGGCCCGTCAGAAGCTGACTAAGGCCGATTTGAAGACTTTTGAACGAGTTTTTTTAAGACTAGCAAAGAGAGCAGCCTTGCTGCAGGAATAAGGATATGCCTATGAGCAGGATACTGATTTT
>JBJDXC010000174.1:0-7562 GCA_051866475.1 Phascolarctobacterium sp.
TATGCACATTATTTTACTAAAAATTTTTACTGCGTAATAACCTAACACGTATGAACCTGCCTTATAGACACAGGCTTCGCTGCCATTAAAGGGAGCCTAAGCCTGCATTTTTTATTTTTTGAGAGCTGCGATTTCTTTCTCCAGCGCCTTCATCTTCTTCAGCATATCGCCTACCTTACGCAGATATGCCTCCTGACGCAGCCATTCCTTCATGGGCATGGCAGGATAGCCACCCATCACAGAATTATCAGGGACATTATTGGTGATGCCTGCCTTGCCGCCAAAGACGCAGTTGTTGCCGATGGTAATGTGGCCAACGGTGCCCACTTGACCGGCAAAGGTTACATTATTGCCAACAGTTACGCTGCCGGAAATACCCACATGGGCAACAACCAAGCAGTTTTCGCCTAAAATATCGTTATGACCCAAATGTACCAGATTATCGATCTTTGTGCCCTTGCCTACGATGGTGCTGTCCACAGTAGCACGGTCGATACAGGTATTGCAGCCGATTTCCACATCATCCTGCAGCACCACATTGCCAGTTTGCAGCACCTTGGAGTGCTTGCCGTTTTGGGTAATATAGCCAAAGCCATCGCCGCCGATAACAGCGCCGGATTGCAGGATTACCCTATCGCCCAGCACACAATCCTCACGGACGGTGGTATTGGGATAAAGAGTGCAGTTTTGGCCGATTTTTACGCGCTTACCCACATAGGCGTGGGGATAGAGCACCGTGCCATCACCGATTTCAGCGTCGTCCTCAACCACAGCAAAGGGTTGAATGGCCACATTGCTGCCAATTTTAGCCTTTTTAGAAACAAAGGCATAGGGGCTCACTACGCGCTCCACCTCTTCCTGGGGACGGAACAACTCCAATAGAGCTGCGAAAGCAGCGCGAGGATTTTCCACTCTGATAACGGGACGACCATCCAGCTCCGGGTCCGCCGGGCTCAAAACCATAACGCCAGCCTTGCTTAAATGGCAATGCTCCACATGGGGCGGAACCGCAAAGGAAATATCGGTGGGACCGGCTTCTACTAAGCCGTTAACACCGGTCACCTTCAGCTCCGGATTATCATGCTCCACAGTACCATGCAAAAACTCAGCTAATTCTTGTACACTCTTCTCCATTTCAAACCTCCATCGACTCCCTAGTACTAGTCATGCCTTAGGCTTATTGACTGTACACGAAAAGCGGACGGAGCTCAACCGCCCGCTCAGGGTGCAGCTTATTTCATTTTCTCGATTACTTCCTTGGTTACATCGGTGCCACCTTGGGGAACAGCATCCTTGACCATAATAGCGCCTAAACCCTTTTCCTTAGCTACTTGGTTCAAAGCAGTATCCAAGCTAGCCTTCAGCTTGTTTTGAGCCTCGCTTTGTACCAGCTTAGCCTTAGCGGAATAATCCTCAACCACCTTGCTAGCCTCTTCACCGGATTTACCGGCCATAGCCTTGTCCATTTGCTCCTTGAGCTCCTTCATCTTGGTGTTAACCTCTTCCTTAGTGGTTTTGATAACCTGGGCCTCGGTCTCCACCTGACGCATATCTACTACACCAAAAGCCGCATTACGGCCGCCACAGCCAAAGGTCAGCATAGCTGCTGCTACCATAAAGCCTGCAATAATTTTTTTCATGTTTCTAACCTCGCTTATCTTATTCTAATGCTTATTTGGGCAAACCATTGATCACTTGGGTGGTGATATCATCAGCCTTGATATTCACCTTGTATTGCTTAAAAATCACGCTATATCCCTTTTCATGGGCCACTTTAGTGGCCTGACCGGAAATATCGCTGGCAATCTTTTTTTGCAGCTGGTCATTCTTCTCCCGCTGCTTATCTATTTCCCTATCCATAATGGATAAAGCATTCTGCAAGGCCTTGGGCGCCGCGCTGAGCATTTCCTGCTCCCGCTGCTCCTTGCCCTGCCTGTGCTGCATAATCTCAGTCTGGTACCCCTCGGCAGCTTCCTGCATACGCTGATGCATCTCCGCTCTATACGGAGCCAGCTGAACTTCCATCAGTCCCTGTTTTTCCGCCTCCAAGGCACGCACCTGCTGCCCACGCTTATGCTGGGCCTCCTTGAGCTTTTCCTCCACGGCCTGCCTTTCGCTACGCCGCATTTTCAGCATTTCCAGTTGTGCACGCAGATTGAAAATCTCCAGCTGATAGGCATCCTCAATAGCCTTTTTGCGTGGCGCAAGCTCGGCATCAACCTTGGCCTCCACCTGAGCAGTATACTCATATAGCTTCTTATTCTCGCGCTCACGCATTTCCACCATGCGCGTATTTAAATCAGCCTGCCAATAGCTGGCTTCGCTAGCCCTGCGCAGACTGCGCAGCCTATCTAAGCTACCCAGCTGAGCTCTAGCCAAGTCTGCCTGGATTTGGCGTCTTGCCAGCAAATCCTTGAGAATTTTCTTACCCTGCTGTAGCTTCTTGTATTCAGCATGGCTGCTCATAGCCCGCTGCCAATCCACCACAGCTATTTTTTCTGAGGAGCTGAGAGGAGCCTTGGCACAGGCAGATATCAGCAGCACACCGGCCACTAATAGGCCCAATTTAACTAAACTGCCTCTGTCCATGAAAGCCTCCTTCAACAAGCATATGCACCTTGCCATTATCCTTCAGTGCTAGGAAAATTATTTCGCAGTTTGCAGAGATTTAGCTACCTCATCGGTAATATCCGTGCCACCATAGACAACGGTGCTCTTTTCTACAACCACACTCAGTCCCTTTTTATCAGCTACCTTTTTGATGGCAGCTTCAATCTTCTTCATTACGGGATCCATGAGCTCCTTTTGCTTATTTTGCAAACGCTCCTGGGTTTGGGTGTAATAGCGACGCTTTTCAGCATCATTCATTGCCTGAGACTTTTCGTTAAATTCCTTTTGGGCATTTTCGATTTCCGTCTTCATAGCCGCATCCACATCGCGGATATCGGGGCATTGAGCTACCAGCATTTGGTAGTTTACTACACCGATAGCAGATTCACTGGGAGCAGCAGAAGCGCTCTTGCCAAAACCGCTTTGGGTTAAGGACAGCGCAAAGCAGCCCAGTACGAAAATAGCTGCTACAAAAAGAGAAACCAATTTGACATTTTTAGGATTACGCAATTGCTGCATCATAATCAAAATCCCTACCTTTTCTAGTTTGTGCTTAAGACACACATATATAGTTTATTATAACAGCATACAGCCATTCTTTCAAGAATTCTTACAGATTTCCTATAATACGCATATAAAATTCCTTGCCACCGTACACATATTCAGCGCTTAGGAACTCATGAATGCGATAGCGCACACCAAATTCGTTGCGGTCCTCCTCAGAGAAATGCTCAGCTCTGAGGCGCCATTTGGGACTCAGATTATACTCTAGGCGATAATTATTGTCACCCACAGGCATGCGACGGGTGTAGCTCCACACGCTCTTGCCCCAATAGGTGGAATAGCCTGCGCCAAAGCGCCAATCCACATGGTCCAAAAGCACCTCGGCCTCACCAAAAATTTCATCCGTGGGCGAGATAAATTTGCCGATATGAGCCTTGCCGGAAAGATTGTCATGTTCGCGACCCACATCACCATAGCCCTCGAACCACACCTTATACTTATCCGAATTAATCATAATACTCACAGGCATATTAGTGGCCGGCTCCAATTTTACCACAGGCTGCAAATCAAATTCCTGCACGGCTTTTTCCGCCAAAAGCTTATCTGTAAGCATTTTTTCCAGCTCCTCTTGATGATGCTTTACATAATCAAGAGGCAGCCCACGCAGCTTATCGCATTCAGCGGCATATTTGTACTTAAGCTCCATAAGGAGAATATTGGGTATGGCCTCACTGCGGAGCTCGTACTTAATATTGGTCACCAGCTGCCCCACAGGATAGATGACAACCTGCACCAGCGTCCGGTCCCCCTCCTGCAGCACGTCCACCGCTGCCCGAAACTCGGGCAGCGTCTCCTCCACCTGGCGGCGCACCATGCGGCGCAGCACACCGCCGGCCCAGTCGCCGGCGTCCACGCTAGCGCCGCTGATGGCACGCTCCAGCAGCTGCTGGAGCTCAGGCATGCGCCGCCCTAAAAGAGCTGCTGTTTCCGGCTCCACGCCGGAAAATTGCAGCTCAATCACGGGCTGGCTGATGGTGGCGCCCCAGGGACGCGCCAACAAGGTAATCCTTGTGTGGCGCGCTGCCTCTAGGCGCACATCCACCAGCTCGTAGCCCGTGAATACACGGTCGCCAATCTCCGTCAGGAGGCGCTTGTAGTCGCCTGCCGCGGCGGCAATAGCCCCGTCATCCTTATCGATAAATAATTGGTTCGCCACCACCTGCATGCTGCTGCTCATTTTCTCCAGCAGCACGGGGCTTGTGCCGCCGCTGGTATCCACGACCTGCACAGCCACGCTCTCAATGGGGGCAGAAAAAGCTTGCTGCAATGGCAAGCATGTCATTGCAGCAAGAATGATAATCTTATTCAGCTTCATAGCAGCATCTGCTCCTAGTTTGTACTGATTAGAACTGACCACCAAAGCTAAAGTGGAACTTGCCACCGTCTTCGCCATAGCCATAGTCAAGCTTAACAGGACCCAAAGGAGAGTTAATTCTGAGGCCCACACCATAGCTATTCTTGATCAGACCAAAGTCAAAATCATCCTCGTGACGTTTATCCCAAGCATAGCCGTTATCAGTAAACAGCACGCCCTGAACCTTCTTCACGATGGGGAAGCGGTATTCCAGGGTAGCCTTCACCATGCTGTTGCCACGGAATTGGTCATCCTCATAGCCACGCAGGGTATCACTGCCGCCCATGGAGTAGCGTTGGGACAGGGGCATATCGCCGTCGGCATAGCCTGCACCCAAATTCAGCGCCCACACGCTTTCGCCACCAGCACGATAATAATAGCGCCAATCGGCAGTGAATTTGGTGAAGTCAAAGTCGCCGCCTAAGCCGCCGGCCCATTCCACGCTGTAGGCTATACGCTTGCCTTCGTGGGGATCATAAATATTGTCACGGGAGTCGAAAATACGACCCAAGGTGATGGAACGAGTCTTGCCAAAGTTTTCCTTACGACGCTCTTCAGCAGTCTTCGGCATCCAATCCTTATATTTGGAGCTAGGATTAGGATCCTCAGGACCAAACTGCTTTTCATAATATTGTTCTTTATCGTTCTCATAGCCATCAGCTTCACCCTTGTAGATATCGTCGCGATTCTTCAGGGTAATATAATTGCTGATGAACTCATTATTAGTCTTGCGGCTAAAGGTCAGCTCCTGACCACGACGCTTTTTGTCGTAACGAGCAATCTCGTCGCCATTAATATCGTAATCGGCATATTCATTGGTAATATCATAGAGGTTAATGGTAGCAGAAGTTTCCTTGCTATCAATCCAAGGACGAGTATAACTGAAGTCATAGTTCTTGTTATCCTCGCCGCCGAATTCCCAACGAATATTGATCTTATCGCCGGTGCCGCGGAAGTTTTTATCACCGATGGAAATCATACCAACGAAGCCATCGGCATTACTGTAGCCGGCGCCAATACCAAAGGTACCTGTATTCATTTCCACTACATCAATTTCAACCTCTACGGAGTTGGGCTCACGACCGGGGTTCAGCTTCACATTAACATCTTCAAAATAACCTAAGTTGTACACGCGCTGCATACTGCGGCGAGCATCCTTAGCGTTAAAGGGCTTGCCGGGCTTCAGTTTCATCTCGCGGGTAATAACGTAATCCTTACATTTTTTATTGCCCTTAACCTTAAAGCCCTCTACCAGGCCCTCATTGACAGTCACCTTTAAGGTACCATTTTGCTCCATGTGCACATCAGTTACGCGAGCCAAAATATAACCTGAGGAACGATACTCCTCCTCCAGCTTTTGCACGCATTTATTGATCTGCTTTAAATTAGCAATTTTATCCTTTTCCAAATCGAAGCAGGCAGCTACCTTTTTGGCATCGATAACAGTATTGCCCTTAACATCCACATCCTTGTACACGGGGTTTTCCAGCACATGATAAATCACCTGCACACCCTCGGGCACCAGCTTGAATTCGGGATGCATATCATAGAACCAGCCTAAGTCATAAATAGCGCTCAGGTCCTGGCTCAGGCCCTCCTCGGTGAACTCCATGCCCTGCTTGGTTTTTAAGGCAGCAGCAATCTCCTCCTCACTTACGGACACATTACCCTCGATAATTTGCTTGGTAATTTTCTTGCCCAAATAAGGAGCCAATTTATTCTCTTCCTTCTGTGCCGGAGCAGCTTGAGTCACTTCAGTGGCCTTTACCGCCGGAGCAGCAGCCGTTTCAGGTGCCTGGATTTCTTCAGCATAAGCAGGCAAAGCCAGCAGCAGTGCTGCCAGACCCACCGTCAGAGGCTGCCATAAGGTTCTTTTCATCAATGAAGTCCTCCTTAGTATTAATTCACGTTAATGCGTGTTATTTCGAATTGCTCAACTCAACTCGTGCAGATTGCACCAATTTATGCAAATCGGCTTTAGATATGGAAACCTGGGACTGCTTTGCTTGCTTTTCCTGTTCTTGGGAAAGCTCAGTTCCAGAGCTTTTCTGTACTTCTTTAGCAGTGGTACTTGCCGGCTGCTCCTTAACAGGAGCACCTTGTTCGCCTCGAGCTTGCACGCTGGCACCGGCTACCGCCGGTGGTACAGCTTCCTTCGCCCGGGCCTTATAATGCCCGCGGGCAAAATACCAGCCGCCCGCGCCCGCTAAAACCAGCAGCACTGCTGCGCAGGCTGCCAAAGCCTGCCTATTCCAGCTCCAGGGGCCATCCTTTTTCTTGCGCAGATTTTTCAGCTCGGCTTCGGCCAGCATTAAATCCAGCTCACCACGTATATCCTTATTATCCAAAAAGCTCTGCTCCGCATTATCCAAGCTGCTCTTCACAGAGCGGATGCGACGGAACAAGGATTTACTTGGCTGCTCCATGGAAATACCCCCTTCTGCTCGAAATAATAACTATATCAATTAAAGTCAGTATTCTTTGCAGATTTTCGCAGCGCATATAAGTAAGTTAGCACTGTTTTTATTGGTTTTACTTCTCTTTTCTCTTTTTTTCTCTTTATTTTAACATGTGAAGCTAAATTCGCGTTTTATTCCTTGTTAAAATCATGTATGAAGCGGGACAGCATGCCCCTAATGCGGCGCACGCCCTGCTTTTGCAGGCGATAAACATGGCCTAAGCTCACGTCGATGGCCTCCGCCACCGCCTGAGCCGGCCTGTCCTCCAAAAACATGCCCTGCAGCACCTGCTGCTCCTTCAAGGGCAGGCGGTCCATGGCCTGGGAGACCTTTTCAGCCAGCAGCTTTTGCTCCGTCAGCTCCGTAGGGGTAGCCAATTCAGAAGGCAGAGCATCGCTTAAAGTAAAGCCCTGACTGATTTCGCTATCCAAATATAAGAGCCCCTTGCGGTCCGCATGGCGCAAATAATCCACCATGCTGCCCTTAATACGGAAGGAAGCAAACAAGCTAAAGGCTACCTGACGGGTATAATCATAGCTTTCCGCCGCCTCTAAGAGGCCCACCATGCCCTCTTG
>JBJDXC010000175.1:0-36182 GCA_051866475.1 Phascolarctobacterium sp.
TTATGATTATTGTAGGCCTTGTGCTGCTGTACATGGCTATTGGTAAGGGCTTTGAGCCTTTGCTGCTGTCCCCGATCGCATTCGGTTGTATTCTTGCTAACATTCCTAAAAACGGTTTCGAACAACCTGGCGTTATGTCCGTAATCGCTTATGGTATTCATCACGAAGTATTCCCGCCGCTGATTTTCTTGGGCGTAGGCGCTATGACCGACTTCGGTCCCCTGATTGCTAACCCCAAGACTCTGCTCTTAGGTGCTGCTGCTCAAGCTGGCGTATTTATCGCTTTGCTGGGCGCTATGCTGCTGGGCTTCTCCGTACAAGAGGCTGCTGCTATCGGCATCATCGGTGGTGCTGACGGCCCTACATCCATTTATCTGGCTGCTAAGATGGCTCCCCAGCTTTTGGGCGCTATCGCCGTTGCTGCTTATTCCTACATGTCCCTGGTTCCCCTGATTCAACCTCCTATCATGCACCTCTTCACCACTGAAGCAGATCGCAAGATTGTTATGAAGCAGCTGCGTCCTGTTTCCAAATTCGAAAAGGTTGTATTCCCCATTATGACCACCATCGTCATCTCCCTGCTGCTGCCTTCCGTAACCGCATTGATTGGTATGCTGATGCTGGGTAACCTGTTTAAGGAAGCTGGTTGCTTGGACCGCTTGAGCGATACCGCACAAAATGCTTTGATGAACACCGTAACCATCATGCTGGCAACCGGTACTGGCCTCACCATGAGCGCTGAGTCCTTCCTGAACTACCAAACCATCCTGATTATCTTCTTGGGCTTGGTAGCCTTCATCGGTGGCACCGCTGCCGGCGTAATCTTTGGTAAGCTCATGTGCACCATCGACGGCGGCCAAACCAACCCCTTGATTGGCTCTGCCGGCGTTTCCGCAGTGCCTATGGCTGCTCGTGTATCCCAAATCGTTGGCCAAAAGGCTAATCCTGCTAACTTCCTCTTGATGCATGCAATGGGTCCCAACGTTGCAGGCGTTATCGGCACTGCCGTAGCAGCTGGTACTATGTTGGCTATGATCGGCCCCGTAGCTAAATAAAAGCGCTTCATAAGGCATCATCTACTTCACAATGGCTCCTAGGAGTATTATGCATACGCCGTCGTCGCCATTGCTCGTAGCTAATACCTTCTGAACCGCTTTAAAGTAACTAGAAAAAAGCCCTCGCACACTAACTTGTGGCGGGGGCTTTTCACTATCCAAAAGCTAAAAATGGTATAAAAAAATAACCAGTTCGCAGCTGGTTATTTTTCTATGCCTGAGGCTGTTCGCATCAACCTTAGGCAGTCTCCCAAATCTTACTATTCGCAAATTGAAGATTGGAAGGATATTAAATGGTTGCTTTGCAGTACTAATTTTAGCAAAGGCTCTAGATATTTCTGTTGCCTATGTCACAGTTAAATATTTAAAAAATATAGTAATCATAAAGTTAGTTTTGCAAAGATATTTTGTAAATAATGTAAGCAAAAGGCTAGAGTTGAGTGTGACGCTTGCAACAGAATATAAAAAAATTTACTTTTATACTTATTAAAGTAAGATAAGTATGTTGTCTTACCGGATATAATCCCCTTTTATTTTGCGAGAAAGAGGTGAATTTATGGGTCCAGTAACCACCAATCCTTGGCTGATTGCTGTCATCAACATGACCATTGTTTTCGGAGTATTGATCGTGTTGGGCGGCTTGATGAGCCTGCTACAGGTAGTAGATCCTACCAAAAAATAATTTGGTCTCAAAGCAGCAATGCTGCTTTAAGCTGCTTCATGAAAGGAAGGGTAGCTTTTTAAGGCCGCCATTAAGAGAAATCGCACTCTGTTCCTGCCAGGCTAGGGGAGACTGGGCGGAGATGGAAGCTAAAAAAATACTTTTTTGGAAGTGAAGCATTAATTGCCTTCTGGCAATTCGCACTTATAAAATCCCTAGTATGGGAAACAAGGAGGAAAATTTTACATGGAAGCGTTTATTGTTGCTTTGGCATCCGTATGGGCAGACTCTGGCTTCTCTGCTCTGACCGGCGGTCATGTAATTATGATTGCTGTTGGTCTGATTCTGCTTTATATGGCTATTGGTAAGGGCTTTGAGCCTTTGCTGCTGTCCCCGATCGCATTCGGTTGTATTCTTGCTAACATTCCTAAAAACGGTTTCGAACAACCTGGCGTTATGTCCGTAATCGCTTATGGTATTCATCACGAAGTATTCCCGCCGCTGATTTTCTTGGGCGTAGGCGCTATGACCGACTTCGGTCCCCTGATTGCTAACCCCAAGACTCTGCTCTTAGGTGCTGCTGCTCAAGCTGGCGTATTTATCGCTTTGCTGGGCGCTATGCTGCTGGGCTTCTCCGTACAAGAGGCTGCTGCTATCGGCATCATCGGTGGTGCTGACGGCCCGACCTCCATTTACCTGGCTGCTAAGATGGCTCCCCAACTGTTGGGCGCTATCGCCGTTGCTGCTTACTCCTACATGTCTTTGGTTCCCCTGATTCAGCCTCCTATCATGCATCTGTGCACCACTGAAGCTGACCGCAAGATCATCATGAAACAGCTGCGTCCGGTTTCCAAATTCGAAAAGATCGTATTCCCGATCATGTGCACCATCGTTATCTCCCTGCTGTTACCTTCCGTAACCGCATTGATTGGTATGCTGATGCTTGGTAACCTGTTCAAAGAAGCTGGCTGCTTGGATCGTCTGAGCGATACCGCGCAAAACGCTATGATGAACATCGTAACCATCATGCTGGCAACCGGTACCGGTGCTACCATGAGCGCTGAATCCTTCCTGAACTATCAAACCATCCTGATCATTTGCTTGGGCCTGGTTGCATTTATCGCTGGTACCGCTGCAGGCGCTCTGTTCGGTACTCTGATGTGCAAGCTGGACGGCGGCCAAACCAACCCCTTGATTGGTTCTGCCGGCGTATCCGCAGTTCCTATGGCTGCTCGTGTATCTCAAAAAGTTGGTCAAAAATGCAATCCTGCTAACTTCCTGCTGATGCATGCTATGGGCCCCAACGTTGCAGGCGTTATTGGTACCGCAGTTGCAGCTGGTACCATGCTGGCTATGATTGGTCCTGTTGCTAAATAATTTTCCATTGCAACTCCCCTAAGAGGGTGCGCTAGTCGCACCCTCTTTTTTATGCCACCAATAACAGAACGTTTGTTTCGAGTAACGTTTCGTTACAGAAGCGAAATTAGCTAGAAAGCTTATGATGTGTATTAGTAAAAACGTCTAAATTTATAAAAAGTGTCATAGAAAAAACACAATTCCTTGATATGATAGCTTTGACCATAAAGAAAGAGTAGTATATAATTAAAACGTTAAGATGATTAATAGAAAATGAGGGATTGCTATGTTAAATTTTTTGCAAAGAAATAAGTACTTAGTAATAGTTGCTGCACTGGTGCTGGCTGGCAGCTACGGCGGCTATAAATACTACCAAAGCACGCAAACTGCGGCACAAACAGTAAAAATTGGTCGCGTTACCAAGGGAGATTTAACTGAGACCGTATCGGCCACAGGCTCCTTGACCGCTTTGGACAACGTGGACATCAGCTCCAAAATTACCGGACGTATCGTAGAGGTGCTGGTGAAGGAAAACCAACATGTGAATGCCGGCGATGTACTAGTGCGCTTGGATGCTACTGCTTTAAAGGCTACCTTGGCTCAAATGGAAGCTAAGCTCATAAATGCTCAGCTCACCTACAACCGAGACCGTGATTTGCTTAATCGTGGTGCTATCAGTCAGGCTGCTTATGATGCTGCCTATGCTGATTATCTAGTAGCAAAGAGTAATTATGAAAAGGCTAGCTCCGATGTGAATGATACTGTAATTACCACGCCTATCAGCGGTTATATTATTGGTAAGCCCACTCCTGTAGGCCAGACCATCAGCTCCGGTATCAGCACGCCTCAGGTTATCATGAGCGTAGCCACCTTGGACAATATGGAAATCGAAGCTCTAGTGGATGAGTCCGATATTGGCCAAGTAAAAGAGGGACAAAAGGTAAAGTTCACCGTGGATGCTTATCCTGAGGAAACTTTTATGGGCACGGTGCGCTTGCTGTCCAGAAAAGCGACTACAGAAAACAATGTCATTTATTATAAAGTATATGTAACTGTTGATGACGCCAAGGGCAAGCTGCTGCCTACCATGACTGCTCGTGCTGAGTTCATTATTAACGAGGCCAAGGATGTTACCATGGTGCCCCTGAACTGCGTTTATAGTGAGGGCAAGCGTCGCTATGTAAAGGTTTATAACGAGAAGACCAAGGAAACCAAGGATGTGGATGTTACTGTGGGTCTGAGCAACGATAGCAATATCGTGGTTACCGGCGCCGAGCTGAAGGAAGGCGAAAAGCTGCTGGTGAAAAAGGCCGTAGCTAAGCAGACCAATAATAGCAATCGTATGGGTCCTCCGCCCATGCACTAAGGGGTGATGAACATGGCAGTTATCCAATTAAAGGATATTATGAAAACCTACATTATGGGTGACAGCATTGTGCATGCTCTGGACCACGTGAATGTGACTATTGATTTTGGCGAATTCACCGCTATTATGGGTCCCTCCGGCAGTGGTAAATCCACCATGATGAATATTTTGGGCTGCCTGGATAGGCCCACCAGTGGCGAGTATTATTTGGATGGCAAGGAAATTGCCGGCTATAACGATGATGAGCTAGCCCATACTCGTAATGCGAAAATTGGCTTTGTTTTCCAGAACTTTAATCTGCTCAGTAAGCTGACGGCTCAGGCCAATGTGGCCTTGCCCTTGGTCTATGCGGGTGTGGGCGAGGAAGAGCGCATGGAGCGAGCCAAGAAGGCCTTGGAGGCCGTGGGCTTGGGCGCGCGCCTAGAGCACAAGCCCATGGAGATGAGCGGTGGCCAGCGCCAACGTGTGGCCATTGCCAGAGCTCTCATTAATAATCCGGCTATTATCATGGCGGACGAGCCCACGGGCAATCTTGATACCAAATCCAGCTACGAGATTATGGATATTTTTAAGTATTTGAATGAGCATGGTAAAACCGTGGTCATGGTAACCCATGAGCCGGATATTGCCGAGCAGACTAAGCGCATTCTGGTGATGCGGGATGGCAAGCTGGTTAGTGACGAGAGAAGGTGAGGTCATGTTTAACGAATCCATTAAAATGGCCTTGGACGGCATGATTTCCAATAAGCTGCGCACTTTTTTGACGCTGCTAGGCATTATCATTGGCGTTGGTGCCGTTATTGCTATGGTGAGCCTGGGCTTTGGCGTGAAGGAAAATATCAAGAATAATATTTCTCGCTTGGGTAGCAATCTTTTAGTAATTACGGCCGGGGGCCGCACGGCCACCGGCGCGCGCTTGGCGGCCGGCGAGGGCGCCAAGCTGACCTATGAGGATGCGGAGGCTATCGTTAAGCAGGTGGACGGAGTGGCGCGTATGAGCGCCAGCGTCAACAAAAGCTACCAGCTGGTGGCGGGCAACCAAAACTGGACCAGCCGCGTAGAAGGTACTACGCCTAGCAATTTTGATATTCAGAGCTTAGAGCTAGAGGATGGGCATATTTTCCGCAATAAGGATTTGACGAGCCGCAACAGGGTTGCGGTTATCGGCAAGACCGTGGCGGATAGCCTTTTCCCCGAGGGCGAGCCCGTGGGGAAAATGATGCGTATCAATAAAGCGCCCTTTCAGGTTGTCGGCGTGCTGAAGAGCAAGGGCCAGACCGGCATGGGCCAGGACCAGGACGACGTGGTCTACATTCCTTTGACCACGGCCCAAAACCGCATGATGGGCATCACTTATGTGCAAAGAGTGACACTGCAAGCGGAGAATGAGAACGTTATTAACGATGTGCAGGCTGAGGCGGAGCAGGTGCTGCGCACCCGCCACAAGATTAAGGATGGGGCCTATGACGACTTCACCGTGCGCAATATGGCCGCCATCATGGAGACTATGATGGAAACGGCCAACAGCATTACTATGCTGTTGGGCTGCATTGCCGCCATCTCCCTTTTGGTCGGCGGCATTGGTATCATGAATATCATGCTGGTTTCCGTTACCGAGCGTACTCGCGAAATTGGTATTCGCAAGGCTTTGGGTGCTACTTATAAAAATATTTTGCTGCAGTTCTTGCTGGAGGCTATGGTTATCGGCATTGTCGGCGGTAGCCTAGGCGTAGTGCTGGGCGTGGGAGCTTCCTTCGCTATCAGCCAATTTGCGGGCTGGAACACGGTGATTAGCCTGTGGGCTATCATTATTGCCGTGGTCTTCTCCATCGGCATTGGCCTCTTCTTTGGTATTTATCCTGCGCGCAAGGCAGCACTTTTGGATCCCATCGATGCATTGCGCTATGAATAAAGGCTATGTGTTACGAATAGAATGGACCCATTGCGCTAGGAATTAGTCCCCAAATATAGTATAATAGAATAAAGAAAAGTAAAAAGACAGTAGCCTCAGCTGCTGTCTTTTTCGCCATCTGCTGCTTCAGATAGTGCAGCTTTTAAGCTTAGAGGTGGACATGAGAAAAAATTATTTGCAGGATTTAGAGCCGGATAAGGTAGAGCGTCAGCAGGGACAGAGCAGCTGGAAGGACTATTGGCAGGCCTTGCAGGGCTTTTTGCATAAGCCTAAGACGCTGTTTGATTTAAAGGACAGAGGTCGCTTTGTAATTTTGCTAGCTATGGTAATTATTCTCCTGCAAAAGGTTGTAGAATATCTAAGCAATTGATATAATAATATGATAAGGTATTTTCATTACAAGCGGGGAGCACAAGGGAGGATGGCTGTGGCTGGCAAGAGCTTGGGTATATTAGGGGGAACCTTTGACCCCATTCATATGGGACATCTGCGTATGGCAGAGCATGTTTTCCAACGCATGGAGCTGGAAAAAATCATCTTCATCCCAGCCTATGTGCCACCGCACAAGCTGGGACAGGATTTTGCTCCGGCTGAGCATCGTTATGTCATGACGGAGCTGGCCGTGCAGGATAATCCTCACTTTCTGGTTTCTGATATGGAGCTAAAGCGCACGGGCGTGTCCTACACTATTGACACCATCCGGCAGCTGCATGAGCTTTACGCTGACAAGGAGCTGTACTTTATTATCGGTGCGGACAGCGTGGCACAGCTGCATACCTGGCATAATATTGAGGAGATGCTGGAGCTTACGCGCTTTGTAGCGGTGTGGCGTCCGGGTTATGAGGACGCGATGACGGAGCTGGTGCGCCATCTGGGTGAGGGCGCGAAGCAGCGGGTGCTGCTACTAGATACGCCGGTCTGTGACATTTCTTCTACGGAAATTCGCACCCGTGTGCGGCAGGGAGCAAGCCTAGCAGGGTTGGTGCCTACTCCTGTAGAAGATTATATTTATAAGCATGGTTTATATGGTTGTGTAATGGGAGATAGAAAATGATGACTTTGGAGGAAATGCAAGCGTTGCTCAAGGAAAGCATTCCCGGCAAGCGCTATAAGCATTCTGTAAACGTTTACGAGACTGCTCTCAAGCTGGCTGAAGCTCACGGCTTACCCAAGGATAAAATTGCTGTTTCGGCATTGCTCCACGATTGCGGTCGTGAAGTTCCAAGCAAGGACAGCGTGGCCAAATGTCAGGAGCTGGGGCTGCCCGTCGACGCTGTGGAGCTGCATCAGCCTATTTTGCTGCATGCAAAGCTGGGCGTTTATAACGCCATGCACAAGTATGGGGTAGCGGACCAAGAAATCCTGGACGGTATTATGTATCATACTACGGGCATTGACGGCATGACTAAGCTGGCTAAGGTCGTATACTTGGCCGATATGATTGAGCCGGGCCGCGACTTCCCCGGTGTGGAGGAGCTGCGCAAGCTGGCTCGCAAGGATTTGGATAAGGCCATGCTCATGGCCTATAGCAATACTATTCGCTATTTATTGGAGGGTGGACTTTTAATTCATCCCCATTGTATCTCCGGCTACAACGAGTTGATTTTGGCAGCTAAGGCGAAGTAATAGGAGCGTTATATGGAAGATTTTCAGAACGAGGAGCAAAGACCGCTCCGTCATAAAAAACGCAAGCTGCGCTGGGGAAGACTACTGGTGTTTCTCATCATCGTGGGCCTTTTTGTGGCTGGCCTGTTCTGGGGCAGCGTCTGGGTTTACGATACCTTTATTAATCCGCCTCAGAAAAATGTGGTGGCCGCTGCGGATGACACCATTCGTAAGGATGAGAAGCTTAATGAGCGCATTAATGTGTTGCTTTTGGGTATTGATGATGGCGACAGCGAGGCCGCCGAGTCAGAGCCCAAGCGTACTGATGCCATCATTTTGTTAAGCTTTGATCCCCAAAAGAATTTGGTATCAGTGCTGTCCATTCCCCGTGATACAAAGGTAGTTTTGCCGGGTCACAAGGACCCTGATAAAATTAATGCTGCCTATGCCTATGGCGGTGCCGTTATGGCTAAGCAAACGGTGGCCAATCTTTTAAGAGTGCCCATTCATTATTATTGCTTGGCAGATTGGCGTGGCTTTATTGATGTGGTGAATTTGATTGGCGGCGTGGATATTTACGTGGATAAGGATATGTACTACGAGGATCCCTATGCCAATTTAGTAATCAATATTAAGCACGGCTATCAGCATATGGATGGCGCTACGGCGGGCAAATATGTGCGCTTCCGCAGTGACGAGTTAGGTGATATCGGGCGCGTACAGCGTCAACAAAAATTCCTCAAGGCTGCGGCAGAGCAGATGTTTTCGGTACAGAATGTAACCAAAATCAGCAGCCTTTTGGCTACCTTGGATAAATATATTCATACGGATTTAAATACTCTCACCATGCTCAAGGCTGCCAATAGCTTTAAGCTTTTCGGTGATGATAAAATACGTAGCTGTATGCTGTATGGCAAATTTGATGATTCCAGCGGCGTAAGCTATTGGGATGCGGATCGTAAGTCCGTGAATAAATCCTTGGAGGAGCTGGGCATTCCTTACATCAAGGAGAAGGAGGATGAGCCTAAGGTGGAAGAGCAGTCACCAAGGGAGCATCTCCAGCCCAAGGATCGGGAACAAATATATCGAGAGAAGAATAACAAGAATAACAAACAGAATTAAGTTGAGCTGCAAGAATTTATACTAGCTTTACAGAGTTGCAAAAGGAGGATTTTACATGGAAACTAAATTATTAGCTACTAAAATTGCCGCTGCTGCCAGCGATAAAAAAGCAAAGGATATTTTACTTTTAAATATGGAGGGCCTGTCCCCTGTTACTGATTATTATGTAATTTGCAGCGCTAGCAACACCACCTTGGTACGTACTATCGCCGATAACATTGAGGATAAGCTAGGCGAGCAGGGCGTGTTCCCCAATCATAAGGAGGGCTATGCCGATTCTCGTTGGGTACTTTTGGATTACGGCGATGTTGTAGCCCATATTTTCTTAGAAGAAGAGCGCGATTTCTATAATCTGGAGCAGCTGTGGGCTGATGCTCCTTCCGAAGCCTTTGTGGAGAGTGAAGATGCTGAATAATAATAAGCCTATGGGCAAATTTACGAAAAAGCCCGTGGCAGTGCAGAATAATACGAAATATCGCCCGGGAGATGTGGTAACCCTGAAGGTAGTGCGCTTAGGCGAAATGGGTGCCTTTCTCGATGGCGGCACCGGCAATACGGATGACGATATCCTGCTGCATAAGCTGCAGCAGACTGCGGAGGTCAAGGAAGGCGATGCCGTTAAGGTTTACCTCTATCTGGACCCCAGCAAGCGCTTGACCGCCAGCATGAAGCTGCCCAAAATGCGGGAGGGCCAGCTGGGCTATGTGCGCGTTATCAGTGTCACCCGTGATGGCGGCTTCGTGGATATAGGCGCGGAGCGCGGTGTATTCCTGCCCTATAGCCAAATGCGTGGCCACGTAAGCGAGGGCCAGCTGGTATGGGTAAAGCTGTATCGTGATAAGAGCGGCCGTCAGGCCGTGACCATGCGCGTGGAGGAGGATATGCAACGCGCAGCTAAGCCCGCCGAAGGACTGAAGGTGGGCGATAAGGTGACCGGCACCATCTACAATATTTTGCCGGAGGGCTTTTTTATCTTCACTACCCAACGCTTTATCGCTTTTTTGCATCGCAGTGAGGTGACGGGCGGTCGCTTGGACTTTGGCCAACAGATTACAGGCCGCGTGACCTATTTGCGTGAGGATGGGCGCATCAATATCTCCATGCGTTTGCAAAAGGAGAATGCTTTAGTAGCGGATGCGGAGGATATCTACGCTTTTATGGTGAAGCGCGGTGGCAGTATGCCCTATTGTGACAGCACGCCGCTAGAGATTATCAAGCAAAAGTTTGGCATCAGCAAAGCAGCCTTTAAGCGTGCCTTGGGTCATCTGATGAAGGAGGGCAAGGTGCGTCAGGAAAATGGCTGGACTTACCTTGTGGAAGAAAAGAAATAAATGGACATAAATAGTTTGTTATTAGCCGGCATAATCATTTTTGTCGGCTCCTTTTTTGCCACTGTCTCAGGCTTTGGCTTCGCTCTCGTAGCTACGCCACTTTTGGCCATGATTATGCCTGTGAAGTGGGCTATAATTTTCATCCTTGTACTCACAGTGGTGCTGCGCATTCTGACTATGTATCGCGTCTGGGGAGAGTTTAATTGGCGCACCGTGGCCCTGACCAGCGCAGGCAGCTTCATCGGCATGCTGCCTGGCAGCAAGGTGCTGCACTTTATCTCCATCGTGCATTTGCAGCTTTTCCTAGGAGTGGTGCTGCTTTTGGCCACGGCGCTGATGAGTCTGCAATACACAGTTCCCATCAAAAATAAAATAGCGGGCCGCTTAGGCGCTGGGTTTTTGAGCGGCTTTTTCGGTGCTTGCACCAGCGTCAGCGGACCTCCTTTGGTGCTCTATTTCCTCAACGAGCACACTCCCAAGGACGAGATGCGCGCCAATATGATTTGGATTTTTGGTGTAACCGGTATTCTGATGGTGGGAGCTAGCTATTGGGCAGGAAATATCGGTGCTGTGGGCGACTGGAGCTATTTATACAGCATGATTCCAGCTACCTTCCTCGGCGTTTTGGCTGGTGAGCGCATGTTCCGTTACCTTAATCAGCAGCTGTTTCGTCGCTTGTCCTTGATGATTGTCCTTGTGGGCGCTGTGATGATGCTCTTCAATGGTGTGCGAGGATTGTAAAATAAAAAATGACCAGCTAGCACTTGCTGTGTTAGCTGGCCTTTTTTATTTGATTCTAAAGGTTAAGGGAACGCTCATATAACAGCGCACCGCCTGCCCTGCCTTATTGCGTGCGCCTGTAAAGCGCCATTTGTAGCAGGCATTAATGGCCGCTTGGTCCAAATTAGCATTGCCAGAGGAAGATAGTACTGTGATTTCCTCCACTCTGCCATCCTTGCCTACTAGTAAATTAAGTACTGTAGTACCTTGGATGCCTGCGTTTCTTTCTGCAGTGGGATAGGTAGGATATGGATTGCGAATTAGGCGTGGTGGCACTGCCGGTGCTGCATACTTGCCGGTGCCGGAGCCATAGCCACTGCCGATGCCAGTGCCGTGGCCACTGCCAATACCACCGCCGCTGCCGCTGCCACTGCCAGGGCCGTAGCCGCTACCCGTACCGGTGCCATGTCCTGTGCCAATACCGCCGCCGCTGCCGCTACCCTTTTTAGGATAGGCCCTTTTTGGTGCTGCAGCGCTTGCTTGCTGATCTTTTTTGTCACCCTGATAAATATCATCAGTGTTGGGCGGTGGAACCTGTTCTGCTGCCTTGCTTGCCTCGTCTGTGGTGCTTCCTTCCTCAACTGCTGCATCCAAGGCTTGACCGCTGCCATCACCTTGGCCACCGCCACCGCCACCACCACCGAACATGCTGATTTCCACAATATCCTCTTTTTCAGCATGTGTAACATTGAACATACCGGAAAAGGCAATCAAAAGAAAAATCAGCCCATGGGTTACGAGCGAGCCGAGCATGCCAATTCTTTGTCGCTTCTGCATATTCATTTTTTATCAGCTCCGTCCGTGGCTAAACCAAAACGATGAATGCCTGCACCCTTAAGCTTATCAATAAGCGTAATAACCTTACCATAGTCAATATCCCGTTCCGCTCTAATGACTACAGAGAAATTGGGATTGTTTTTTTGCTCCAAGCTGGCCTGCATAATCAGGGCTTGCATATCAGTTTTAGTATCACCTAGATAAATACTGCCATCGCTCTTCATGGAAACAGCAAAGGTCGTTGTAGTATCGGTAGCAGCAGTTGCTGCCTTGGGCAATTTAATGGGAATAGTTTTTAAATCAATCATATACATGGTGCTGAGCATAAAAAACACCAAGAGAAAGAACATGATGTCAATCATGGGAATAATATTGAGCTCAGGAGCCCTGCGGTTACGTATATCTCGTAATTGCATTATTGATCACTCCTTGCTGCACTCTCCAAAAGTGCGGAGAAGCATTGTTCCATATTGGTAATCATATTATCCATGCGGTGATTAAAATAGGAGTGGAAGCATAGTGATAAAATTGCTACACACAAGCCTGAAGCAGTTGCGATTAAAGCCTCACCGATGCCACCGGTAATAGCGAGAGGAGCGCCCTCCTGCAGATTAAAAATACTGAAGGCGCCAATCATGCCTACGATGGTACCTAGCAGTCCCAGAAGGGGAGAAAGCGTAACGATAATGCCTAAATAATCCAGCTTGTTACGTAATTGAGCAATAAAAATGCCTGCCTGACTTTCCAAATAAGCCTGCTTTTGTGCTCTGCCACCGGCGATTTTTCCGGCAGTGGCTACGATGGCTGCACATTGGCCAGAGGATTTTTCAGCTAGTTCTTGAGCTTCTTGGCTCAGATTATCCCTCAATAAGGAACAGAAGGAGCTTGTAAATGCTTGGCCTGAATCCACATTTTTATAGAAGAGAAATCGTTCAATGGCAATGGATATAACTGTAAGAGAGCAGAATAATAGTGGCCACATTACTAAGCCACCCTTTTGAAAATACATAATTGTTTCTTGAATTGCACTCATAATTGTACCTCCTAGGATAAAAAAGTTTCCAGAGCGGCTTTGTAAAAATTAATACCTAGTTTTATCTTAATTTAATCTGAATTTGAAAGAAAAAATAATTTTAGGAATACCAATACTAAAGCTTGACTGGAAGCAGAGACGTGTGTATAATAAAATTCAATAGAAGTTATCAATAAAAATTATACAACAAGAAATGTTAAAATACAATAGTCTAAATTCCTTAGGTGCGAAAATTGCTTAATAGATAAATAGGTGTAAGACCTATGCTGTCCCGCAGCTGTAAGGTGGAGCAGATTTGCAGCCATGTCACTGGGAAACCGGGAAGACGCAAATTTGTGAGGAAGCCGAGCCAGAAGAACTGCCTAAGGAAGAGCCATATTTTCTGCGATCGACGGAAAAGGCAGGCATATCTCTAGGGATAAGTGCGCCTTTTTGCAGAAAGCAGAAGGCGCTTTTTTACTTCACTTTTAAACCTAGGTGCACGCGAAACTCGGACAGCTCGGCACTGATGGTTTGAGAAATATTTTTGAAGAGGTGTTATTATGTTTAACAACAAGAAGAAAGCATTGGCCATGTCTGTTTTATGTGCCATTGCTAGTGTTGGCTTTGTGATGGGCGCCAGCGCTGAAGAGACCATGAGTGGCAAGCTTGATGAGGTTGTAATTGAGGGTAGCAAGGATGTACTGCCGGGTGGTTTCGCAAAAGAAACTGCAACCGTAGGTATGGTAGGTAAGCAAGATGTTATGTCTGCTCCTATGACAATTGTGGAAATTAGCAATAAGACCTTGGAGAATTTTGCTTCTCCTAACACTGGTATTGCTGATGCATTGTCACTTGATCCTTCTGTACGCGCTGATAGAGGTGGTACCTATACGGATATTTCTATTCGTGGTATCTACCAATCCGGTCATAGCTTCTATGTAAATGGTATTCCTGGCTTGCTCTGCCAAGAAAATATTCCTTACTACTGGGCAGATAGCATCAGTGTTATTTCAGGGCCTAGCCTAGGCTTAAATGCTACTCCTTTGTCTGAAGCAGCTGCAGGTGCTGTAAATTTGCAATCCAAAGTAGCTACTTCGGAGGGTAATGCTAATCTAAAAGTGGGCTATCGCGGTGGTTCTTCTGTACAAGAAGCTATTGATGTAGGTCGTCGCTTCGGTAAAGATGACCAATATGGCATTCGAATTACTGCAAGCAATATTAGTGGTGATACTGCTATTGATGGGGAAAACCTTTCTCAGCAAGCATTTTCTATTAATCTTGATCAAAAGAGTAAAAAATCTAAATCTAACCTGTTGATTGTTTATGATCATACTGACCACAAAGGTGGTGCTGGTGCTATTTCTTTCAAAAAGGGTGCAGTAACCTCTTTGCCTGATGCTCCTGATGGAGGCAGGGTATATAAGCCGGATTGGGCATATAACGAATATGATAACTGGATGGCAGCCTTAAACCATGAGCAAAAATTGACGGAACATGTTAGCGCTTATTTTAATGCAGGCTATCATCGTGAGGACTGGTATGGTTATATTGATGGCAATCCAACTGTAACTAACAATGCAGGTGATTTCTCTATTAGCATGACCAATTATCCTTTAGCTTTGACTAAAAAGATTGTAGGGACTGGTGTTAAAGGTGATTTCAAGCTTGGTACTGTAAAGAATGAATATTTAATTGGCGTGGATAAAACATGGTATAACTATGATTTAAGCAGTAATCCTAACTTCGGTACAGCTGGAAAGTGGACTGGAACAGGTAATCTCTATCAACATAATTGGTGGCCTTCTTTAGAGAGAACCTCTTATTCTCCGAAACATAGCCAGGACGCACAAATGACTGGCTGGCATTTGGTCGATACCTTAAGGGCTTTAGATGATAAATTGCAGGTTACCCTGGGCTTGCATGGTCACAAGGTTGATAAAGTTCTTGCTGGAAAGGACTCCCATGAAAAGTCAGACGCTATTTGTCCTACCTTTGCTGCTAGCTACAAGCTTTCAGATGTTGTGACTGTATACGCTGATCATAGTGAGAGCTTTGGCATGGGTAAGCTTGTAGGTACTGGTTATGCTAACCAAGGTGAAATGCTTGATCCCGCAAAGACTAAGCAGGATGAAATTGGCGTAAAAGTAAAAACTGGTAAATTCATGAATACCTTTACTGCTTTTAAAATTACTCAGGCAAATAATATTGATAAATACGTAAATGGTGATAAGTATCTGGTGCAGGATGGTGAGCAAAAGAATAAGGGCTTTGAGTGGAGCTTTACTGGCAACCTGTCCGATAAATGGGATCTAATTGGTGGTGTTATGTACCTCAATGCTAAGGACTATAAAGATAATGATATCAATGGTGCTTCTAAATGGTCTGGTACCGTAGGTGCTATATATCATCATAATGAGGATTTATCCTTCATTGGTAGAATGACTTATTTAAGCAGCACTAGTGTAAATGATGGAGATCTAGATGTGCCTGCTTATACAAAATTTGACCTTGGTGCTTCCTATAAAACCAAACTTCATAATACTCCTGTTACATTTGACTTGATGTGCTATAACCTGACAGGTAAGGATTACTGGAGTGCACGCTCTGGAAGCAGCAGCTTGATGGTTGGTGCTCCGAGAACTGTTGTTCTTTCTGCAAATTTTGAAATTTAAACTATGATGTGAGTAGTAGAACAGATTGCATAAGTCTGTTCTACTACTATTTCCATATTCTATGAAAATGCTGCACAAATCACAAATAAAGAAAACAAATAAAAATAGTATAGTATTGGGAATAATTGCATTAACGATTATTGCAGTATTCTGGGGATTAAAATTAGGATTTATTTCTTTAGCATGGGATGATTTAATCAAAGTTGGTTATTACTTATTGGGCATAGCTGATGACAATAGTGTTAATCCTGATATAGTAGATGTGGCTCTAGAACTACGTCTGCCAAGAATATTATTAGCTGCTTGTGTGGGTATGGGGTTAACTTTATCTGGCATAATCATGCAGGCTGTTGTAAGAAATCCGTTAGCTGATCCATATATATTAGGCGTTTCCTCAGGGGCCTCCTTAGGAGCTACATTGGCTATATTTTTTGGCGTGGGCAGCTTTTTTGGTGCACAATTTATAGGCATATGTGCTTTTATTGGTGCTTTCGGTGTTTCTTTACTGGTTGCCTTTGTATCTAATTTATCAGGCTTTAAAACCTCATCGGGACTACTATTATCGGGTATGGCCATTAGCGCTATATGTGCCAGCTTTTCTAGTTTAGTTGCTTATGTTGGGCGTAATAAAGAAGGAATGGAGGCTATAACTTATTGGCTTATGGGTTCTGTTGCTAATGCTAGATTAGAAAATGTTTTGGTTTTAATGCTGGTTATCATGATCTTGTTTGCGTTTTTTCTGACACAAACACGTAATATGAATATCATGCTTCAGGGTTATGAAGCTGCTATGACACTGGGCTTAGACATTAGAAAATTGAAGAATCAATACCTACTACTCAATGGATTGTTGGTGGGATTCATTGTATTTAATTCAGGAATGATTGGCTTTATTGGTTTAATTATTCCGCATCTAGTGAGATTAATCTTTGGCTCTAATCATAATAATCTGTTGCCTATAGCGGTGGCCTTTGGTGGGCTAATAGCAGTGTTTATGGATATAGTATCTAGGACTATTATAAGAGGAATAGACATACCGTTAGGCGTTATATTCGCTTTGTTAGGAGCACCATGTTTTATTTATCTTTTAATAAAACAAAATTATAGATTTGGAGCTGAACCATAATGATAATAGATATAAAAGAACTAAATGTTGTCTTGGGAAAAAAGCCAATATTGAATGATATTTCCCTAGATTTTGAACATGAAAAATTTACAGGTATCATAGGCCCCAATGGTAGCGGCAAGAGTACGTTGCTAAAGTGCATTTACAGAGTTTTACAGCCTAACTCAGGAGTAATCTATTTGGATGGTAAGGCTTTGGAGGAATATACTGTTAAAGAAACTGCTCAAAAACAAGCTGTGCTTGCACAGCATAATTATACGAATTTTGATTTTGAAGTTATAGATGTAGTTTTGATGGGGCGTAGCCCCTATAAAAAGTTAATGGAGAACGATAATGTTGAAGATTATAATATCGCATACGAAAGCTTACGATTGGTTGGAATGGAGCATTATGCTCATCAAAGCTTTAACATTTTGTCCGGTGGCGAACAACAAAGAGTAATGCTGGCAAGGGCATTGACTCAGCAAACAGAATGCTTGCTTCTCGATGAACCAACAAATCATCTTGATATCAAATATCAGATACAATTATTAAATATTGCCAAGAACAGAGGAAAAACAGTAGTGGCGGCTTTGCATGATTTAAATATAGCTGCTTTATATTGTGATAAACTTGTCGCTATGAAAAATGGAGAGATTTTAAAAATTGGTTTACCTGAAGAGGTGTTGACTACCGAATTTATTTACCAAATGTATGAAGTCAAGGCTGATGTCCTCAAAAGAAAGGATGGACGTTTGTTGATTGTTTATAATGATTGAGAGGCTTACACTATGAATATGATAAAAAGTATAGGTGTAGCAGCAATCTTGCTCCTCTTATTAATTTATATATTGAGTAAAGGGACTATACAAATTAGTTATATTGACACAGCAAATATGTTGTTAGAAATAATACAAGGAAAGTCGATGGATAGTCTCCTTGGCGATGTAATTTACTATTTACGTTTACCTAGATTTATTTTAGCGTTATTAATCGGGGCTGGACTAGCAATCACCGGAGCTGTCATGCAAGCGGTAATGCAGAATTCGTTGGCTGATCCATATCTGTTGGGAATATCCTCTGGTGCAGGTCTTGGAGCAGTTTTATCCATTGTATTGGGATTTACTAATATACTTGGATTTGATAGTGTAGGCTTTTTCGCTTTTTTGGGAGCAATTTTAGTAACGCTGTTTATAGTTTTAATTTCGGCGTTGTTTGGAAAAACTAATACTACTACCATACTTCTTTCTGGAATGGCATTGAATGCTATTTGTGGAGCCTGCATAAGCTTGTTGATTAGTGTTTTTGCAGACGCAGAACGAATACAAAACGTTACTTTTTGGTTGATGGGGAGCCTACAAAATGCTGATTGGAACGATATTTTTATATTAGCAATTGTGGTCATCTCGACATCCTTATATTTTATAAAAAATACAAGGATCTTAAACTTAATGCTTTTAGGAGATAATGTTGCGGTTACCTTAGGGTATCAAATTGCTGGAGCAAGAATTAAATTCATTGTCCTGTGTTCTATTGTTGTAGGCTTGATAGTTTATAATAGCGGCATAATAGGCTTTGTTGGTTTATTAGTACCTCACATATCACGTTTATTATATGGGGATAATTATAAGTATATTTTGCAAAAAAGTGCTTGCATAGGTGCTCTGTTTGTTGCTGCGGAGGATGTTGTTAGTAGGATAACTATTGACGGTTCAGAGATTCCTATAGGAATAGTAGTTTCTGTCATTGGAGCACCAATATTTGTCTATCTATTGATTAGTAGAAATTACGGGTTTAATAAAAAATGATGAGAAAGATTTTTTTCTATGCACTATTGTTGACCATCTTAATATTAACCGGATGTAATAGGTCGAGTAAGGGTGTGGTAAAAGACGACGGGATACAAGTTACAAACATAAATGTTGATAACTACTATGTCAAAGGGAGTAATATTCAAAGCTTTCCAGAGGCACCAAAGCGAGTAGTTGTTGTAGGTGAGAATGAAACAGAAACACTGTTGGCTTTAGGACTAGAGAAAAATATATTGCTTACTGTTGCACAAAATAGTAGGAAATATTCTATGCAAAAAGAAAATAGGGATAAATTTGTTGCATTGCCAAAAAGTACAAGCGGTTACCTTAATATGGAGTTTATAACTCAATTACATCCAGATTTAATAGTGGCGCAGCAATGTGTTTTTATAAAAAATAGATTAAAGAATACAGAGTATTGGAATAAAAGAAATGTTAAAACCTTAATACCATTGAACACTAATACTCCATCTAAGCATATGATTAATGAGACAGTGGATAAAGAAATGCAATTTATACAGGATTTAGGGAAGGCTTTTCGTGTAGAAGCTAGAGCTGAAGAGATTGCTCAAGAAACTTATGATACCATCGACAGGATAAACGCTTCTAATAAAGCTTTTCCAAAACCCAAGGTAATGATTGTAGAATTCTTGAGTTCAATGATATGCTACGATAAAACAAAATTGGTAGGTGATATGGTTACACGAATAGGAGGACAAGTGAATGAAAATCCGGCAGTTATTGGCTTTGAAAATGTTTTAAAAGAAGATCCTGATGTTCTGTTTGTTGTATGCAGTCATGTGGATTATGGTGATTGCTTGAAACGCATAACAGATAATCCAGCAATGAAGCATTTACGTTGTTTACAAAATCAGCGTGTTTATAGTATACCTTTACGTTTTACCTATGGTACTGGATGTAGAACTGCTGATGGATTAAGGTATTTGGCAGAGAGAATGTATCCAGGTTTAGATTTAGAGAAGAAATGAGGAGATTTAACATGAAAAACGTGGCAATTTTGAGATGTTTAAAGAGTTCTGGCAGCTGTGATGGAGGCAGCTGCCTAAAGTATTTTAATAATAATTTAGGAGATTTCAGTAAGTATGCTGGTGTCGAGAAGCAGTTAGTGGGTATGTGGACCTGTAATGGCTGCGGTGCTTCAAAGCTAGATAATCAAGAAGGGCTGCAAAAGAAAATGGACAGGGCCAAGCAGCAGGATTTGGATATGCTGTACGTAGCTGGCTGCGTTTTTAAGAAAAGAAGCGATGGCAGCAAAAAGCTGTGCTCCGTTATAGAAAAGATGGCCGAAGAATTGCAAACCGCTGGCGTTAAGGTGTTTTTTGGCACGGACTGAAATCGAAGATGATTCGTAATACATTTGGTATGGATATATTGTTCTTTAATTCTGTTCTATAGACAAAACAAACTTTCTGTGATATACTTTCTCTAGGCGCTAGAGGGAGGTGCACGACATGAGTGAATGGCAAAAAGTAAGAATTGCATATGTGGGAGAAGCACTAGAGAATGGCTCTATGGATATTAGCTATTTGGCACCTGCATTAATGGCTTTTGGCGATTTTGTCATGCGTGTAAACGAAGTCATTGGTAGTAAGCGGCAAGTAAGAGTTATGCTTAGTGCAGATGGCTTGCGGAAAGGCTCCTTTGATGTTTCCTTAGAGTTGCTTTATAGTGGCTTGGAACAGATGAAGGCTTTAGTAGGATTTGCTGATGATAGCGGTATAAAAGCTTTGATGGAGGTTTTGGGCTGGGGAGTTACTGGCACCGCAGTCATTACGGGTATCTGGCAGCTTGTTAATACTATTGCTGGAAGAAAGATTAAGTCTGTGGAACAGGGTGGCGCTGGTGTTATTATCAAGTTAGATGATGACAGAGTTATTCAGACTACAGTAAACAACTTTAATGTGTATATGGATATGCAAGTGCGTGAAAACATGCATAAGGTTGTGGCTCCTCTAGCTAAAGAGGGTATTGAACGCTTTGAACTGAGAGATCCTGTGAATTATGATAACTCCCAATACATAGAGGCTGTGTCCAAGGATAATATGGCATTGTACGATATAGCAGGGCTGGAAGTGCAGGTTGAGCCTGAGCTGGTACAGGAATTGGAAATGCGTTTAAAAATAGTGGGTATTGTTTTTGATGAGAAGCAAAAATGGCGCTTTTCTGATGGCGAGGTTACTTTTTGGGCCAAAATTGAAGACGAGGATTTTTGGCAAAAGATTGAGAGTGGTGAGCTGGCGTTTCGCAAAGGAGATCGCTTGAGAGTAAATTGTCGTATAGTCCAAAAGAGTGATGCATTGGGCAACTTTTCTGCAGAGCGTACTATAACCAAGGTTATAGAGATTATTCCTAAACCTACGCAAATTAAGTTGGATTTTTTTAGTTAGTAGATAATATAAGAATGTGCTTTTCATGCGTTAGCAACATCAAACACAAATCTGTAACCATCGTTACACTTTTTAGAGAAAAAAGAAAAATGTAACAAAATTGTGTTTTTTTGCTTGACGTTATGAAGTGGTAGCAGTAAAATTATTCCAATCGCTGACTGAGAGCGAAAGGATTTTTTGCAGGTGAAGATAATGGATTCTATCAAAATGAACACTGCAGCTGAATATGGCTTTTATTATGCACCGGTCTTTAGCTATTACTATAGCACCGGTTATTTGGCATGGAAAAAAGCATATGGCAGTGAGCGTAATAGAAGCCTTTAATAGTATTTGTATAAACATTTTCACAATGCTTATGGAAGCAGGCTCTTTTACGGGGCCTGCTTTTTTGTAGCCAAATGCAAATTAAGCTTAAGTGTCACAGCTCAGAGAGGTAAGCAATATTGTTAGTTTAGCGTTGAAAGTGTTCTCGCTTTAACTATAAAGTAGTATTGTAGCATTGTAGGATAGCAAAAGGAGAGATTTTATTATGATTATTGTATTCAAACCCACAGCAACCGTAGAGGACAAATCCCGTTTAAAGGCTCAATTGGAGTCCAGAGGCTACCAAATCCACGCCAGCGAGGGCGTGAACGCTTCTCTATTCGGCGTAGTTGGCGATACTAGTGCGCTGGATATGAATTTGCTGCTCGTCAATGAAGGCGTTGAGAAGGTTATGCGTGTGCAGGAGCCCTTTAAGCGTGCTAATCGTGCCTTCCATCCCGATGACAGCATTGTAGATGTATGTGGCGTACCCATTGGAGGTAAAAAAATTCAAGTTATCGCCGGTCCCTGCTCCGTAGAAAGCATCGAGCAAATTACTGCCGTTGCTCAGTCTGTGAAGGCTAGCGGTGCCAACTTACTGCGCGGCGGCGCCTTCAAGCCCCGTACTTCTCCCTATTCCTTCCAAGGCTTAAAGGAGCTGGGACTGGATTACTTAAAGGCTGCTCGTGAAGCAACGGGCCTACCCATCTGCACCGAGATTATGTCTGCCGACAAAATCGAGCGCTTTGTGGAGGATGTGGACATCATTCAAGTAGGCGCGCGCAATATGCAAAATTTCGAGCTGCTGAAGGAATTGGGCAAAACCAATAAGCCCATCCTTTTGAAGCGTGGCCTCAGTGCTACCATCGAAGAGTGGATTATGTCCGCTGAGTACATCATGGCCGGTGGCAATGATAATGTTATCCTCTGCGAGCGCGGCATCCGCACCTTCGAGCATTACACTCGCAACACGCTAGATTTAAGCGCCATTCCTGCAGTGAAGAAGCTGAGCCATTTGCCCGTAGTAGTAGACCCCAGCCACGCAGCAGGCCTGTGGTGGATGGTTGAGCCCCTGGCTAAGGCAGCAGTTGCTGTAGGCGCGGACGGTCTTTTAATCGAGGTACACAATAATCCTGAATGCGCACTGTGTGACGGCGCTCAATCCCTGAAGCCGGAGCGCTTTGCTAAGCTTATGGGCGAGCTCAAGGGTATTGCCCAAATTGTGGGTCGTGATTTATAATATTCATAGATCAAAATATAGCTCCAGTGTCTCTTGATGCGCACTGGAGCTAGCCTTGTATTTAGTAGCATGGTATTTTGGAGCTGTTTTAAGTAGCATGGTAGAAATGTAGAAGTAGGAGTGATTTTTTTGGAAGCTGGTTTTAGAAGCACTAACTGGAATGATTTAAGCTTTGCTATCGTTGGCTTGGGGCTTATCGGTGGCTCCTATGCCAAGGCACTGCGCCTTTTGGGAGCTAAGCAGATTATTGGTATCGAGCGCAATGAAGCAACCCTGGCTCAGGCCAAGGCAATGGGTATTATCGATTTAGGAATGACCACGGCAGATGGTCGCTTGGTTCAGGCTGATGTAGTGATTTGTGCCATTTATCCGGAGGCTATAGCTAGTTTTATTAAGAGCAATGTGGCTAATTTTAAGGCCGATGTGCTCATTACCGATGTGGCAGGCATCAAAAATAATATGATTGCCGAGGTGCAGCAAGCCTTGCAGCCGGGTATGGAATTCATCAGCGGGCATCCCATGGCGGGACGCCAAAGCAGCGGCTTGGGCATGGCGGATGCAGGCATTTTCCATAATGCTAATTACATTATCGTGCCGGAAAAGACCAATAGTGAGGCGGCTATCGCTTGGTTAGAGTCCTTTGCTAAAGCCTTA
The DNA here is from genome assembly GCA_051866475.1 of Phascolarctobacterium sp. Classification (GTDB taxonomy): domain Bacteria; phylum Bacillota; class Negativicutes; order Acidaminococcales; family Acidaminococcaceae; genus Phascolarctobacterium_A. The sequence continues at coordinate 23,174 of JBJDXC010000175.1, forward strand.
GGCTGCAAGAACACAGTTAGGGTAACGCCGGAAGAGCACGACCGTACCATTGCCTTTACTAGCAATCTGCCCCATGTGACGGCGGTAGCTTTGATGGACAGTGTTTCTTATAATGACAAGACCAAATATTTCGTAGCCGGTAGCTTTAGGGATGGTACCCGCGTGGCGGATATCAATCCTGAGCTGTGGTGTGCCTTGTTCATGGCCAATAAGGACAAGGTAGCGGACGAAATTGATAAATATATGGAGCAGCTGGAGCTGTGGCGCAGAGCGCTGCGGGCCGGTGACGGTGAGACCATGAAGGAGCTCATGCGTACCTCGGCTGCTCGGCGAAAGGAGCTTTATTAATGCGGACTATCCATGTGGATTTAGGAGCTCATGCTTATGATATTGAAATTGAGGCAGGCTTGCTGCCTCAAATCGGCCCTAAGGTAGCACAGCTGCTGCCCAAGGCGCGCAAGGCAGCGATTATCAGCGACACCAACGTGGCACCGCTTTATGGGGACAAGCTGGAAAAGAGCTTGGAGGCTGCGGGCCTTGGGGTTGTGAAGGTGGTTATCGAGGCCGGGGAGCAGAGTAAGAATATGACTGTGCTCAGTGGTGTGCTGGAGCAGCTAGCCCAAGGGGGACTCACTCGCAGTGACGTGGTGCTGACCTTGGGCGGCGGCGTGGTAGGCGATTTGGGCGGCTTTGCGGCAGCCAGCTTTATGCGTGGGGTGGCCTTTGTGCAGGTGCCCACATCCTTGCTGGCCCAAATCGACAGCAGTGTTGGCGGTAAGGTGGCTGTGGATTTGGCGGCGGGCAAGAATTTGGCCGGCGCTTTTTATCAGCCTAAAGCCGTGTTCATCGACACGGACTTGCTAGCAACCCTGTCCACTCGCTTTTTACATGACGGCTTGGCCGAAGCGATTAAATACGGCTGCATCAAGGATGCAGCCTTGCTCGAGAAAATCGCCGGCTTCGCCGACGATGCCGAGCTTTTAGCCAATATCGACGATATTGTAGCTATTTGCTGCGCAATTAAGGCGCGCATTGTGGAGCAGGATGAGTTCGACACAGGCCTACGCATGCTGCTGAACTTTGGTCATACTCTGGGCCACGCCGTGGAGCAGCATTTTGGCTACAGCGGCTTTACCCACGGTGAGGGCGTGGCCATTGGTATGTACCAGCTCACAGCGCGCACGGAAGCATTGGGCTTAACTCCTAGCGGCACAGCGGAGCGCATTAAGAGCGTTTTAGAAAAATATAATTTGCCGACGGATGCAGGCGTAGCCAAGAGCGAGCTCTTGGCTACCATGGCCCGCGATAAAAAGAAGAATGGCAATAGCATTACTATTATCATCCTGCGAGCTCTTGGCGAGGGCGACTTACTAAAGCTCAATTGGCAGCAGGTGCCGGAGTATTTGGGGTAGGGATTATGACGACATTAAAGATATTTCCAACTAAATTACAGGGCACTGTTGTAGCTCCCTCCTCTAAAAGCATGGGGCATAGACAAATTATTTGTGCTGGCCTTGCTTGTGGCACTAGCATTATTGATAATATCAGCATGTCCAAGGATATAGAAGCCACCATGCGCTGCCTGAAGGCTATCAATGTGGCTGTGGATGAAATTCCCAGCATGATTGAAGGTCGCAAGGCTTTGCAAATCTCCGGTACCGGTCATCCCATGGCCGCTGCCGACAGTGTGGATTGCGGCGAAAGCGGCTCCACGCTGCGGTTTTTCCTGCCCTTGGGCGCCAACCTCAACTGCCCACTGACCTTTACGGGCCATGGCAAGCTGGTGAGCCGTCCCTTGCAGGCTTATTACGATATATTTGACAAAAAATTTATTCAATACTTTAACGATAACGGCAATTTGCCTGTGACCGTGAATGGTCGTCTTACTCCTGGCACCTACAAGCTGCCCGGTGATGTGAGCAGCCAGTTTGTCAGTGGCTTGCTCTTTGTGCTGCCCCTTTTAAGCGGGGACTCTGTTATCGAAATCACCTCGCCCCTGGAGTCCAGCGCTTATGTGGATATGACCATCAATTGCTTGGCCAAATTTGGCATTAAGATTGAAAATGAGGGCGGACAGCATCGTCGTTATTTAGTCAAGGGCAAGCAGCGCTATCAGGCCCAGGATAGCCAAGTTGAGGGCGATTGGTCCCAGGCAGCCTTTTGGACCGTGGGCGGTAGCCTTGGTACAAGCATCACCTGTGAGGGCGTGAACGTGAACTCCCTGCAGGGCGACCAAGCTGTGGTAAATATCATGGAGCGCATGGGTGCTGCCCTTAAGCAGGACGCTAACAGCGTTACTGTGACTGGCGGCGCAACCAAAGCGACAGTGATTGACGCAGCTAACTGTCCCGATATTATCCCCGTGCTGACGGCTTTGGCAACTGTCAGCGAGGGAACGACGAAGATAATTAACGCTGGTCGTCTGCGTATCAAGGAATGTGATCGCTTGGCAGCCATGACCAGCGAGTTAAATAAAATGGGCGCAGCTATTACGGAGGAGCCTGAGGGCCTTACTATTATAGGTAAGCCGGAAGGCCTTAAAGGAGGCGTAACAGTGGACGCATGGAACGACCATCGCATTGCTATGAGCCTTGCCATCGCAGCGCAAAAATGCCAGGAGCCCATAATTTTGACCGGCGCAGAAAGCGTTGCTAAATCCTATCCCACCTTCTGGGAGGATTACAAAAGCGTGGGCGGCCTAGTGGAGGAAGTAAAATGAGCGGAATTTATGGCTTGAACATTAAAATGTCGATTTACGGCGAGTCCCACGGCAAGGCCGTCGGCGTCGTCCTGGACGGACTGCCGCCGGGCCTTGCCTTGGACGAGGCGGCTATCGCCGCCGAAATGGCGCGTCGCGCCCCCGGGCAGAGCGCGCTGACTACAGCGCGCAAGGAAAGTGACACTGTGGAAATCCAGAGTGGCTTCTTCAACGGCTACACCACGGGCACACCTCTGTGTGCCCGCATCGCCAACAGCGACCAGCACTCCAAGGACTACAGCATCCTCAAGGACAAAATGCGCCCGGGCCACGGCGATTACGCCGGGAACGTGCGCTATCAGGGCTACAACGATTACCGCGGCGGCGGGCACTTTAGTGCGCGCCTGACGGCGCCCCTCGTGTTCGCCGGCGCGGTGGCCAAGCAAGCTCTCGCCCAATACGGCATCACCGTGGGTGCCCACATTTTGCGCATTCATGATATCATGGAGCCTAGCTTTAACCCCTTGGGCGAGAGCGAGGCTACCTTAAAGGCCATCCATAGCAAGTCCTTTCCGGTTTTAGACGACGCCATTGGCGCGCACATGCAAAACTGTATTCTCACCGCTAAGGGCGTGCTCAACAGCGTGGGCGGTGTCATCGAGCTCATGGCCATAAATTTGCCGGCTGGTCTAGGCGCTCCCTATTTCGACTCTGTGGAAAGTCGCCTCAGCCAAATCCTCTTTTCCGTGCCCGCGGTGAAGGGCATCGAGTTCGGCGAGGGCTTTGGTTTTGCCAAGCTCACCGGTGCTGAGGCCAACGACCAAATGCATTATGAGGATGGCAAGGTGCGCTGCTATACTAACCACAATGGTGGTATCACCGGCGGCATTACCAATGGTATGCCCTTACTCTTCAGAGTAGCCATGAAGCCCACCCCCTCCATTTCCCGTGAGCAAAAAACGGTGAGCCTTGCGGAGCAAAACGACACTACGCTGACCATTGTAGGTCGCCATGACCCCTGCATTGTACAGCGTGCCGTGCCCGTTATCGAGGCTGTCACTGCTTGGACGCTGTGGGATTTATTAATCGAAGCAAAGAAATGGGAGAAATAAAATGCAGGAACTGGATTTAGAATTAATTCGCAAGGAAATAGACAAGGCCGACAGCCAATTGGCGGAGGTTTTGGAAAAACGCCTGCAGCTGGTAATGCAGGTAGCCGCCTATAAAAAATCCAAGGGCATGCCTGTAAAGGATAAAAATCGTGAGGCTAAGGTTATTGCCAAGGTGGCCAGCCTATTGGAGAACAAGGATTATTCCATCGCTGTAAAAAATATTATGCGCGGGATTATCGACCAAGCCTGTGTGCTGGAGGAAACTGCTTTAGCAGAGCCCTCCGATAGAACCTTTGAGGTGGCCTGCTTTGGCCCTGCGGGCTCCTTCACCCATCAGGCATTGGAGGATTATTTCCGCGGACGCAAGTTCAATCGCCATCACTACAATACCTTTGAAGAGGTTATTACCAGCATTTCCGATGGCGTCATGGACTACGCTGTGCTACCCATTGAAAACAGCTCCACCGGCGGCATTACCGAGGTTTACGACCTGCTGCGTCAGTATGACTGCTATATTGTGGGCGAGCAGTGCGTCAAGATTGAGCAAAATTTGCTAGGCTGTGAGGGTGCGTCCTTGCAGACCATTAAAACTGTTTATTCCCATCCCCAAGGCTTTAAGCAAAGTAAGGATTTCTTCAAGGATTATCCCCAAATGGAGCAGGTTCCTTTCTTTAGTACCTCCAAGAGTGCGGAAGAGGTTGCCGAAAAGCAGGATATTACCTTGGGTGCTATTGCAGGCAAGGCTGCTGCTGATTTATACAATTTGAAGATTATTGCTCCTGCCATCAATAGCAACAGCAATAACTATACCCGCTTCATCATTATTGCCCAAAAGCCGGAAATCATTCCCAACGCCAACAAGATTACTTTGATTGTGGCTGTAAAGCACGAAACCGGCTCCCTGTATAAAATGCTGGCCAGCTTCTATCACACTGGCTTGAACCTGATGAATTTGGAATCCCGTCCCATGGTGGGCAAGTCCTGGGAATACTTTTTCTACATTGATGTTACCGGCAATATGTCCGACCCGCTGGTGGCTGATGTGATGGAAGAGGTGCGTGCTAAGAGTACCTATGTGAAGGTGCTGGGCAATTACCGTGCTTACGAAAAGAAGGAGTAGGCTATGTGCGTAGATAATAAATTTGGCTTAATCGGTGGTAAGCTGGGGCATAGTCTGTCCCCTGCTATTCACCAATTATTCTTTGAGTATACAGGTAAAACTGGCAGCTACGAGCTCTTGGAAACGGAGCTGGAGGCACTGCCGGAGCTCATGGGCAGGTTGCGTCAGGGCTTTGTAGGTACTAATGTGACCATTCCTCATAAGCTGCATGTGATGCCCTTGTTGGATAAAATTGCGCCGGAGGCGGCAGCCATCGGCGCTGTAAATACGATTAAATTTACTCCTGAGGGCGCGTTTGGCTATAATACGGACTATTTTGGCTTTGGTCGCATGCTGGAGTATAACGATATTAAGGTCGCAGGCAAGGTCTGCGCCGTGCTGGGTACCGGAGGAGCTGCCCGCGCGGTAGTGAAATATCTGTCCGATAAAAAATGTGCTAAGCTCTATCTGGTAACCCGTGATGTGTTTAAGGTGGACTCCCATTTTGCGAAAATCAATCCTAAGATTAAGGTTATCGACTATGCAAGACTGGATGCTCTGCAGGGTGATCTGCTGGTAAACTGCACTCCCGTGGGCATGTTTCCCAAGGTGGATGCCTCTCCGGTAAGCTCCGAGGTAAGCTTTGCCTTTGATGCCAGTGTGGATTTGATTTATAATCCGGCCCAAACGCTGTTCTTGAAGCAGGCGGCCGAGGCCGGTAACAAGGCCGTGAATGGTCTCTTTATGCTGGTGGCTCAGGCCGTGGCCGCCCAAGAGATTTGGCAGGGCGAGCGCTATGAGAGCGAGCTTATCGTGCGCATTATGCGGGAGCTGGAGAAAAAGCTATGAAAAATATTGTTTTGATTGGCATGCCCGGCTGTGGCAAGAGCACCTTTGGCAAGCGCTTGGCCAAGCGCTTGGGACGTAAGTTTTACGATGCCGATGAGGTTTTGGAGCAGCGGGAGCAGCGGACCATCAAGGATTTCTTCGCTGAAAGCGAAGATGCTTTTAGGGCTGCTGAGACGCGCACGCTTGCCTTTCTGGCGGAGCTGGAGGACGCTGTTATCGCCACCGGCGGTGGCGCTGTGAAGCGGGCCGAGAATATGGAGCTCATGAAGCGCAGGGGCGTGGTGGTCTTTTTAGACCGCAAGCCCGAGCAAATTTTGGGCAATATTGAGGGCGATGCCCGTCCGCTCTTGGCAGCGGACAAGCAGCGCATCTTTAAGCTCTACGAGGAGCGCATTGACTTATATCGTAAGTATGCGGATAAAATTATTACTAATAGCGGCGATTTTGGCAGGACTCTAGCGGCGCTGGAGGCCTATGCTAAGCAAGCTATAGAATGAGGGTGTTTTGTTATGCGAAGAATTTTAGTTTTAAATGGACCCAATATTAATATGCTGGGCACTCGCGAAAAGGCCATTTATGGCCGTCGCGATTATGAGAGCCTGTGTGCTTACATCCGCTCTGCGGCTGCACGCTTGGGCGTGGAGGTGGAGCTGCTGCAAAGCAATTACGAGGGCGATATCGTCACCGCCATCCAAAAGGCCTACGGCCAGTTTGATGGCATTGTCATTAATCCGGCAGCCTTTACTCATTACAGCGTGGCTATTTTAGATGCTCTCAAGGCAGTGAATATTCCTGCTATTGAGGTACACATCAGCAATATTCATAAGCGTGAAGAGTTCCGTCATCATTCCGTGACTGTGGCTGGCTGCGTGGGCCAGATTTGCGGCTTGGGCTTTGCAGGCTATGCTTTAGCTCTTGAAGCTTTGTCCGTTTACGAACCTGAAGAGTAAAAAACGCGCTTATACTTATTTAACCCTCGTGGCAGCGGCCACGAGGGTTTTGCTTTTGGGTAAAATTATCATTTCGCAAAGCGCTTGCCATGGGGTATAATATAAAGATAGCTAACATAAAGGGGGCTTTTGAATGACGATTATTATTTGTGCCATCACAGCCGGCATTCTGCTGGGCTGGCTGGATGTGTTTAATTATAGAACCAAGCTGTGGCTTAACCGTGTGTCCACAGTTTGCCTTTTTATTATTTTGCTCTGCCTGGGAGCAAAAATCGGCTGTGACAGGGAGATGCTGGATAAAATTCCGGTGCTGGGCAAGCAAGCCTTTCTTTTAGGCAGCAGCGCTATTTTAGGCTCCATGCTGTTATTTTATGTGATTACCAAGGTATTGGCACCCCATTTTGATGAGGAAAATGAGGTAGAATAGACTGCTTAGATGATTGGAAAATGAGTAGTAGGGACTTTTGATAATGTGCGTTGAAATGGAGTTTAGAGTATGGTTTGTGCTTTATTAGGAACAATTGTCATAGGTATGGTATTAGGCTATGCCTTTTTAGATATATCGATTAAGCCCCTATTGGATGATACCCTTATGGCAGCGCTGGATTTTATGGGCTTTGTAGCCGGTATTGAAATCGGCAGTAATCGTCGCTTGCTTAAGCAGATTTGCACGCCTAAAAATTTGGCCTTAGCGCTGGCCCTGCCCGCGGGCGTAGTTATCGGCAGCCTTGGCGGAGCCTATGTAAGTCATTTTTTCACGGGCTTATCAGTTTATGACTCTATTTTGGTAGGCTCTGGCCTAGGCTGGTACAGCCTTTCCTCCGTTGTTATAAGCACTATGTATAGCACGGAGCTGGGAGCAGTGGCCTTTTTGGCCAATATGCTGCGGGAGGTTTCCTCCTTTGTGTTAATTCCTTTGTTCGCTCGCTGGAACAAGCTTATGTCCATTGCGCCCGGTGGTGCCGGTACCATGGACTCGCTCTTGCCCTTGGTCATCCGTGGAGCAGGTATGCAGGCGGGCATGTTTGCCTTTATCAACGGCTTACTTTTGTCCCTCTTGGTGCCTGTGCTTTTGTCAATATTACTTGAGTAATCATAAGCTAACCTAATAGCAAAATTAGCATAAACATTTCACAAAAATTGCTTGACAATCATCTAAATCATATGTAAACTATAATACGTAGTTAGGATAATCTAACTACGTATATTTTTACCCTATAGTTAGCATAAGCTTACAAGAAAGGTGTGGAGGGAATATGATGCCTTTACTATTGGCCCGTGTGGGCGAGGAAAACAAAATCATAGCAGTGCGTGGTAAGGGTGAAACAAAGCGCTTTTTAGAGAGCATGGGCTTTGTGGAGGGCGCAGCTATCACTGTAGTAAGCGAGTTTGCCGGTAATTTAATTGTGAATGTGAAGGATGCCCGCGTTGCTTTAAGTAAGGCAATGGCTGGCAAGATTATGATTTAAGTGCATTGTTCATTGTGTTTAAGGAGGGCGCTATGAAAACACTAAAGGATGTCGCTGTGGGCGAAAAGGCTATCGTGAAAAGGTTGACTGGAGAGGGCGCGTTAAAGCGTCGTATTATGGATATGGGTGTGACCAAGGGCGTGGAAATTTATGTGCGCAAGGTTGCTCCCTTGGGTGACCCCATGGAGGTCACTGTGCGTGGTTATGAGCTGAGTCTGCGCAAGGCAGAAGCAGAAAGCATTTTAGTAGAGTAAAGGGAGGTTAGTGATGAAGGAAACCAAAATTGCTCTGGTTGGTAATCCCAACTGCGGCAAAACTACCATGTTTAACGAGCTCACCGGCTCCAAGCAATATGTGGGCAACTGGCCTGGCGTTACTGTAGAGAAAAAGGAAGGACGCCTCAAAGGTCACGATGATGTGATTATTACTGACCTGCCCGGTATTTACTCCCTTTCTCCTTATACCTTGGAGGAGGTTATTTCCCGTAATTACCTGCTGGACAACGATGTTGATGCCATTTTAAATCTGGTGGATGGCTCCAATATTGAACGTAATTTATACCTCACCACTCAGGTGCTAGAGATGGGTATTCCCGTTGCCATTGCCATGAATATGATGGATATTGTGCGCAAGAATGGTGACCTTTTGAACATCGAGCGCCTGCAGAAGGAGCTGGGCTGCGCTATTATAGAAACCTCTGCCCTGCGTGGAGAGGGTGTGAAGCAGGCAGCGGAGGCTGCTATGGCTGCTGCTAGGGGTAGTGCACCCAACTATCTGCGCTTCTCCGATGAGGTAGAGGCGGCTTTAAAGTCCATTGAAAAGGCAGTGGGCAGCAAGATTGAGGGGCCCAGTAAGCGTTTCTTGTCTGTAAAAATCTTCGAGCGCGATGCCAAAATCATGGCTGCTCTGAACCTTTCCGAGGGTGAGAAGGCACGTGTGGACGAGATCATTATGATGTGCGAGGAGCAGCTTGATGATGATAGCGAAAGCATTATCACCAATGAACGCTATAATTATATTGCCAAGGTGAAGGCAGCAGCCGTTGTTAAAGGTCAAGTAGGCCTCACCACCTCCGATAAAATCGACCGCATTGTGACTAATCGCTTCTTGGCACTGCCCATTTTCGCAGCAGTAATGTTCCTTGTTTACTATATTGCCATCGACTCCTTGGGTACTATCGTGACGGACTTCACCAACGATACCCTGTTTGGCGAATGGATTCAGCCCTGGGTACAGGAAAAGCTTGAGGCTGCGGGTACTGAGGATTGGCTGGTTTCTCTGGTCGTTGACGGTATTATCGGTGGTATCGGCGCACCCTTGGGCTTTGCGCCGCAAATGGCCATCGTCTTCCTGCTTTTGAGCTTCTTGGAGGACTGCGGTTATATGGCTCGTGTAGCCTTCATCATGGATAGATTTTTCCGTCAGTTTGGCATGAGCGGTAAGAGCTTCATTCCTCTTTTGATTTCCTCCGGCTGCGGCGTGCCCGGTATTATGGCTAGCCGTACCATCGAAAACGAAAAGGATCGCCGCTTGACCATTATGACCACCACCTTCATCCCCTGCAGCGCCAAGCTGCCGGTTATCGCGTTACTCAGCGGTGCCATCATGGGCGGTGATTGGTACATGGCTCCCTTGATGTACTTCATTGGCTTCTTCGCTGTGGTTACCTCCTGCATCATCCTGAAAAAGAGCGAGCTTTTCGCAGGGGACCCTGCTCCCTTCGTTATGGAGCTGCCTCCTTATCACTTCCCTGCTGCAAAGAACCTCTTCCTGCACACCTGGGAACGCGTAGCAGGCTTCTTGAAAAAGGCCGGTACCGTTATTTTCCTGTGCTGCGTAGCTATGTGGTTCTTAGCTAGCTTTGGTATGGTGGATGGTAGTCTGGAGCTGGTGGAGGAAACTGAGCAAAGCTTTATCGCTGTTATCGGCAATGGCTTGGCACCGATTTTTGCTCCACTGGGCTTTGCTAGCTGGCAGGCCGTGGCTGCAGCCTTCTCCGGCTTTGTAGCTAAGGAGGCTATCGTCAGCACCATGGCAATTTTGGTAGGCTTGGCTGAGGCTACCGAGGAAGAGCCAGATCTGTGGAAAGCGGTTATGGCAATGTTCCCCAATGCAGTGGCAGCCTTTACCTTCCTGGTATTCAATCTGTTGGATTCTCCTTGCTTGGCAGCAATCTCTACTATGGGTCAGGAAATGAACAGCAAAAAGTGGACCATTGCTACCATTCTCTTCCAAAATCTGTATGCCTATAGCGTATGCTTGGTAATGTACCAGCTAGGTCGCGTTATGGTAGGCGGCGAAGCCTTTGACGCCGGCACTGCTGTGGCTGTAGCCTTTGTCGTGGGCTTTATCTATCTGCTCCTGCGTCCTGCTAAAAAAGGCGGTAAAAATGTCTTGAGCGTGGAAGCTTAATGCTTTATAATAGAAACGAGGTGTAATTTATGGCAACCTGGATTGTTGCGTTACTGGTGATTGGTGCTGTATATGTGGCAGCCAAGCAGGTTTGGCATACCCATAAGCGAGGTGGCTGTATCGGCTGTGATGCCGGTAACAAGGGCTGCTGTCATTGCACTGAAATCAAAACGCCGAAGCTGAAAAAGCTGCCTAAATGCTGTCAGCAAAAGCAATAAGCAGCCGGAATTAGAAAGAGGAGAGTGATTGCAGATGACCTATATTATAGTGGCAATTATCGTGGTAGGGGCTGGTTATTTAGCCTATAAAATTACCTCCAGCGCCAATGAAAAGGGCAAAATCGTAGGCTGTGGCTCCTGCGGTAAGGGAGCTATGCCCCTCAATCCCTCCAAAAAAGACTTCGAAAAGCTGTAAGCTTGTGGTGTCAAAAATATTTAATACAAGATATTGTGGTGTGGCGGTTTTTTTGCCACACCATCTTGACTTTTATGAGAATTAATGTATAATATAAGCATAACTTAAAAACAGCAATACAGCTCCTGACGGATGAGTGGAGTTTACCACGTGGACTGTATTGTGAGATGGCCGACCGTCTGGGCAAGCAGCTGCTGCCCAGACTTTTTTGTTGCTTGCATATTTCTGCTTATGGAGAAATGTGCACTATGAAAAAGTCTGGACGTACGCTGCTTTTTGTTTTCACATTCGCTTAGGAAAAGAGGTAATCACAATGCAGCAAACCAAAAACAGATGGCTCATCGTTCTAGCAGCTATCGGCATCCACATTTCCATCGGTTCCGTCTACGCTTGGAGCGTCCTTACTCGCCCCATTATGGAGGCCATGGGCTTTACTCTCCAGCAGGTCACCTGGACCTTTAGCTTGGCCATACTTTTTTTAGGTACTTCCGCAGGCTTTTTGGGCACCTATGTGGAGCGCTTCGGCCCCCGCAAGAGTGGCCTCATCGCTGCCGCCTTCTTCGGCAGCGGCATGCTGGGCACGGCCTACGCCTTACACCAGCACAGCCTGACGCTCTTGTATTTGTTCTACGGCGTTATCGGTGGCATCGGCTTAGGCACTGGCTATATCACGCCCGTTTCTACCCTGGTCAAATGGTTCCCCAACAATAGGGGCCTAGCCACGGGCCTTGCTATTATGGGCTTTGGCTTCGCCAGCCTGGTCGCCGGCCCTGTAATGCAGCTTTTGATTGCTTCCTATGGTCTGGTGCAAAATTTTGTCATCATGGGCTGCGCTTACGTTGTAGTCATGGTGTGCTCCGCCCTCTATTTGGAGCCGCCCAAAACCGCCCCTGTAACCAGTCGCGGTACCCACAAGGTGCACATAGACGCTAATCAACCCAAGCAATATACATGCAAGGAAGCCATGGGCACCTGGCAGTTTTACGCCTTGTGGTGGGTTTTCTTTACCAATATCACCTGCGGCATCGGCCTGTTGGCGGTGGCTTCTCCCATGGCCCAGGAGGTTATCCACATGTCGCCCATGGCCGCTGCCTCCATGGTGGGCATTATCGGCCTTTTGAACGGCGGTGGCCGCATCGTGTGGTCCACCATTTCCGACTACATCGGTCGCCGTAATACTTATATTGCTTTTTTCGCCATCGAAATCGTGGCTTTTTACCTTTTGGCAGGAGTAACGGATAGCTTTATGTTCCAAGCCTTGATATTTATCATCATCACCTGCTACGGCGGTGGCTTCTCCTGCATGCCCGCTTATTTAAGTGATATTTATGGCACTAAGCAGCTCAGCGCCATCCATGGACGCATCCTTACTGCTTGGGGCTTGGCTGGTATCGCTGGTCCTTTGCTTTTGAGCCAGCTCTACGAGCGCACCCACAGCTATAGCATCACCCTGTACTTTTTCAGCGCCTGCTTCGTGCTGAGTCTTATTATGGCTATTGTCCTTAAATTCAAGGCCACGATAACTAGAGCAAGCTAAAGGGACACATAAATAAACATTTGTTTCCTACCGCGTTTCGCGGTAGGAGTTTAAATCGCACCGAATGTCTTTTGATAAAAGACGTTTTCGAGTAAAGAAATTGAAATTATTGACAATTTTGTGAAGCTCTGCTAAGATGTAAGGTGGGAAATGCGGAGGCGCACTCCGTAAATATTACATCACTATTCAACAAGGAAGTTGAGGAGGATTCATATGAAAAAAATAATTGCGTTACTTCTGATGGCAGTTATGATGCTGGCGCTGGCAGGCTGCGGCGGCGACAAAAAGGACGACAAAAAAGCAGCTGCTGATAAGAAAATCGTGCTGAAATTAAGCCACGTTTTCTCTCCTGATGAACAGCTCTACAAATCCATGGAATTGGTTGCTGGTCGTATTAAGGACAAAACTCAAGGTCGTGTAGAAATCCAATGCTTTGGCCAAGGCCAATTAGCTACCTATAAGGATGGCT
>JBJDXC010000176.1:0-36051 GCA_051866475.1 Phascolarctobacterium sp.
TTTCGGGTACAAGAGGCCGTGAGTTCGAATCTCGCCGCCCCGACCAAATTGCAAGCTCAAGAACCGCTAAATATGGCGGTTCTTTTTGTTTAGTTTTCAAGCTTTAGTAACTCCAAGCTAAATACCTACTATCCTTATGAAATTTCCCCTCCTCAAACATTGCAAAAAGTGATATAATCATTTTGTATCATTTTTTGCAATGCATTGTGGAGGGATTTTTGATGCAAGATTTAAAGAAAAACTGCCGCGTGGCCGTTGTGCAAATGGCGCCGGTGCTGTTTGATAAAGAAGCGACCCTGAAAAAATGTGTGGAGCTGATTAAGGAGGCCGGCAAGGGCAAGGCCGATTTAATTGTGCTGCCGGAGCTGGTTGTTCCCTGCTACCCCTTTGGCATGACCTTCGGCTTTACGGTGGGCAGCCGTAAGGAGCCGGGCCGCGAGGACTGGAAGCGCTACTACGATGGCTCCATTGTGGTTCCTGGCAAGGAAACAGAGGTGCTGGGCAAGGCGGCCAAAAAGGCCAAGGCTTATGTGAGCATCGGCGTGTCCGAGCGGGATGCGGTGAGTGGAACGCTGTATAATAGCAATATTATCTTCGCTCCCGATGGCAGCATCGCTGCCCTGCACCGCAAGCTCAAGCCCACGGGCGCAGAGCGTGTGGTCTGGGGCGATGCGGATAAGCACTATTTCCCGGTGGTAGCAAGTCCCTGGGGTCCCATTGGCAATCTTATTTGCTGGGAAAGCTACATGCCCCTGGCTCGTGTTGCGCTCTATGAAAAGGGCGTAACCCTTTTGATTTCCTGCAATACTAATGATAACCCGGAATGGCAGGCCACGATTCAGCATATTGCCTTGGAAGGTCGCTGCTATTATATTAATTGCGACCAATTTTTCACGCGGGAAATGTATCCTGCGGACTTAAATGCCAGCGAGGAAATCGCTAAGCTGCCCGATATCGTTTGCCGCGGTGGCAGCTGTATTATTGATCCCCATGGTCATTATGTAACGGAGCCCGTGTGGGACAGGGAAGAAATTATTTATGCGGATTTAGACATGGACAAGGTGCCTGCCAGCCGCATGGAGTTTGATGCCTGTGGCCATTATGCGCGCCCCGACGTGCTCAAGCTTGTAGTTGAAGATAAATAGAAGGTGTTGTAAATGATTAATGAAAATAGACTGTTGAACGAATTTATCGAGCTGGTCAGCGTGCCCTGCCCTAGCAAGGACGAGAAGGCTGAGGCTGAGCTGATTATGGCCAAGCTGCGCGAGCTGGGCCTGGAGCCCGTTATGGACAAGGCCAACGAAAAAACCGGTGGCACCTGCGGCAACGTATGGGCCTATGTGAAGGGCACTGTGCCCGATGCGCCCACGTTGCTTTTTGAAGCGCACATGGATTCCGTCGCACCCACCACCGGTACCAAGGTAGTGCGCAAGGACGGCGTGCTCTACAGCGATGGCACTACTACCCTGGGTGGTGACGACAAGGTGGGCGTGGCCAGTATGCTGGAGGCAGTGCGTGCCCTTAAGGAGGACGGCGTGGCTCACGGCGACATTCAATTGCTCTTCACCATTAGCGAGGAAATTGGCTGCCTTGGCGTGGTTAATCTAGATAAATCTTGGATTAAGGCCGATTATGGCTACTGCATGGATATCGGCGGCAGCATGGGCGAGATTACCTACGCTGCCCCCAAACTGTACGATATTTACGTCACTGTGAAGGGCAAGGCTGCTCATGCGGGAATCGCTCCCGAGGAGGGCGTGAACGCCATTATGCTGGCTGCTGAGGCCCTCAGCAAGCTGCCCGCCTACGGTCGCATTGACGAGGAAACCACCTTTAACATTGGCGTGTTCAACGCCGGTATCGGCACCAATATCGTGTGCCCTGAGGCCAAATTCGTCATCGACATGCGCTCCTTGAACGTGCCCAAGCTGGAGAAGCTGAAGGACGATACCATTGCCCTGATTAAGGACACTGTGGAAGCGGGCAAGGGTCAGGTAGAGTTTGAAGTCGTAGAGGGCTGTCCTGCGGTGGAGCTTTCTAAAGACCATCCCTGCATTGAACTAGCCAAGCGTTCCGCCGAAAGACTGGGCTTTAAGGTGGAGCTCAAGACCACCGGTGGCTGCAGCGACGGCAACTATCTCTGTGGCTATGGCTTACCCTGCGGACTTTTGGCAACGGGCATGAGCAATGTGCATACCACCGAGGAATACTTAAAGGAAAGCGATTTGTACGACACTGCTCGCTGGATTTACGAGACCGTAAGGGTGGCAGCAGAAAAATAAAGAGGTGACTTATGAAACTATATTCTTGGAATGTAAATGGCCTCAGAGCCTGCATGAATAAGGGCTTTGCAGATTTTTTGGCAGCGGCGGACCCGGACGTGATTTGCCTGCAGGAAACGAAAATGCAGCGGGAGCAAGCTACCTTTGATTTCCCTGGCTACGAGGAATATTGGAACAGCGCCGAAAAGAAGGGTTATAGCGGCACCGCTATTTTCACCAAGCAAGCGCCTTTAAATGTGACCTATGATCTGGGCATTGAGGAGCACGATAAGGAGGGCCGGGTGATTACGGCGGAATATCCCGACTTTTTCCTGGTGACTGTGTACACTCCTAACTCCCAGCGTGAGCTGGCGCGCTTGGACTATCGCATGGAGTGGGAGGAGGTTTTCCTGGCCTATTTGCAAAAGCTGGACGCTATGAAGCCAGTGGTTGTGTGCGGCGACTTAAATGTGGCAGCTGAGGAAATCGACTTGAAGAATCCTAAAACCAACCGCATGAACGCCGGCTTTACAGATCAGGAAAGGGAAAAATTCCGCATTTTGAAGGCAGCAGGCTTCGTGGATACCTTCCGCTATCTGCATCCTGAGGAAGTGAAGTACAGCTGGTGGAGCTATATGTTCAAGGCTCGTGAGAAGAACGCCGGTTGGCGTATTGACTATTTCGTGGTCTCCGAGCGCATTAAGGATAAGGTCAAGAGCGCAGAAATTCACAATGATGTTTTCGGCAGCGACCATTGTCCTGTGAGCATTGAGCTGGAATTTTAAAAGATACTTTTAAAAGAGAGTTTTAAAAATCGCCACATTCTAGTGCTTGACTAATCCCTAGTAAAGCTCTATAATTAAAATAACTTCATAAGGTGAACCTTTGGGGCAGGGTGCAATTCCCTACCGGCGGTATAGTCCGCGAGCCTTCGGGCACGAGCAGGCGCAATTCCTGCACCGACAGTATAGTCTGGATGAGAAAAGGTGGCTAATTTGTTTCTAACCGCACGGGCTCCTTAGGTCTGTTGCGGTTTTTCTTTGGGCAATTTAGCTTCCGAATTTGAAGTTTGAAGGTGATTATTGTGACGGATGAACAGTATATGCAGCGCGCGCTGGCGCTAGCGCTGCAGGCCGAGGGCAACACCAGCCCGAACCCGATGGTTGGCTGCGTCATCGTGGATGACGAGGGCAACATCGTGGGTGAGGGCTATCATCATAAGGCCGGTGAGCCCCACGCGGAGGTGAATGCCTTGGCGGAGGCCAAGCATCTGGCCCGTGGTGCCACAGCTTATGTTACCCTGGAGCCCTGCGCTCACTATGGGCGCACCGGCCCCTGCTGCGTAGCCCTAGCGCGCGCGGGCATCAAAAGGGTGGTAGTGGCCTGTACGGACCCCAATCCTAAGGTAGCAGGCCAAGGCCTGGAGTACCTGCGTTTGCAGGGTATTGAGGTCGTAACCGGGGTCTGCGAAGCAGAGGCGCTGCGCTTAAACGAGCGCTTCTTCACGTGGATTAGCAAGGAGCGACCCTTTATTACGTTAAAATACGCCATGACATTGGATGGCAAGATTGCTGCTCGCACCGGCGATAGCAAGTGGATTACAGGCGAAGAGGCCAGAACCTTTGCCCACAGGCTCAGGCGGCAGCATGACGCCATTTTAGTGGGCATAGGCACGGTGCTGGCCGACGACCCGGAGCTGACCTGCCGCATGGTGCAGGGCAAAAACCCGGTGCGGGTGGTGTTGGATAGCCAGCTGCGGGTATCGTTGATGGCGACAGTGCTCAATCCCGCAGCGGATACGATAATTATTACGAGCCTAGAAGCGGACGCCGTAAAGGGCGAAGCCCTAGCCGCTTTGCCCAATGTGGAGGTGGTGTGCTTGCCACTAGAAAATGGTCGTCTACCCATCGATTTAGTGGTAACCGTGCTAGCCCAACGCGGCATTACGAGCCTTTTGGTAGAGGGCGGTAGTGCGGTGCTGGGTGCCTTCAAGGACGCTGGCTATGGCGATAGAGTGTACGCGTTTATCGCGCCCAAGGTCGTTGGCGGCAGCCAGGGCTTTACGCCTATTGGTGGCGTGGGCAGCGATTATATCGAAGACAGCTGGCAGCTGGATGAGGTTGAATACAAGCTGTTGGGCCAGGACTTAATGGTTACTGGCTTAGTACGAAGGGAGGATGCCTAATGTTTACTGGTTTGGTGGCGGAGCTGGGCACGGTGCAGCGACTGGCGCGGCAGGGCAACTCCTATCATTTAACGGTGGGTGCGAAGAAGGTGCTCGATAATCTCAAGATTGGCGACAGCGTCGCTGTGAACGGAGCCTGCCTGACGGTGGTGCGCATGGATGACAGTGGCTTCACCGCCGATGTGATGCCTGAGACAGTGCGCCTGACTAATATAGGCAGTCTGCAGCCGGGCTCCAGAGTAAATTTGGAGCGCACCCTACGGCTGTGTGACGGTCTAGATGGGCATATCGTCAGCGGCCACGTGGAGGGCCTGGGCACTATTTCCGAGCAGCGTCCCGAAGGGATTGCGGTGGTGGTGACCATTAGCGCTCCCCCTGAGCTTTTAAAATATATCATTAAAAAGGGCAGCATCGCCATTGACGGCATTAGCTTGACGGTGACGGAGGTCACGGATACCAGCTTTTCCGTGTCGCTGATACCCCATACGGCCAAGGAAACAACTCTGGGCTTGAAAAAGGTAGGGGACAGCGTGAATTTGGAAACGGATATCCTAGGTAAATATGTGGAGCGCATGCTGACTTGGAACAGTGCTCATGCACAACAAAAAGGTAAAAGCGACACTTTAAATATGAAGACACTGCTTGAAAACGGCTTTGTGTGAGGTGAAAGGAATGGATTTTAAATATAATACGATTGAAGAGGCTATTGCGGCCATTAAGGCCGGCAAAATGGTGCTGGTAACCGATGATGAGGATCGGGAAAACGAGGGCGATTTGATTATGGCAGCGGAGCTGTGTACTCCCGAGGCCATTAATTTCATGGCTAAGGAGGCACGTGGCCTGATTTGCATGCCCGCAGCCGGGGAAATCATGGATAAGCTGCAATTTGGCGCCATGGTGAGCAAGAACACGGATAATCACGAAACTGCGTTCTCTGTTTCCATCGACCATGTGGATACCACCACCGGTATTTCTGCCTATGAGCGCGCTTATACTATGCAAAAATGCGCTGAGGAGGGCGCTCAGCCCGGTGATTTCCGTCGTCCGGGTCACGTGTTCCCCCTGCGCTCCCGCGAGGGTGGCGTTTTGGTACGCACCGGTCACACCGAAACTACGGTTGACCTGTGCAAGCTGGCGGGCCTAAAGCCTGTGGGCATTTGCTGCGAGATTATGAATGACGATGGTCACATGGCCCGTACCCCCGATTTAATCGAATTTGCCAAGAAGCACGATTTAGTGTTCATTACGGTGGCAGATTTGGTGGCTTATCGCAAGTCCCACGAGAAGATGGTGCACCGTGTGGCGGAGGCTGCATTGCCCTCTAAGTACGGCACCTTCCGCATTATTGCCTACGAAAACGACCTAGACGACCTTTGTCATGTGGCTATTGTGAAGGGCGATGTGGCAGGGAAGAAGGATGTTTTGGTGCGCGTGCACAGCGAGTGCCTGACGGGGGACGCCTTTGGCAGCCTGCGCTGCGACTGTGGCGACCAATTGGCTACGGCCTTGCGCATGATTGAGAAGGAGGGCTGCGGCGCGGTGGTGTATATGCGTCAGGAGGGCCGCGGCATTGGCTTGGCCAATAAGATTCGCGCCTATGCGTTGCAGGACACGGGCCTTGATACGGTTGAGGCCAATGTGCGTTTGGGCTTTGCGCCGGATTTGCGTGATTATGGCTTAGGCGCGCAGATTTTGTCGGACCTAGGCCTTACCAGTATCCGCCTTATTACGAATAATCCGGCGAAGAGAATTGGCTTAAGTGGATACGGCATCACCATCACCGATAGAGTTCCTATCATCATGGAGCCTAACGAATTTAACGAACATTATTTGGACGTTAAAGAGGAAAAGATGGGACATAAGCTGCATGATTGTGGTTGTGGCTGTCATTAATAAGTGTAGTGAATAATAATCATGATATATTCGGCACTCAAAAGGAATAATTAATCAAGGGAATAGTGATTATAGCACATTTGTTGTTCCACAAAGTAGTGCTGACAGTAGATTTTATAATTATAAATCAAAAAACAAAAAGTAGAAAACTAATTAATCAAATGTTTGGAGGTTAACATAATGAACGTATTAGAAGGTAAATTAACTGCTAGAGGCATGAAAATGGGTATTGTGGTGGCTCGTTTTAATGAGTTCATCACCAGTAAATTGTTGAGTGGCTGCGTGGATTGCCTGCTGCGCCACGAGGCTGCTGACGAGGACATTACTGTGGCTTGGGTGCCCGGCGCTTTTGAAATTCCCATGGCTGCCAAAAAGATGGCTGAAAGCGGCAAATATGACGCCATTATTTGCCTTGGCACCGTTATTCGCGGCGCTACCCCGCACTTTGACTATGTCTGCGCTGAGGCCTCCAAGGGTATTGCCCAGGTGAGCCTGCAGACCGGCGTGCCCGTGGCCTTTGGCGTGCTGACCACCGAGACCATTCAACAGGCCGTGGAGCGCGCTGGCACCAAGGCCGGTAACAAGGGCGTGGACTGCGCAATGGCTGCCATGGAAATGGTAAATCTCTTCAAGGCAATGTAAAAAGAGGCGAGCATAATGGAAGACGTTTTAACGAAGGCCACCGCTGACGGTGTGCGTATTTATGCTTTGTGTACCACGAATTTAGTGCGCGAGGCCGCGCAAAAGCACGGCTGCTCGCACCTGGCCGCCGCCGCCCTGGGCCGCGCCATGAACGGCGCGCTGCTCCTCGCCGCCACTATGAAGGACGGCGAGCGCATCAGCCTGCGCCTCAAGGGCGACGGACCCTTGGGCGACGTAGTGGCCGATGCCGAGGGCACCAACGTGCGCGGTTATGTAGAAAATCCCGACGCCTTCGTCCCCCTGCGGGAGGACGGCAAGCTCAATGTGGGTGCCGGCATCGGCCAGGGCAACATCGTAGTGACGCGTTATCTGCAAAACGCTGAGCCCTTCACTGGCTACTGCGAGCTGGCCGATGGCGAAATCGCAAGTGACCTTACCAAATACTTGTACGTTTCTGAGCAAACACCCAGCAGCGTTGCTCTGGGCGTGCTGGTGAACAAGGAGGGCCAGGTAGAAGCCGCCGGCGGCTTTTTCATCCAAGCCATGCCCGGCTGCAGCGATGAGGTGCTGGCTAAGCTAGAAGAAAACGTGAACAAAACTCCGTATATTACCCAGCTTTTGGAAATAGGCTTCACTCCGGAGCGCATTATCGGCATTTTGGGCCGGGATTTGGATGTGGATATTAAGGAAACCGTGCCCGTACACTTCAAATGCCGCTGCAGCCGCGAGTCCATTCTCTCTGCACTAGGCCGCTTGGATAAAAAATCCTTGGAGGAGCTGGCTCAGGACGAGGTCACCGAGGCTCACTGCCAGTTCTGCAATAGCACCTACACCTTTTCCCAAAAGGAAATCCAAGACCTGTTAGAGCAAAAATAAGACTAAAATTTTTCTTGACAATCGGAACTTTTGTTTGTATAATTGTATCAAAAGATAAACAAAGTCAGGAGGCTTGAACAATGGATGCAGATAAAAAGAAAGCTTTAGATATGGCCATGCACCAAATCGAGAAGGATTTTGGTAAGGGCAGCATTATGAAATTAGGCGAAGCCAGTGCTAAAATGAATATCGAGGTTATTCCCACCGGCGCCCTGAGCCTGGATATTGCCCTTGGCGTAGGCGGCATTCCCCGCGGCCGTGTTATCGAAATCTATGGCCCTGAATCCTCCGGTAAAACTACTGTAGCCCTGCACATGATTGCCGAGGCCCAAAAGCTGGGCGGCTATGCAGCCTTCATCGATGCTGAGCATGCCCTGGACCCGGTTTATGCCCGTGCTTTGGGTGTTGATATAGATAATCTCTTGATTTCCCAGCCGGATAACGGCGAGCAAGCTCTGGAAATTGCGGATGCTTTAGTACGCAGTGGTGCCATCGATATCATCGTTATCGACTCCGTGGCTGCGCTGGTACCCCGCGCCGAGATCGAGGGCGAAATGGGCGACTCCCATGTGGGCCTGCAGGCACGCTTAATGAGCCAGGCTCTGCGCAAGCTGACCGGCCTTATTTCTAAATCCAAATGCGCTACCATCTTCATCAACCAAATCCGCGAAAAGGTGGGCGTGATGTTTGGCAATCCCGAAACTACCACCGGTGGCCGTGCTCTGAAATTCTACTCCACCGTGCGTCTGGATGTACGTCGCATCGATACCCTGAAAAATGGCAACGATATGATCGGCAGCCGCACCCGCGTAAAGGTTGTCAAGAACAAGGTTGCGCCTCCCTTTAAGCAGGCCGAGTTCGATATTATGTACGGCAAGGGTATTTCCCACGAGGGCTGCGTTGTAGACCTTGGTGCCGAGCTGGATATTATCAATAAGAGTGGTGCATGGTATTCCTATGGCGATATTCGCTTGGGCCAAGGCAAGGAAAAGGTCAAGGACTTCCTGCGCGAGAACCCTGATATTGCCAAGGATATTGAAGCTAAAATCCGTGCTACCACCATGGGTCAAGGCGATGTGAAGGCTGATGCAGCTGGAGCAGATGATGTGGAACCGATCTTCAAAGAAGAGCTCTAAAATAAAGAGCGAGCAAGATACAAGTCCAAAGGTAGAAGGCTTTGCTAGCGCGCAGGAGGCTTACGACTGCGCGCTTAATCTGCTTTCCTATAGGGATTTTAGCAAGCAAAGGATGCAGGAAAGGCTACGGCTTAAAGGGGCCGACGCGGCCCAGGCCGCGGCGGCTGTGGCTAAGCTGGAGGATTACAGTTTAATCAACGACGCAAGATATGCCAGCCGCGTTTACGAGGGCTGGCTGAACAAGCGCTGCTATGGACGCCAGCATTTGGCGGCGGAGCTAGCGAAGCGGGGGCTTGGCCCGGAGCTAAGCCAGGAAATTATGGCTCGCTTTACACCGGAGCTGGAGGCAGAGCACGCCGCCTACGCGGCGGAGCTTTTTAAGCAGCGCAACCAAGCTAAGCTGGCTCAGGCCCGGCGCGAAGACATGAGCGCCCAGGAAAGAATGCTGGCCCAAAAGAAAATATATGCAGCCGCAGGGCGCTTTTTGGCGTCCCGTGGCTTTTCAGCTAGATATATGCAGGTTTTATGGGAAAAATTAGAGGTAAACACCGATATATAGTGTTAAATCCTTGACATTTTTGTAGATTTTATTTACAATAGAATTGTCCCATTGTGCTTATATCAGTGGATTACACAAGGTGACACGCTGTGTTGCCTTCTTTTTTGCCCTGTTTCTGAATTTTAATAGGTTAATTGCTATATTTTTATACATTTAATTGATTATATTCAATGGAATAAGGACATTTATAGCAGACGCGAAGGCGCCTGCTGTTGTTGTGCAAAAAAAGCTTGAAAAAATTTATTAACTAGGAGGTGAGGACGATTTTAGCAATTATAGGTACTGCCGTAGTAGTTGGTCTGGCAGGTGGTGCAGTGGGCTATTTGGTACGCAAAAACGTGGCCGAAAGCAAGATTGCTACCGCCGAAGAGCAAGCAATCCGCATTGTGCAGGAGGCTGAACAGACTAGCGAGGCAAAACGCAAGGAAATGATGATGGAGGCTAAGGAAGAAATCCATCGTCTGCGCTCAGAAATGGAGCGCGAAAATAAAGATAGACGCAGCGATCTGCAACGTCAGGAGCGCCGCCTGGTGCAAAAGGAAGAAAATCTGGACCGCAAGATTGAATCCTTTGAGCGCAAGGAGGAAAAGCTGGCCCGCAAGGAGCAAAGCTTGAATGCAGCCCAGGAGCGTGCCGACCAGCTGTGTGCTAAGCAGCAGGCTGAGCTGGAGCGCCTGTCCGGCTTGACCAGCGACGAGGCGAAGCAGGAGCTGCTGGCCTCTCTGGAGGACGAGGTTAAGCACGAATCCGCTATGCTGATCAAGGATTTGGAGCAGCAGGCTAAGGATGAGGCTGAAAAGAAGGCTCGCGAGATTATCTCCCTTGCTATTCAACGCTGTGCTGCTGACCATGTGGCTGAGACCACCGTCTCCGTAGTGGGCCTGCCCAACGACGAGATGAAGGGTCGCATTATTGGCCGTGAGGGTCGTAATATTCGCACTCTGGAAACTCTGACCGGTATCGATTTAATCATTGATGACACCCCTGAAGCAGTGATTATTTCCGGCTTTGACCCGGTGCGCCGCGAGGTTGCTCGCATTGCCCTAGAAAAGCTGATCAATGATGGTCGTATCCATCCGTCCCGCATTGAGGAAATGGTAGAGAAGGCTCAAAAAGAGGTTGAGCAAAAGATTAAGGAAGCCGGCGAGCAAGCCACCTTTGCTGTGGGCGTGCATGGCCTGCATCCTGAGCTCATTAAGCTTTTAGGCCGTCTGCGCTATCGCACCAGCTATGGTCAGAATGTGCTGAACCATTCTGTAGAGGTAGCCAATCTGGCCGGTGTTATGGCCTCTGAGCTGGGCGTGGATGTGGTTTTGGCTAAGCGTGCAGGTCTTTTGCACGATATTGGCAAGGCTATTGACCATGAAATGGAAGGCTCCCACGTGGAAATTGGCGGCGAAATCGCTAAAAAATTCCGTGAGTCCGACTTAATTATCAACGCTATTTTGGCCCATCATGGTGATGTGGAGCCCAAGAGCGTGGAAGCAGTGCTGGTAAGCGCTGCCGATGCAGTTTCCGCAGCTCGCCCCGGCGCTAGACGGGAAACTTTGGAAAGCTACCTGAAGCGCTTGACCCGTCTGGAGGAGATTTCCGAGTCCTTCAACGGCGTAGAAAAATGCTATGCTGTGCAAGCAGGCCGCGAAATCCGCATTATGGTTAAGCCCGAGGTTATTGACGATGCCTCTGCCATCCTGTTGGCACGCGATATTTCCAAAAAAATTGAAGCCGAGATGGAATATCCCGGCCAAATCAAGGTGGTCATCATCCGCGAAACCCGCGCCGTTGACTACGCAAAATAAAATAGACATACAAAGGGCACGCTTCTTAAGTGAGGCGTGCCTATTTTATGTGCTGTTTACAGATTTGTTGCTGTGTAAAAGCGAGAAATGTGGTATAATGAGCTTATGAATTTTTAAATTTATTTAGTTGGAGGATGACTATGAGAATAGATGGTGCGGGCGCATGCTTTGATAACCGTATTTATGAATTAGACTTGGGCACGGCTTGGCAGCTGGCTATGCTGAGCATTAACGAGATGGGCGTGACTATGGATGAGATTGACCAAGAAAACAATGTCATTCATTTTCACAACAAGAATAAAATCATGCAGGTGGCCTTCCAGCAACTGGACGAGGATACCCTGCAGGTAATTATGGACTCCACGGGCAAGCGCCTGCAGATTTATAGCTGGAAGCGCGAGGACAAAGAGGTAAATTTGTTCTACGAGCTTTTCGAGAAAAAGCTGCGTGAGTTCAGAGCCTTTATTCTCTGTCCCAGCTGCAGTGCCAAGATTTCTTCCCTGTCCAAATTCTGTCCCGAATGTGGCTTCAAAATTAAGTAAAAATGGCAAAAAAAGAAACCAAATACCGAAAGGTATTTGGCTTCTTTTTAAATCCGAAGATTAGATAGCGCGGTTAACTTTACCGGAGCGCAGGCAACGGGTGCAAACATTTACACGTTTTACAGAACCATCAACAACTGCTCTTACTTGTTGAATATTCGGGCTCCAAGCACGTTTGGTGTGTCTATTGGAGTGGCTGACATTGTTGCCAGACAGTTTTCCTTTACCGCAGATTTCGCAGATAGATGCCATAATTTCCCACCTCCTTAAGCGTGATTAAGGCATAAGGCACATTCAAATTTAACATGAGTATCATACCACAAAGAACACAGAAAAGCAAGCAAAATTTCAAGATTATACTAAATACTGCTTATACTAAGGACTAAGGTAGGTTTTTGAGATGTGGTGGCAGGAACCAGTGACATTTTTAAAGGGTATAGGCCCCAAAAAGGCGGCAGAGCTAGCTAGCGCCGGCATTTTCACCGTGGGTGACCTGCTGGAGTACTATCCGCGCCAGGAGGCCTATCTGGATTATGGCAATTTAAAAAAGATTAACGAGCTCAAAATGGACGGCTCCCGCCAGCTTTTTAAGGCTAGCGTCTATAATCTGCGCAACGGCATGGGTGCCCACGGCAAGCATTATACGGTGGTCACGGTGCGGGATGAGACGGCCTATGCCTCCCTGTACTTTTTTATGAACCAGCGCTACAGCGCCCAAAAGCTGCGTCCCGGCATGGAGCTTTTGATTATGGGCAAGGTGCGACCCGGCAAGACCAGTCGCACCGTCTCCGAGCTCACCATCCAGATTATCGAGGAGGGCGAGGAGCTTAAGCCGGAGATACTGCCCGTGTACGCCCTAAGCGGCGGCTTAACCCAGCTCAATTTGCGCAAATGGATGCGCCAAGCCCTGACCCTGGCTGAGGAGGAGCTGCCGGAAAGCTTGCCTAAGTCCATTGTGGAAAAATGTCATTTGCCGGATCGCTTGACGGCACTAAAGAATATGCACTTTCCCACCAGCTGGCAGGCCCTCAATGAGGCCAAAAGACGCTTTATTTTTGAAGAGCTCTTCCTTTTGCAGTGCGGCCTTTTATCCTACCGCCAGCAAAACCACGACCAGCGCCAGGGCATTCAGCACGGTCCCAATGGGGAGAAAATCAAGCAAATCCTAGCGCATTTACCCTTTACCCTCACAGAGCAGCAGGAAAAGGCGTGGCAGGAAATCAGCGCCGACATGGAAAAGGCACAGCCCATGCACCGCATTCTGCAGGGCGACGTGGGCAGCGGTAAGACCGTGCTCAGTGCCTTGGCCCTGGCCAAGGCTGTTGAGCACGGCTATCAGGGCTGCATCATGGCGCCCACCGAAATCCTGGCGCGCCAGCATTACGACACGCTGCAGGAGTTCCTGCAGCCGGCCGGAATGCGTGTGGCGCTCCTGGTGGGCGGTATGCGGGCCAAGGCCCGCAGGGAGCTGCTCTTAAATCTAGAGCTGGGCCTCATCGACGTGCTCGTGGGCACCCACGCCTTACTAGAAGAGGACGTGCGCTTCGCACGCCTCTCTGTAGCTGTGACCGACGAGCAGCATCGCTTCGGGGTGGAGCAGCGGGCGCGTCTTGCCAATAAGTCCGCTCTGGCTCCCGACGTGCTGGTCATGACAGCAACGCCCATACCACGTACTCTCGCATTGACCGTCTACGGCGATTTGGATATTTCCCTCATGAAGGGCCGTCCGCCGGGACGCAAGCCGGTGCAAACCCTCTGCTACAATGAGGCCAAGCGGCCTCAGGTGTACGAGGGCTTGCTCCGGCAGGTCCAGGCGGGGAGGCAGGCCTATATCGTCTGTCCCTTAATCGAGGAGTCGGAGGCGCTGGAGGCGCGCAGCGCAGAAAGCGTCTATGAGGAGCTTACCCATAGGACGAAGGGCGTGCTGCGCAGCGTGCCCTGCGCGTTGCTTCACGGTCGGCTCAAGGCCGCAGAAAAGGAGGCCATTATGGCCGAGTTTGCTGCGGGCAAGACGAAGGTGCTGGTGAGCACCACGGTTATCGAGGTAGGCGTGAACGTACCTAACGCTACCTTGATGGTTATCGAGAACGCCGAACGCTTCGGCCTGGCGCAGCTGCACCAGCTGCGCGGTCGCGTGGGCCGTGGCAGCCAGCAGTCCTACTGCGTGCTGCTCACGGGGGTGGACAGCCCCGAAGCGCTGTCCCGCCTCGCGGTGGTGCGGGACAGCGAGGACGGATTCTACTTGGCGGAGGAAGATTTGAAGCAGCGTGGGGTGGGCCAGCTCTTTGGCCTGCGCCAGCACGGCTTGCCAGATTTGCGCATTGCTGATATAATTCGAGATACCGAGACCATTGCTCAGGTGCGCCAGCTGGCGCAGGAGGAGCTGGCTAAGCCCCACGCTTTGGACGAGATTAAGCACTTAGTGGAGCTGCAGTTCGGCCAGCGCTTCGCTATGATTTTCAATACATAAGGCAAGGCTTCCTTAGTAAAGCCTTTCGCTAAACTAAGGCATGCATTTTCAAGTATATTCCTAATACTTAACTATAAAGAGGTTTTTACTTTGCAAGATAAATATAAGTGGCTCCAAAATCCCGATACAGTGACGAAAATAGCTGCCGCCGTGCTTTTGGTAGCGCTCTTTGGCGGCATCCAATGCTTTGCGGAGGATTTTTTCAGCACTACCTTTAAGCTGGCCATCAGCGGCAATGTGGATGGCCTTGTGGAATATCTGCGCTCCTTCGGCCCCTGGGCCATGGTGATTAGCTTCATCCTGGATGTGCTCATCAACGCAGGCAGCATTTTTCCCTCCATTTTCCTCTCTACCGCCAACGGCCTCATCTTCGGCCTGCCCCTGGGCATTTTAATCTCCTGGCTGGCGGAGACGGTGGGCGTGGTCATCAGCTTCTTTCTGATGCGCTTCTTCTTCCGTAGCACGGCGGAGGCCATTATTGCCAAGAGCAATTCCTTAAAGCACATCGATGAAGCCAGCGGCAAGCATGGTCTGGAGTGGATGGCCTTCGCCAGAGCCCTGCCCTATTTCCCCTCCGGCATTTTGACCGCCGTGGGCGCCGTGAGCCGTATCAGCGCCAGGGATTACATCATCGCCAACTTAATCGGCAAATTTCCCTCCACCGCCCTCGAGGTAGTCATCGGTCACGATATTGTGAACTTCCAGCAAAACAGTGAGCGTTTGGCAGTGCTAGTTGTTGTTGTAGGACTCATCTTTTGGGGTTACAAAAAGCATCGCGATAAAAAGAAGGCTTAGTAAGAAAGCTTAAACTTATCAATAAAAATAGCCTGAGCAGTGCGCTCAGGCTTAATTTTTTACTATGTGCTTGTCTCTTGTAAAAATACAATCGGTTCGATTTAGACTCCTACCGCGAAACGCGGTAGGAAACAAATGTTTGCATGAACTCAGCTGAGCCTTGTTCTCAACCTGCTGCGAGCTTTTACTCCATAAAGGTATTGGGACTCAGCACATTGCCATCGTCAAAGGCGATATAGGTAATCTGAATGCGTGCATGGAGCTTGCTCACATCCAGTCCCAGAAGTCGTTTGTCGTCGGGCAACAAGGGATTTAGCTTCTTGCTGGTCTCCAGCTGCACGGTGGCGCCGGGAGCAATGGAGCCCCGGAAATGCTCCGGATAGGAATAGAGCTCCTTACTCTTGTCATCAGCAATGGTAACATCATAATACATGCGATTAATGGTCACGCCCGTCCTATTGGTAGCGCTGACGCTGGCCAAAAGCAGCTTTTGGGGCTCAGCCTCCTTGATATTGGGGCCTTCAAAAACATGGAGCTCTACCTCAGAGGTGCTCACGGACTTATTCAGCCTTTCCATAATGGGCTTATGCTCCGCCGCCAGCTTAGCCTTTTTAGCTGCAGAAAACTGAATAATGAGCTCCGTCAGATTGCTAATTTTCTTAATCTGCCACTGACCCTTATCGTTGGTCTGCAGGAAAAGCATAGCGCCAAAATCTTTGGCTAAATGCGCATCATGGAGTACCAGGGTAGCTGTAGCCGTGCCCTTGTCCTGCTTGGATAGCTTTACATCCTTCACCGAAAGCTTATCTAAGGGGATATGGCGCTCCATATTGCGGCGCATGGCGTCCGGCACCGGGTCCGCCACCTGAGCCTCCTCGGCAGGCTTAGCGGCAATTCTATCCCGCGCCTCCTGCTTCATTAGATCTAGCACAGGGGGCTTAAGCATATGCAAAATGCCCAGCGCAAAGGGGTTGGAGAAAATATTATCGTTATTAATCTTGCTTTCCGCCTTAATAATATCCTCAAAGGCGTTATCCAGCACCGAGTCCAAATCCACATATTGCTCAAATTTAGCAGGATTGTGCTCCTTCAAAGCTACTCGCGCCTGATTTAAGGCATAGGCCGGGGTGCGCACAAAATAGAGGAAATAAAAGGCCGCGCCTGCAAGTACAAGAACCAGCGCTAGCAGCAGGGCCAGTTGTTTTTTGCTTTTCATTTTCCTTACCTTCTCAGTCTTACTAAAGATAAAAAATAATGCTTTTGCTTGGTTGTGCATAGAGAAATTTACACTCCCTATATTGTAATCACATTGTAGCCAGATTTCAATACCTAGTACTAAAATATTTTTGCACTTGCGGGAAAACAGACAAATTTAGTATAATATTATGATAGGTAAAGTGTGCCATTAACTTGTTGCTATTGAAGATAGATACTGGAGGTTGCTTAGATGCAAGAAAAAACATATTGTTTAATAAATTATGGTTGCCAAATGAACGAGTCCGATACGGAGCATTACGCAGGCCAATTGGAGGAACTGGGCTATAAGCCAGTCAGTGATTACCACGGCGCTGATGTGATTTTAATAAATACCTGCTGCGTGCGTGAGAGCGCGGAAAAGAAAATCGCCGGTAAAATTGGCGAGCTGAAGGCAGAAAAAAAGCGCAATCCGGACTGCGTCATCTGCGTAGCCGGCTGCATGGCCCAAAAGGACGGGGAAAAGCTGCAAAAGAAGCATCCTCAGGTGGATTTGCTCTTAGGCACCGCCTATGTGAATGACTTCAAGCAGTTGCTTTTGGATTATCTGGCGGACCGCAAGGGCATTGCCTACACGGATTTGACCATTCACCAAAGCGAGTTCGAGGGTCACAGAGTGCGCCAGAGCCCCTTTGCGGCCTGGATTCCCATTATGTACGGCTGCAATAATTTCTGCACCTACTGCATTGTGCCCTACGTGCGTGGTCGCGAGCGCAGCCGCAGCATGGACAATATCGTGGAGGAAATCGAGGCTGCAGTCAAAGAGGGCTACAAGGAATTCACCCTGTTGGGCCAAAACGTGAACTCCTACGGCAAGGATTTTGGCGAAAAGGAAGCCTTTGCCAAGCTGTTGCGTCGCGTCAATGAGATCCCTGGCGTAGAGCGCATTCACTACATGACTAGTCACCCTCGTGATATGAGCGAGGAGGTCATCAAGGCCGTGGCCGAATGCGAGCATATCTGCGAGAATTTCCACGTGCCCTTCCAGGCCGGTAGCAGCGAGATTTTGCGCCGCATGAACCGTGGCTATACCAAGGAAAAATATCTGGACTTAATCAAGCTCATTCGTCAATACGTGCCCGACGCGGCCATTACCACGGATATTATCGTGGGCTTCCCCGGGGAAACCGAGGAGGATTTTGCCGAGACGCTGGATGTGGTGGAGCAGGTGGGCTTTACCAGCGCTTTCACCTTCATTTACTCCAAGCGCAGCGGCACGCCTGCGGCCAAGATGGAAAATCAAGTGCCCCTGCCGGTGAAAAAGGAGCGCTTAAATCGCCTCATGGCGCTGCAAAATGCCAAGAGCGTGGCCTGCCACGAGCAGCTCATCGGCAAAACCGTGGAGGTTTTGGCAGAGGGTCCCAGCAAGCAGGCCGATGTGTGGACGGGTCGCAGCCGCACCGGCGTTTTAGTGCTGTGGCCGGTAGAGGGTAAGGAATATGCAGTGGGCCAGAAGGTCAAGGTTTTGATTGACACGGCCCAAACCTGGTTAGTGAAAGGTAAGGCGGTTGATTAATGGCTGCTGAAAAGAATAATACTCCCAATTGTAACCAGAATTATACGCCCATGGTACAGCAGTACCTGGCTGTGAAGGAGCAGCACCAAAACGAGTTGCTTTTCTTCCGCTTGGGAGATTTTTACGAAATGTTTTTTGAGGATGCCCTGACAGCGTCCCGTGAACTAAATATTACGCTTACCAAAAGAGCTGGCAATGGGGATAATATTCCCATGTGCGGCGTGCCCTACCACAGCGTGGATGGGTATATTGCCAAGCTCGTGCAAAAGGGCTACCGCATTGCCATTTGTGAGCAGATGGAGGACCCGCGCTTTGCCAAGGGTATCGTGGAGCGCAAGGTCATTAAGATTATCACTCCCGGTACTGCCCTAAATGAGCAGCTCCTAGAGGACAAGCATAATCGCTATCTAGTGCTACTGGCAGAGCAGCAGGAGGCTGTGTGCATGGCAGTGGCCGACGTGTCCACCGGCGAATGCCGGTGGCTCGAGGCCGACGGCGCCGAGAAAATGTTGGAAATAGAGGAGCAGCTCTATCGCCTGCAGCCGGCGGAGCTAGTGCTGACCGACTCCTTCCAAGAGCAGGAGCAGCTCCTGGAATGGCTGCGCTCCAAGCTGCCGGAGTGTACCATTACCCGCTACAAGGAAGAAAATCCTGAGGCTAATTATTTTGCCCAGCACTTTGCTGGCGCCTCCGCTACCTCAGCTGCCCCTGCTGCACCCATAAATCCCTTGGTGCAGCACACAGTGGAGCTGCTCTTGCGCTATCTCCACAGCACCGTCATGGCCGATTTAAGCCATATTAATCAGCTCAGTGAAATCGTGCGGGACAGCTTCATGCAGCTGGACGCCACGGCCATTCGCAATTTAGAATTAGTCCGCTCCATGGCTGATGGCAGCAAGCGGGGAACCCTGCTAGCGGTTTTGGATTTCACCAAAACCAGCATGGGTGCCCGCCGCTTGCGCAGCTGGATCGAGACGCCGCTTTTAGACATCGCTCGCATTCACGAGCGACAAGAGGCCATCGCCGAGCTCACAGCAGGCGCTGCCCTGCGGGATGCAGTGGCAGAGCAGCTGAAGGCGGTGGCGGACTTGGAGCGTATCGTGAGCCGGGTGGAGGTGGGCAGCGCCAACGCTCGCGACCTGGTGGCGCTGCGCAGCTCCCTCAGCGTGCTCCCGGGGCTCAAGGACGTGCTAGCGAGCTGTCAAAGCAAGGCTTTGCAGCGCTTGCAGGGCGAGCTTGGCACGCACAGCGAGCTCGCTGTGCGCTTGCAGCAGGCTATCGTGGATGAGCCGCCCTTCTCGATTCGAGAGGGCGGCATGATTAGACCGGGCTACAACGCGGAGCTGGATGAGCTGCAGCTCATCGCGGCGGATAATAAGACCTGGATGCAAAACTTCGAGCTGAAGATTAAGGAAGAGACCGGCATCAAGACCATGAAGGTGGGCTTTAACAAGGTCTTTGGCTATTATATCGAGGTTTCTAAGGGTCAGACCAGCAGCGTACCCGATTACTTCGTGCGCAAGCAGACGTTGGTCAACGCGGAGCGCTATATTGTGCCCGAGTTAAAGGAATACGAGAATAAAATTCTCGGTGCCAAGGAAAAAATCCAGAGCTTAGAATTTTATCTCTTCGACGAGCTGCGCGCGCTTATCCGCAGCCAGATTACAGAAATTCAGGCCACGGCTCGCGCCATTGGCACGTTGGACG
Source organism: Phascolarctobacterium sp. (assembly GCA_051866475.1). Classification (GTDB taxonomy): domain Bacteria; phylum Bacillota; class Negativicutes; order Acidaminococcales; family Acidaminococcaceae; genus Phascolarctobacterium_A. The sequence goes on from JBJDXC010000176.1 coordinate 19,636, forward strand.
TGCTCAACGGCCTGGCCATTGCGGCTTATAAATATAATTATGTGCGCCCTGAATTAAATAATCAGGGGGAAATTAAAATCACCGATGGGCGTCATCCCGTGGTGGAGCGCCTTTTAGAAAAGGAAATCTTCGTTCCCAATAACGTTAACCTGAACAACACGGACGAGCGCATGATCATCATCACCGGCCCCAATATGGCCGGTAAATCCACCTATATGCGGCAGGTAGCCTTGCTCGTGCTCATGACCAAAATGGGCAGCTTTATCCCGGCCCGCCAGGCCAATATTTGCCCCGTGGATAAAATCTTCACCCGCGTGGGCGCCAGCGACGACCTAGCCACGGGCCAGAGCACCTTTATGGTAGAGATGAACGAGGTGGCGCAGATTTTGCGCTACGCTACGAGAAACAGCCTCATTATCTTAGACGAGGTGGGTCGCGGCACCTCCACCTTCGATGGTATGAGTATTGCCCGCGCCGTCATGGAATATATTCACGATAAGATTAAGGCGAAGACACTCTTTGCGACTCACTATCATCAGCTCATAGCCATGGAGCAGGAGCTGAGTGGTGTGAAAAATTATAGCGTGGCCGTTAAAGAGCGGGGAAAGGATATCGTCTTTTTGCGGCGCATTGTGCCCGGTGGCACGGATAGAAGCTACGGCGTGCACGTGGCGCGTTTGGCAGGCCTGCCCAAGAAGGTTTTGGATAGGGCTGAGGAGTTCCTTGAGGAATACGATAGCGAGAAGGCCCAGGCCACTCCTTCAGCAGCTGCAGAGCCTGATATGCTTGGCATGGGCTCCCTCTTTACCAGCGCCATCACGGAGCAGCTCTTAAGCATTGATGTGATGAGCATGACCCCCATTGAGGCCATGAATATGCTTTATAAATTACAGGACGAAGCACGAAAGGAGAGCGGTCGCTAATGGCAGATGCACATGTAGTACAGCTTTTAGATACTAATACAGCCAACCAGATTGCGGCAGGCGAGGTAGTGGAAAAGCCCGCCTCCGTGGTGAAGGAATTAGTGGAAAACGCTCTGGATGCCGGTGCTAGTCAAATTGACGTCACCACCTTCGGCGGTGGCACGGAATACATTCGCGTGGTGGATAATGGCTGCGGTATGAGCGAGGCCAATGCCCGTTTAGCAGTGCTGCGTCACGCAACTAGTAAAATTGTCAAGGCCGAGGATTTAATGAGCCTGAAGACCCTGGGCTTTCGCGGCGAGGCCCTGCCCAGCATTGCCTCTGTTTCTAATTTTACTTTGCTGACCCGCCCTGCGGATGAGGATTTAGCCACCTCCGTCCACATTGACGGTGGCGAAAATACGGAGGTTACCAGCACGGGCGGCAGCGCCGGTACCACGGTGATTGTGGAAAACCTCTTCTTCAATGTGCCTGCACGGCGCAAATTCTTGAAGACCGTGGTCACCGAGGGTCGCTATATTAGCGAGCTTTTGACGAAGCTGGCTCTGTCCCGTCCGGACGTGCGCTTTCGTTTAGTAAACAACGATAAGGAAGTGCTGCACACCCCCGGTGACGGTGATTTGCAGGGGGCGATAAGAGCCCTGTATGGCCGCAGCGTGGCCCAGGACCTGCTCAAGGTGGACTTTGCCGACCCGAAAATCAAAATCACAGGCTACATCGGCAAGCCTACTTTATTAAAGGGCACCCGTCAATGGCAAACACTCTTCGTCAATGGGCGCAGCATCGGCAATAAAATGCTGGCCAAGGCCATTGACCATGCCTATCAATCCCAGATTCCCAAGAGCGGCTTTCCCTTTGCCGTTTTAAATATTACCATTGATACAGCGGCGGTGGATGTGAATGTGCATCCCCAAAAGAGCGAGATTAAATTCAGCGATGAAAGTCTCGTTTATAAGGCCATGTTTAAAGCTCTCACGGACGCCTTAACACGTCCCATGAGCGCTCAAAAGACGGAGATTACGCTGCTGCCCGACTCGGAGCTGAACGCTTACGTTAAGCCGAAGCAGACTATTATACAGCCTAGCTCTGTAAAGCCAGCAGCGCAAAATTTACCGCCCTTGCATGGCAGCGTCAGCAATAAAAATACTCGTCCTGTAGTCAATAATCCCATCTTCAAAGCTCCCTCCGAGCCCATTTTTAAGGAGCCGGAGGAAGGGATTAAGCCTATCAGCGTGGTCAAGGGACGGGAGCAGGCCCAGCCCGTGCAGCAGGCCATCTGGCAACACTTTGAGGACTTTGCCAAGGCTGAAGAAGCGAAGCCTGAGGCCGTGTATGACAAGGGCCATCAGGAGACAGTGCTGCCTGTACACGAGGCCAGAGCAGAGTTCGGCGCTAAATCTACCCCAGCTGAGACTGCTGAGGAAGCTGCAGCGGATAGCACAGCCTCCGCAGTGCAGTCCGTTGTCAAGCGGGAAACCATCAAATTCACTAATACGGATAGCGGCATCGCCACCATTTGGCCTATCGGTCAGGTGGACAAGACCTTTATTATTGCCCAATCCGAGGATACACTATATTTAATCGACCAACACGCAGCCCACGAGCGCATTTTATACGATAAGCTGGTGGCTGCCCATGAGCAGGTACCGGCCCAGCAGCTGTTAATCCCACTCTATATCGACCTCGCAGCCGACGAAATTGAGCGCATTACTGCCTATCGCGAGGAATTTCTCAAGCTGGGCGTGGATGTGGAGGCCGGGGGCGAGACCATGCTGCGCATTTCCAGCCTGCCTACGGATATCAGGGCCGAGGACGCCGAGGACTTTATCCAAGAGATTTGCAAAATGCTGGGCGAGCTGCGCGAGGTGAAGGCCAGCGATCTGCGCCAAGAGGTGCTGCATATGACGGCCTGCAAGGCGGCCATTAAGGCCGGTCAGCTGCTCACTATGCAGCAAATGCGCCAGCTGATTATCGATTTATGCAATACGGAGCATCCCTTTACCTGTCCTCATGGCCGCCCCTGCATGATCGCCATTGACAGCGACCAGCTCTACAAAATGTTCAAAAGGACGGGCTTTTAAATGCTGCAGGGTAAGTACGCCGTAGTATTAAGCCGCAATGCCAGGGGCAGTGCGGCTATGGAGGCCGCCAAGGCCATGGCCGCCCGCTTAGGCGTGGCCTACTTGGATAGACCTCATAATCAGGTTTTAGAGGACTTTATGGCGGCCCAGGGCTTGGCGGCGGTCATCGTGTTAGAAAAGGACGGCCCACGCATTCATAGCGAGCAGGGTACCTTTTGTTATCATCCGGGGATGGCCGAGATTAGGGTGCAGCAGCTTTTGCGTGGTGCACCCGACCATTTAGTAAAGGCGTTAGACCTGCACCCCGGCTCCCGTGTTTTAGATTGCACGCTGGGCCTAGCTAGCGACGCGGCGGTGGCTGCCTGCGTAGTGGGCGCCGCAGGCAGGGTAGTGGGCCTAGAGGCTTCGCTGCTGCTGCATTTTGCGGTGGAGCACGGGCTGGCGCGCTATGAGTGCAAGACACCGCTTTTAACCGCGGCGCTAAGGCGCGTGGAGGCCGTCCACGCAGTGGCGGCGGAGTATTTGGCGCAGTGCATAGCTAAAGGTACTACCTTTGATGTGGTCTATTTCGACCCCATGTTCCGCCATCCGGTGCAGGGCTCCAAGGCCATGGAGGCCTTGCGTCCCTTATCACTGGAAGAGCCCTTGGCCAAATCTACGGTGGAGCTAGCGCTTCAAGTAGCGCCCAGAGTTGTCATCAAAGAGCGCAGTGAATATTTATTAGCCGCGTACGGCTGCACAGAATATGTGGGCGGGAAATATAGCCGCATTAAATTTGGCATCATCAGGAGGTAAGCTCATGCAGGAACAGTCGCATAAGGAAAGGGTTCTGGTCATCCTGGGACCCACGGCCACGGGCAAGAGCCATTGCGCTATTGAGATTGCCAAAAAATTTCACGGAGAGATTATTTCCGGGGACTCCATGCTAGTCTACCGCCAGATGAATATTGGTACGGCCAAGCCTACGGCGGAGGAGCTGGCCGCAGTGCCCCATCATTTGGTGAATATTTTGCCCCCGGAGGCCAATTTCAGCGTGGTTGATTTTAAGGAGCAGGCCCAGCGCCTGATTACGGAAATCAACGCCCGGGGTCATCTGCCCATTATTGCCGGTGGTACGGGCCTTTATATTAAGGCTGTTTTAGAGGACTACGCCTTTAACAGCGTCAGCGAGGATAATGAGCTGCGGGAACGTTTGACTAAAGAGGCAGAGGAGCAGGGCCCGGAGGCCCTGCACAAGCGTTTGGCAGCGCTAGATGCGGAGGCGGCAGCGCGCATTCATCCCAACAATGTGCGTCGGGTAGTGCGGGCTTTGGAAGCAGCCTTAAACGGGGAGCAGGTGAACCAATACGGCGCCAGTGAAAGTCCCTACGATGCCCTGGTAATAGGTCTCGAAATGGAGCGCAGCGCTCTATATGAGCGCATCAATAAGCGTGTGGACATCATGCTGGAGCAGGGGCTGGAGCAGGAGGTGCGCAGCCTTTTAGAGCGGGGTGTGAGCCCCGCCTGCCAGAGCATGCAGAGCATTGGCTATCGACAAATGGTGTGGTATCTTAATGGCTCCATGGACTACGAGCAGGCCGTGGATAAATTAAAGCAGGCCACCCGCAATTTTGCCAAGCGCCAAATTACTTGGTATAAAAAAATGCCCTATATTCAGTGGCTCCAGCTAGAAGCTACACCAAATTATACGAACGTTGTGGAAAGAATTTGTGAAATGCTTGTAGAAAAAGGCATTTCGTTGTAAAATTAAGATATAGAGATAGATTGGAGGGGTGTTCTGATGATGAACTGTGCAAAACCTGCGATGAATTTACAAGATAGCTTTTTGAACCATGTGCGCAAGGAAAATCTGGGCGTCATCATCTATTTGATGAACGGTTTTCAGATCCGCGGCTTGGTGCGTGGCTTCGACAATTTTACCGTAATTATTGAAAACGAAGGCAAGCAGCAGCTGGTTTATAAGCATGCGATTTCTACTATTTCTCCGGCGACTAACATTACCATAATGCAGCCGGAAAAGAAGGATAATTAATTTAGTGACTATAGAAAAACGGCGCTGCGGCGTTGTTTTTCTTTTTGGAGTGAATTGCTGATGGCGGATTACCAACAATTATTTGAAGATTATTTATTAGTTGAACAGGGCGTATCCGTCAACACCCGTGCCGCTTACTGCAGGGATTTGCGCCTTATGCAAAAGGCTATGGGCATTAAGAGCACCGACTTTGAAAGCCTGCTGCATTTGAGTAAATTACAGCTGCGGGATTATTTGGCTAAGCTCAAGGCTGAAGGCCGCAAGCCAGCTACCCTGGCCCGCAAATTGGCAGCCATCAAGGCCTTTTATAGCTTTCTCGTCAACGAGGGTCACCTAGAGCAGAACCCGGCGGAGGCCCTGGAGGCTTCGGCTCGCAGCCAGCGCTTACCCAAATTTTTAAGCCTGGAGGAGATGGAGGCCTTACTAGAGCAGCCCAATCTAGGCACCTTTACAGGCTATCGGGACAAGGCAATTCTCGAAACTATGTATGCCACGGGCATGCGCGTCTCCGAGGTTGTGAATTTGTCCTTAAAAAAGGTGGACCTGGCCCGTGAATATGTGCTGGCTCTGGGCAAGGGCTCCAAGGAGCGCATGATTCCCTTAGGCAGAACCGCCATTAAATACCTAGAGCATTATATTAATTTTGTGCGACCCCAGTTGCTTCACGCGGATACTAATAAGAACGCGGACAAGGTGGAAGCCCTTTTCGTCACCGATTGGGGCGGGCCCCTAAGTAGGCAGCGGGTCAACGAGCTCATTGAGGAATACGCCAAGCAGGCCGGCATTACCAAAAGGGTAACGCCCCACATGCTGCGCCATTCCTTTGCCACACATCTCTTGAATAATGGCACGGATTTACGTGTGGTGCAGGAGCTTTTAGGTCATGCAGATATTTCGACCACGCAGATTTATACCCATCTAGACATGGAAAGACTGCGTGAGGTTTACGATAAAACTCATCCCCGGGCCTGAGGCCGGGAGAAGGGAGTCAAGCTTATGGCAACAAGAAGAAGAAAAAACTCCGGTAAGAGCAGCGGCGGGAAATACATTGTCCTCTGCCTCATTGGTATTATTGCCATTTTGGCAGTGGCCTGCGGGCTTTTTTATGCCAACGACCGCAGTAAAAAGGACGTGGGCGATAGCAAGCACAGCGCTCCTACCAAGGAGGTTAATCTTTTAGATGAGTCCATTGAAGCCCAGCGTTTGGTGGATAATATCCTTTTGCAAAAGGATAATTGGCAGCTCATCGAAAACGACCACGGCAAAAAGAACGTGGAGGTGGAGGAGTCCGGTGCTAAGGTGCAAATCAACCAGCGCAATCTGGCTGTGGGCGTACCCCTGAGCACCAGCGTTACCGGCGCTGGTGATTGGCTCAAGACCAAGGTGGAGGCCGCAGGCCTAGCCTATATTTCCGGTCGCATGACCAAGTATAAGACCTGGGATGCCTTTAAGGCCGAGGTAGGCATCAAGGTAAAGGCTGGCTCCGGCAGCAAGGAATTCGTCACCGATACCATCGTCTTTTTCCACAATGGTAATTTAAAGAAAAAGGACAAGGACGTGAAGGATTTGCCCGAGGAGCCCGTGGAGGAGCCCCGTAAGTACCAGGGCAAGCTCGCCATTATCGTGGATGATTGTGGCGCGGATATGACGACTGTGCGTACCTTATTAAATACGGGCCTGCCCTTTAGCTACGCCATTTTGCCCAATAAGGAATTTTCCAGCGACGTTTTAGAAATGGTGAAAAGTCGTGGCAAGGTACCCATGCTGCACCTACCCATGGAGCCCCTGAGCCGCAGCGCTATGAGCGAAGGCAACCGCACTATTATGACCAGCTCTAGTGCCGCAACCCAGCAGTCCCTGGTGCGCAAGCATTTAAACAGCCTGCCCGGCGTGGTCGGCGTCAATAATCACCAGGGCTCCAAGGCTACGGCGGACAAGGCTACCATGAAGGCCGTGCTGCAGGTTCTGAAGAATGAAAAAATCTTCTTCGTGGACAGTCGCACCAATTCTGCCTCCATTGCCCGTGATATGGCTAAGCAAATGGGCGTAGCCACCGCTCGCAACGATATCTTCCTCGATAACAGCAGCAATGTGGAGGATATTCGTAAGCAAATCTACAAGGCCTTTGACATGGCCGAGAAAAACGGCAGCGCCATTGCCATCTGCCACGCCCGTCCCAACACTGCCAAATGCTGGCAAATGTATGCGGACGAGTTCAAAAAGAGCGGTATTACCTTTGTGCCTGTGAACAAGCTTTTATATTAAAACGAGCTTTCAGCTTAATTCCTGTTAATTCCTATTAATTTCTGTACATAAAGAAGGTAGAAACAATGTCAACCTATGTGGACGAAACCATCGCCAAATATGAAAAGTACATCAATCCGGCCCAAGCGAAGCTTTTTCGCTTCATGGGCCTAGATAGCGTAGAGACCACTGCCAGTGGCTGGACCATTACCGATAGCGAAGGCCAGGAGTTTATCGACTGCCTGGGCGGCTACGGCATGTTCGCCCTGGGCCACCGCCATCCCAAGGTGGTCGAGGCCGTGGAGCGTGCGCTCCACGGTATGCCCATGTGCGGCAAGGTCCTCTTTAATCGGCCCATGGCCGATTTAGCAGAGGCCCTGGCCGCCATCACCCCCGGGGCGCTGCAATATAGCTTTTTCGTGAACAGCGGCACCGAGGCCGTTGAGGGCTGCCTCAAGGTAGCGCGCTTGGCCACCAAGCGCAGCAAATTCGTGGCCGCGAAAAATGCTTTTCACGGCAAAACCTTCGGCAGCCTCACGGCCACGGGGCGCGAGCTGTATCGCGAGCCCTTTAAGCCGCTCTTAAACGGCTTCACCCATGTGGAATACGGCGACGCCGAGGCTTTGGCCACGGCAGTGGACGAAGAGACTGCGGCGGTCATCCTGGAGCCCATTCAGGGCGAGGGCGGCATCATCGTGCCGCCCGCTGGGTATCTCGCTAAGGCGAAGGAAATCTGCGAGGCTAAGGGCGCGCTGCTTATCGCTGACGAGGTGCAGACCGGCATCGGTCGCACCGGGGACTGGTTCGGCGTCAACGCCGAAGGCGTGGAGCCCGACCTGATGGCCTGCGCTAAGGCCCTGGGCGGCGGCGTCATGCCCATTGGCGCCATCATCGGCACCGAGCGTGCTTGGCAGGGCCTCATCGAGGCGCCTTTCTTGCACACCTCTACCTTCGGTGGCAACCAATTGGCTTGCGCCGCCGGCGTGGCCACTATCGCGGCCATCAAGGAGGAGGGCCTCTTAGAGCGCGGCCGCGAAGCGGGCGCGTACTTGAAGGCAGGGCTTGAGCAAATAGCCGCCGCATTTCCTACGGTTATCACTGAGGTGCGCGGTCGCGGCATGATGCTGGGTATTGAGCTGACCAAGGAGGGTGCGGGCGGCATGCTCATGAGCCTGATGATTATGAAGCACATCATCGTGGCCTATACCCTGAACAATCCCAAGGTTATCCGCATGGAGCCGCCACTTATTATGCCGAAAGAGGTCATCGACCATGTACTCGAAGAGTTTAGAGATGCGGTAGCGCAAACTGCAGACGTCATTGAAGATTTATAATCGTCCATAAGGCACCATCTACTTCGTTGCGGCTCCTAGGAGTATTATTTATACGCCGTCGTCGCCGCGCCTCGTATCTGGTACCTTCTGAACGATTATATGAAGGAGAATATTATTATGCCTTATGTTGAAGTGAAGAAAATAATCAAAGCCACTCCGGCTAAAATCTATGATATTGTGAAGGACATGCCTGCTTATCCTTCCTTTATGAAGGATTTGGTAAGCGTGGAAATTTTGGAGCGGGGCGAGGACTACACTATTTCCCACTGGGTAAGCAATGTGGATGGCCGCAAAATCATCTGGACCGAGCGAGACACCTTCTACCCGGAGCAAAACAAAATCACCTATGCCCAAACCGAGGGCGATTTAAAGAAGATGGAGGGGGAGTGGAACATCGTGCCCCAGGGCGAGGAGTGCGAGGTTACCCTTTCCGTGGACTTTGAGTTTGGCATTCCCATGATTGCAGGTTTGCTCAATCCCATTTTAAAGAAAAAAGTTCGTGAAAACAGTGAAAATATGTTGACATCTATCAAGGAGCAAATTGAAAAATAAGCACGCTCTTGCTATAATAAAGGTAGCGCAGGTGATGCTGCGCGAAAAGATATCTTTACATATGATTTTGCTTGAGGAGGAACAATTTTAATGAAAACAGCTTTACTGATGGCGCTGATGACCATGCTGCTCATGGCGATCGGCGACTACTTTGGCGGCCTGCAGGGCATGACCATCATGCTGGTATTTGGCGTGGTTATGAACTTCTTTACCTATTGGAACAGCGATAAAATGGTTTTGGCCCATTATCGTGCCCAAGAGGTCAACGCCCGCACCGCTCCTAGACTTTATAGTATCGTCAAACGCTTGGCCGACCGTGCTAAGCTGCCCATGCCCAAGGTGTACATCATCGACAGCCCTGTGCCCAACGCCTTTGCTACGGGCCGTAACCCCGAGCACGCTGCGGTAGCAGTGAACACCGCTCTGGCTGACATGCTGGACGAGGATGAATTGGCAGGCGTATTAGCCCACGAGCTGAGCCACGTGAAGCATCGCGACATTTTAATCAGCACTGTGGCCGCTTCCATGGCCGGTGCCATCTCCACCATTGCCCAATGGGGCATGTTCTTTGGCGGTGGTCGCGATGAAAACGGCGAAAGTCGCAACCCCTTTGCCACTATTTTAGTAATGATTTTGGCTCCCTTGGCTGCCGCACTGATTCAAATGGCGGTGTCTCGCTCTCGCGAATACATGGCCGATAAATCCGGCGGCGAGCTCTGCGGCGACCCCAATGCTTTGGCTGATGCGCTGCTGAAGATTGAAGCCTATGCTAGACGCCGCGTGATGCCCGGCGCTACCGAAGCAACTGCCCACATGTTCATCATCAACCCCTTCTCCGGCGTGAACATGAAGCAATTATTCAGCACTCACCCGCCTACAGAGGAGCGTGTACGTCTCTTGCGTGAGCAAGCTCGTGCTATGCATCGCTAATAAATAGCGTAAAATTGTTGGCAAATGCCCCCATCTTTAGTATAATATAGTGTGGGAATAATGTGATTGTCTAGAAAGAACCAGATACGAGTAATGGCTACGACGGCGTATGCGAAATACTCCTAGGAGCCATTATGAAGTAGATGGTGCTTTATAGGCAATCTGTTAGATAAAAATATTTAAGTATTAAGGAGAGATTCCAATGGCTATTGAAAAAACCTTCATTCTGGTAAAACCCGATGGCGTTAAGAAAAACTTGGTTGGCAACATTCTGGCTCGCTTTGAAGCTAAAGGCCTGAAAATCGTTGCTCTGAAAATGATCGTTGCTCCCAAAGAAGTTGCTGAAACCCACTATGCTGAGCACAAGGAAAAACCCTTCTTTGGCGAACTGGTTGACTTCATCACCTCTTCTCCGCTGGTTGCTGCTGTAATTGAAGGCGAAAACGCTATTAAAGCTGTTCGTCAACTGAACGGCGCTACCAACCCGCTGGAGGCTGTTCCCGGCTCCATCCGTGGCGACTATGCTCTGAGCATTGGCGAAAACATCGTACACGGCTCCGACAGCCCGGAAGCTGCTGCTCGTGAAATCGCTAACTGGTTCAAACCCGAAGAAATCTGCTAATTTTTAGCTGCTCTTTCTCAACTTCAACCCCCATGTTTGGTCTCCTTTGCATGGGGGTTACTTTTATAGTGGGGCTTATATTTTAGATAACAAGGTGCTTGTTGTTTAAATTATAACTCTCACATATATTCAATTGATGAAAGGATGATTTTCATGAAAAAAGCTGCTGTTTACACCCGTACCGGCGATAAAGGTACCACTGGTTTATACACTGGTGAACGCGTTCCCAAGCAATCCCTGCGCGTGGAGGCCTATGGCACCGTGGACGAAATTACCTCCGCTCTGGGCTTAGCTCGTGCCCAAGCAACCCGCGAGGATGTGAAGGAAACCATTTTCAACGTGCAAAAGCTGCTCATGAGCCTGATGGCCGACATCGCCAGCTTGAATTTGCCCGAGCCCTATATTAAAGAGGAGCATGTAAAGCTCTTTGAAAGCACCATCGATAAATTCGATGCTCTGCTACAGCCCCTGGGCCATTTCATCATTCCCGGCGACACCGTAGCTGCTGCTGCTCTGGATATTGCCCGCACCACCACCCGTCGTGCAGAGCGTTGCCTGCTGCGCTTGGCCGAGACCGAAGAGGTTAACCCCAACGTGCTCATTTGCCTGAACCGCCTGAGCGACCTGTGCTTCATTCTGGCGCGCGTAGAAACAGAAGTAAAATAAGACCTAGCTCTACTAGCTCCCTGCCTGCATCTTTAGGTGGGGAGCTTTACTTTTTCTGAACGTTTTTCCAGCATATGGGGAGGAATATTCAGATTTTCCCTTATTTCCCTTTACCAGCTTTAGCTAATGTGATAGAATAGACCTTATAAATGCAAGGCTAATTTTACAAAACGGAGGGGTTTGCATGGAGTTATTGGAGGAAAAAATTCTTAAGGATGGCGTGATTAAAAGCGGTAACGTGCTGAAGGTGGATAGCTTTTTGAACCATCAAATCGACGTGCCCTTTATTGCGGAGCTGGGCAAGGAGTTTAAGCGCCAGTTTGCGGACCGTCCCATTAATAAGATCCTGACCATTGAAGCTTCCGGCATCGGCATTGCCAGCGTGGCCGCCATGTTTTTTGAGGTGCCCGTGGTTTTTGCCAAAAAATCCAGCGGCAGCAATATGGATAAGGACGTGTATTTTACCCAGATTTATTCCTATACCCATAGTAAGACCAATGACGTGGTTGTTTCCAAAAAATACCTGTCTAAAAACGACCATGTGCTGATTATCGACGATTTTCTGGCCAATGGCTGCGCTTTAGAGGGCCTCATGGACATTGTGCGTCAGGCTGGCGGCACCGTGGAGGGCATTGGCGTGGCTATTGAAAAGGGCTTCCAGGGCGGTGGCGACAAGCTGCGTGCCATGGGCGTGAACCTGCATTCCTTGGCCATTATCGACAAGATGGACGCTGCCAGCGGCACCATTCAGTTCCGCCACGAAGATTGAGAATTAGTGTATATTTATGGGAGTGTAATCATGGAAAACAAGAAGGCTGTAGATGCGATTTATGAATTAGATGGTAAGATTTCTGTGGGCAAGGCTATTCCCTTTGGTCTGCAGCATATTTTGGCTATGTTCGTGGCCAATATTGCGCCTATTTTGATTGTGGCCGGTGTGATCAAAATGCCTGTGGAGCAAAGCGGTGCTCTGGTGCAGTCCGCCATGCTCATTGCCGGTATCGGTACTTTGATTCAGCTCTTTCCTGTGTGGCGTATAGGCAGCGGTCTGCCCATAGTTATGGGCATTAGCTTTACCTTTGTGTCCATTGCCTGCGTTATCGGCAGTAAATACGGCTATGGCGGCATTATGGGTGCGGTTTTAGTAGGCGGCATTTTAGAGGGCGTTTTGGGCCTGGGCGCACGCTATTGGCGTCGGCTGATTCCGCCCATTGTATCTGCAACCGTGGTAACCTCCATCGGCTTTAGCCTTTTGGCCGTTGGTGCCAATTCCTTTGGCGGTGGCTTTGGCAATCCCAATTTTGGCGATGCTAAATACATCATTGTAGGCACCATCACTCTGTTTAGCTGCATTGGCTTTAATATTTTTGCCAAATCCTTCTATAAACAGCTTTCCGTGCTCTTTGGCCTTGTTGTGGGCTATGTTGTAGCTGCGGCCATGGGTATGGTTGATTTAAGTCGTCTGGCTTCCGTGGATGTGGTGGCTATTCCAAAGCTGATGCCCTTCACCATGGAGTTCCATGCGGACGCTATTTTCGCTTTCTTCCTGATTTTCTTGGTATCTGCTACCGAAACCATTGGCGATACCTCTGCGATGACTGCTATGGGCTTGGGTCGTGATGTAACCGAAAAAGAGGTAGCCGGCTCCATTACCTGTGACGGCGTAGTGAGCAGCTTGTCCTCCATTTTTGGCTGCATGCCTATTACCAGCTTTAGCCAAAACGTGGGCCTTATTGCCATGACCAAGGTGGTTAACCGTATCGCTATTGCCAGCGGCGCGGTCATCATGATTTTGGCGGGCCTGTTCCCTGCTTTAGGCGTACTTTTGGCTTCCCTGCCGGAATCCGTATTAGGCGGCTGCACTTTGATGATGTTCGGCTCCATCGTGGTCAGCGGCGTGCAGATGATTGCTGGCTGTGGCAATTCCCATCGCAATATTACCATTGCTTCTCTGGCACTGTCCATTGGCATAGGCTTTACCCAAGCACCGGCTATTTTCAAAATTGCTCCGGACTTAGTGAAGAACGTTTTTGCCGAAAACTGCGTAGCTGTGGTCTTCATTGTAGCTATGCTACTGAATTTGATTTTGCCCAAGGATAGGGAAGAAGCGCAAGCATAATTTGTTTTAAAGAAGGCGCAGAAATGAAAATTATTGATGCCCATATGCATTACTATAATAAGGAGGGCTTTGTTGAGGTGGCGGCTCGGGCTGGCTACGAGAATACGGCGGCCTGCTGGCAGCGCATCTGCGAAGAAAACAACATTGTCTTTTCCGTGGCCATGGGCAATACCATGTACACCAGCTCCCGCTATGGGGGCGTGCCACCGCGGCTTATTGATTTAGCTGCGCCCTTTGATGAGGAGCATTATAATCAGCCTGCAAATATGGGCTACTGCATGGGCGTGCAGAGCGAGCTGATTACGGAGGACAATGCAGAGGCTACGGCCCGTGAATTCGAGCATTTTATTCAGGATGAGCACTGCCTGGGCATTAAGCTTTACCCCGGCTATGAGTCCGTCTACGTCAACGACAGGCGGCACTGGCCCCTGTTCGAGCTGGCTAGGGCCTATCATGTGCCCGTGGTCATCCACACCGGCGACACGGCGCGTCCTGACGGCTTGCTGAAATATTCCCATCCCCTGACGGTGGATGAGGCGGCGGTGAATTTTCGGGACGTGACTTTTGTTATTGCCCATTGCGGCTGCCCTTGGCTGGTGGATGCCTGCGAGGTGGCTGCTAAAAATGCCAATGTGGCCATCGATGTATCGGGCTTACTAGAGGGCAAGCCCAAGCCGCTGGTGCTTTTTGAGCATCAGGCGGGCTTTTGGCGTCAGCTCCACACCTGGCTTAGTTATATGGGGGACTTTAGTCGCGTTATGTACGGCAGCGATTGGCCTCTCGTAAATATTCCTTTATACATACGCATGATTAGCTATATTATTCCTGAGCAGCATTACGAAGCAGTCTTTTATGAGAATGCCCTGCGCATTTTTCCCAAGATTGGGGCTTTGTTAAAATAGTTTTTAGTCTTATTAATTGAGGTGAAGCTTGTGGGTCAAGTGGATATTAAAGAAATAGAGGCGGGCTTAAAGGACTGGGATTTTCTGGCCCAGCTGCCGCCGGAGCTGCACGGCTTCACGCTGCAGCCTGCCAGTGGTATTAAGGGCTTGGTTTTGACCATGGCCTCCTATGTGAACGCTCCCCAGCGGGCTCGGCTTGATTTGACCTATACAACGGAAACCTTTGATTATGTGCCGGTGAAGACGGTGGGTCTGCACGTGTTTCGGGACGAGAGGCTCTTTTATCGGGACCGGGATGTGTTTGCCAAGCAGACCTTGGCCATGCTGCCCCGGCTGATCGGGGAGATTGATATGCGCCAGCCCCACACCATGAATTGTGAAGCCCAGGAGCTGGGTATTGAAAAATGGGATTATTGGCGGCGCCTGCCCAAGAAAATAGGGAGGATGGAGCTTTTTATTACGCCGGATAATCCCTTGGCCTATCTCAATGGCTCCTACATCCTCTTGGATTACTCGGATTTTGAGCGGGGTAACCAGCTTTATTTTGCTTATAATATTTATCGCAACGAGATTTTTGCGGAAATGAAGCACGAGTATTTTCCCATTTATACCAAGGTTTTTGATGTGCCTAGTAGTGTTGTGGGTAGGAAGAAGTTGGAAAGGTTCAGCGAGCTTTTGGAGGCTCATTTAGAGGAGACCATTTTAAACCTAGAAAAAAAGTAAATTTTAGTATTGACATAGGGTCTAATTTGAGTTATAATAATCGTGTTGATTGGCCCGGTGGTTCAGTTGGTTAGAATGCCGCCCTGTCACGGCGGAGGTCGTGGGTTCGAGTCCCATCCGGGTCGCCAATCTTGCCTCGGTAGCTCAGTTGGTAGAGCAAAGGACTGAAAATCCTTGTGTCCACAGTTCGATTCTGTGCTGAGGCACCATATCTGCGGAAATAGCTCAGTGGTAGAGCACCTCCTTGCCAAGGAGGGGGTCGCGAGTTCGAATCTCGTTTTCCGCTCCACTTTAAGGCGACATAGCCAAGCGGTAAGGCAGAGGTCTGCAAAACCTTTATCCCCAGTTCGATTCTGGGTGTCGCCTCCATTTTTATTTTCTTTTTTGATTGTCTGCCGCGGTGGCGGAACTGGCAGACGCAAGGGACTTAAAATCCCTCGGGTAGTGATACCCGTACCGGTTCGATTCCGGTCCGCGGCACCAAACATTCGTTGAAAACTATCTCTGCCCAATTGGGTGGGGATTTTTTTATTGGGAAAATATAGAAATGCCCGTTAAGCTGTTTTAAAGAAGCGAAGGAGATTCCTATGACCATAGAAAATAAATTGGGCATTACTAATTCTGCGGAGTTGGCCAAGGAAGAAGAGCGACTTAGCAAAATGCAGGCAATTAAATTATTTGAAAGTGATGCTTTGGCGCATTTGCCGGCCGGAAAATTTTCTACCCTGGCTTTCATTCATGAGTATCTTTTTCGTGATATCTATAGCTTTGCGGGACAGATGCGTGATGTGAATATTGCTAAGGGTAACTTTCGCTTTACTCCTTTGATGTACCTGCGGGAGGCCCTGCAGCATTTGGACGCCATGCCCCAGGGCAGCTTCGATGAGATCGTGGAAAAGTATGTGGAGATGAATATTGCTCATCCCTTCCGCGAGGGTAATGGCCGTAGCATGCGCATTTGGCTAGATGATATGCTGAAAAAGGAGCTGGGGCAGTGGATTGACTGGTCCATTGTGGATAAAGAGGATTATCTTTTGGCTATGGAGCGGAGCCCCATTCGTGATATCGAAATCAAGCATGTGCTCGGCAAGGCTTTGACCAATAACATTGCTGACCGCCTCACCTACATGAAGGGCCTAGACGTGAGTTATCATATCGAGGGCTACAATGCTTATAAGGCCGAAGAGCTGTGAGGCTGCGGGATGCAGCTATATTACTCTGGTGATACAAATATATAAAGATAAAACAAGAGCTAGGAGACTGCGCGCTCCTAGCTCTTGTTTTATTA
>JBJDXC010000177.1:0-1686 GCA_051866475.1 Phascolarctobacterium sp.
TTGTTCAGGTTTAATTACATACAATAATTCCTTATTATTCATGATTGTGTGCAGCCTAGGGCCGCTCTCCTTTCTCAATACTCCCTAAATAAAAGCCAGAAAAACAAAAAGACTTTTTCAAGCAGGGCACACTTTTACCCGTCTTAAAAAAGTCCTCGTTGACTGTACAGATTTATTATACCAAGGAAAAGCTCCCTTGTCCAGCTTTTTTGCACTTGCAACTTCACAGAAGTGTCTGGACGCTCGCTGAATTTGTCTACTATACAACTACAATTATACTGAAATAAACTCCTACTCCCAAACGCGGTAGGAAACAGGTGTTTGTGCTATAGAGCCAAAAGCCAAGCCACCAGACAAGCTGAAAGAATAGATTGCCATCGATGCAGGAAAATGCCAAAATGTGTCGAATTTAAGTAAAATTACACTGTAACTTTTTCAAAGGAATGAATTAAACATGCAAAAATATAAAGTAGCCCTGCTGGCTGCCCTTCCCTTAACCCTGCCCATATGCGCAGCCTTTTTATTCTTAGGCCTGTCCTATGGCTTTTATATCTGCAGCAAGGGCTTTAGCCCCTGGTATCCCTTCTTCACCAGTATGCTGGTCTTCGCCGGCTCCATGGAATTTGTGCTGGTGGGTATGCTGCTCGGCACCTTCAATCCACCGTATTGCTATCTTGTGACCCTCATGGTCAATTCCCGTCATCTTTTTTATGGGCTCTCCATGCTGGAAAAATTTGCCGGCACCGGCTGGAAAAAATTCTACCTTATCTTTGGGATGTGCGACGAATCCTTCGCCATCAACGTGAGCACCTCCGCCCCTGAGGGTGTGGATAAGGGCTGGTTCATGACCTTCGTCACCCTGCTCAATCAAATCTATTGGGTAACGGGTGCGACCTTAGGCGGCATTTTAGGCAGCAGCATTAACATCAATACCAAGGGACTGGACTTTGCCCTCGTAGCCCTTTTCGTAGCCATCTTTGTAAGCCAATGGCAAAATAGCGACAACCATGCGCCTGCTATCATCGGCATTATCCTGCCCTTGGCTTGCCTTTTGGTGCTGGGCACGCAAATTTTTGTGCCCGTGGCCATGGTGTTGATGCTGGTCATCTTTATCACAGCCTATTACAAGGGAGGGATGAAAGCATGAGCTTTACAGAGCAGCTTATCACCATAGCCGTAGTGGTTTTGGGCACCATGACTACCCGCTTCCTGCCCTTTATCCTCTTTCCCTCTAACAAAAAAACTCCTCCCCTAGTAGCTTTTCTTGGCAAGGTCCTGCCCAGCGCCGTCATGGGACTTTTAGTCGTGTATTCCTTAAAGGATACTCATATTTTAGGGCCAACCCATGGTTTACCGGAGGCCCTAGCAGTAGCCTTTACAGTTGCATTGCAGCTAGTCCTGAAGAATTTGCTTTTGACTATCGCCGGTGGCACCATTGCCTACATGCTCTTAGTGCAGTTCATTTTTATCTAGAAAAAAGAAATACCGCGAGCAATGTGTAAAGCACACTGTCCGCGGTTTTTTCATGCTCGTTTTAAATATAATACTCAATTTGCTGCTCTGGCAAGGACTTGCGGGTGTTTTCGTTGTAAATAATGACAGCCTCGCGCATTTCCTTAGGACCCAGCGCATACAAAAGCTCCTCCTCCCGATTGAAGCAAGCATCGGG
The DNA here is from genome assembly GCA_051866475.1 of Phascolarctobacterium sp. Taxonomy (GTDB): domain Bacteria; phylum Bacillota; class Negativicutes; order Acidaminococcales; family Acidaminococcaceae; genus Phascolarctobacterium_A. The sequence goes on from JBJDXC010000177.1 coordinate 1,670, forward strand.
AATGATTCGATTATAAT
>JBJDXC010000178.1:0-7469 GCA_051866475.1 Phascolarctobacterium sp.
ACAAAGCTGCGCTCTTCATCTAAACGTACAACGCCTAAAACCGGGGTCAGGGTAGTGAAGTGATAAGCAGCAATCTCGGGGCGGGCAGCGCTCACCTGGGCAATAATGCTGGATTTGCCCACGCTGGGATAACCAACCAGGCCCACATCCGCCAGCAGCTTCAGCTCCAGCTTCAGCCAACGGTTTTCACCGGGCTCGCCCTTTTCCGCAAAGGTAGGCGCACGGTTGGTGCTGGTCACATAGCAGGCATTGCCCTTGCCACCGCGACCGCCCTTGGCAGCCACATATTGCTGGCCGTCTTCAACTAAATCCGCCATCACAGCGCCGGTGGCATCGTCACGCACCAGTGTGCCCATGGGCACCTTGACAAAAACAGTGTCCGCACGCATGCCGGTGCAGTTTTTCGTACCGCCCTGGCCACCGCGCTTAGCCACATATTTACGCTTATAGCGGAAGTCTATCAGGGTATTCAAATTTTTATCCGCTACTAAAACCACGTCGCCGCCACGACCGCCGTTGCCGCCGTTGGGGCCACCCTTTTCGACAAATTTTTCCCGACGGAAGCTACTCATACCGTCGCCACCGTCACCAGCCTCCACATAAATTCTTGCTCTGTCAATAAACATTTCTATTCTCCTCTATAACTACAAAAATAAAATTAAACGACATAAAGCACAACCTAGGCTCGCCAAAAACTGCCAGCCTGAAAAATGGTCAAAAACCCACTTATACATATTATAGCGTGAAATACTAGTATTAGGCAATGGTAGAAGCTGTGAATTTTTGCCAATAAAAAAAGATGCCGCCCAAAAGCAGCATCCTTTTTATCATTTTAGGGACAACTTGGGGTAAAATAGAGCATTATTCCTTGGGTTCAACAACTACGATTTTGGCATCAACGGCATTCTTTCTGATGGACTCAATGCCATTTTTGCAGCCGGCCATTTGCTTATAACCCTCGCCGGTAGCGATGATTTGGCCATTGGTTGCCTTTAAGCGGAAACGGAATTCGCCAGCCTTATCCTTGTAAATTTCGAATTTCGGATGCTTAGCTACCTCGTAACCCTCAACGGTTTGGTCCTCGATAGCAGCCTTAGGAGCGTTGGCGATAACACTGGCAATACCCTTGCGGCAGTATTTTTCTGCCTTGTAAACCTGGGAGGATGCGATAATCTCGCCATTGCCAGCCTTCAAATTGAACTTAACACCGGTTTTAGTTTGGAGAATTTCAAATTTGCCCATTTTCGTGCCTCCTTTAAAATACCATATAGGCTTACCAATCCTATTTTATGCTATCTTTATAAAAAAGACAAGTGTTTTTTGTGAAAGCTTGCAATTTTCTTGTTTTATATTTTTCTTAAGAAAAATTACCCTTTCAAAGCATATTAAAAATGTGCTGCAGGAATAAATTAGCCAATCACGTTACGTAAAGAGCCGATTTTTTCAATCTGACAAATTATTTCATCCCCGGTTGCAAGGAAGGTGGGCGGCTGCATACCCATGCCCACACCGGCGGGAGTACCCGTGGCAATAATGGTGCCGGCCTCGAGTGTCATGCCCTGGCTCAGCTCGCTGATGGCGCCGCACACCGTTTGGATCATGTATCGGGTATTGCTGCTCTGGCGCAGCTGGCCATTGACGGTGCAGGAAATATCCAGCTTTTGCTCGTCACCGATCTCATCAGCGGTGACAATGCATGGTCCCATGGGAGTAAAGCCGTCCAGGCTCTTACCCAAATACCACTGCTTGTGGCGGGTCTGCAGATTGCGAGCGCTGATATCGTTAATAATGGTGTAGCCAAAAATGTACTCACGGGCCTGCTCCTTGGTCACGGTCTTGCAGTCACGTCCTAAAACAACGCCCAGCTCACATTCGTAGTCCAGGCTATCCACCAAGCCCTTGTAGGAGGGCACAATTTCGTTGGTAGCCGTAGCGCGACTCACACGCTTGGAAAAATAAATAGTATAGGGACGCTCGCCACCAAAGGCTTCGTCGGAAAAGCGACCTGCCTCCTGGGCATGTGCGTCATAATTAATGCCCAGGCACACCACGTCCTGACGAGGATGGACAATGGGTGCACACAGCTCCACTTCGCTGATATTTACAGCAGCAGCGTTAAGCACGTCTTCATTGGCTGCCAAATGCTCCAGAACAGCCTTAATATCCTTGCTCCAGCCCAGAATGAGCTCATTCATATCCTTAAAAGCTAGCTGGGGCATTAAACGAGCCAGCAGGCTTAAGCGATAGGCCCTGTCACCTTGGGCAAAGCCCACCAAAATTTCTTCCTTATGGCGAATTTTCGCTGTATAAAAACGCATACTTCTATCTCCTTATGCTTAATTATTTAGAAAAAGCTTTCAAAAAGCCTGATGTCTATGCCTCTATCCTTAAGATAGCTGCGCCAATAGCCCTTATGGATGAGACTAGCAAAGGTATAAGCATTCTTGCCATCGTCCATAATAATCAAGCGACACATCTCCATGGGATGCTCCTTGAACCACTGGGGCGTGTTTAAAAATTCGTTACCCGTCAGCGCTGCCACATAGCCGAACTGCTTAAGCTTGGCTATGGCCTTCTCGTTATAGCTGCCACAAGGGTAAGCCAATGTCTTCACAGTCTTATCCTGGGGCATTAGGCGTTTTTCTAAATCGTATTTAGAGGTACCGATCTCCCAATCCAGATACTTAGGGTCAATATCCTCTAGGCGGTTATGACTAAAGGTATGGGAAGCAATCTCCATCCCCGCCCGCTCCATTTCCTGGATTTGCGCCGCCGTCATATAAATCTTACCGCCGATTTTGCTATTAATCACGGAAAAGGTGGCCCTTGCTCCATATTTTTGCAGCAAGGGAAAGGCCTCCGTGTAATTATCTGTATAACCATCGTCGAAGCTTAAGGCGATATACTTCTCCATGGGCTTGCCCGTCGTGAGCCTATCGGCCAGCTCCGCCACCGTCACCATCTTATAGCCGTTTTGCTTGAGATACTGCAAATGCTTTTCAAAAGTGGCCGGGGCAATCACCATGCCCTGGGGCCAGTCCGGATGACTGCCAATGGAATGGTACTCCAAAACAAAGCCACCACTGGCGCAATAAGCCCTATAATCATGGCGCAGCCACAGCCAGCCGCCCCCGGCGGCTAGCAGCAGCATCACTACAACAGCTGCAAGCTTTCTCCCTAAACCCTTCATTTTATTTCCAGCTCCATGCTCCTTCCCACATGATCCGCCGATAATTGGCCACATCCGTGGCCCCCTCGGTGGATAAACACAAAACCACGGACTTGTCGTCCAGCTGCAGGCTTCGCTGCAGCTCTGCCAAGCCCTGCTCCAGCAGCACTGCTGCTACCAGGCCAAAGCCGGAGGCGCCACTCTCGCCGCTTACGACAGCAGCGTCGCTGCCTACTGGATTGCCCAGCACGCGCATGCCCAAGGCGGCTGCCTTGTCGGGCATGGCTACGAAATTATCGGCGTAGGCAGCTAGCTGCTGCCAGCCCAGGCTGCAGGGCTCACCGCAGCAGAGCCCCGCCATAATGGAGTCTAAAGCGCCATCCACTACATGTAATTTCCCATCGTTGGCTAAAGCAGTGCGGTATAAGCAGTCCGCTTCGTTGGGCTCCACGATGGTAATGATGGGTCGCTCCTCCTTGTAGTAGTCGGCGATGAAGCCCGCCATGGCGCCCGCCATGGCGCCCACTCCCGCTTGCAACAAGACGTGGGTGGGTCGCTCGACGCCGTAGGCGGCCAGCTGCTCCACGATTTCCGCACCCATGGTGGTGTAGCCCTGCATGATGTGCAACGGCACATCATGATAGCCCTCCCAGGAGGTGTCCTGCACCACGATGCCGTCATGCTCTGCCGCATACTGGCGCGCTAAGCGAACGCTGTCGTCATAATTTACATCCGTGATGCTGGCGTCGGCGCCCAGCCTGCGGATATTCTCCAAGCGTTCGGTAGCAGTGCCCTTGGGCATGAAGACGACGGCCTTATGGCCCAGGCGCTGGGCCGTCCAGGCCACGCCGCGGCCATGGTTGCCGTCGGTGGCCGTGACAAAAGTCATGGTGCCTAGCTGCTCCTTTACATCGGGCTGCAGCAGGCGGTTCAACGTGAGCCTATCCTCGGTGAGCCCCAAGCGCTTGCCTATCTCACGGGCAATGGCGTAGCTGCCGCCCAGCACCTTGAAGGCGTTTAAGCCAAAGCGATAGCTCTCGTCCTTCACATAGATGCCCTTCACGCCCAGCTCCTTAGCTAAGTCTTTAAGCTGCACCAGCGGCGTCGTGCTGTACTCCTCAAAGCTGCCATGAAAGCAGCGCACACGGCGCGCCTGCTCAATACCAAAGGGCGCAGTGTCCACTGCCCCATATTTATGCTTGTGTGGCAAATGCACCAGATGAAAATCCAGCATTTACATCACTCCTTATATCAATGCACATGCAAAAACAACTTACATATTACACTTGCTGACAATTTTAGCTCAGGCCTTAGCTAGCAAATAACCCTGCACCATGCCTACCTCGCGGTAGAGGTTTTTGCTGGAGCTACCCTCGCTAAGCTTGGTTAAAAGCTTCTGCCAAGCAGCAAGCACAGCCTGCTTATTAAGCTGGCGACGCTGCTTCTTCACGGCCTCGCTAGCCTTAGCAGCAGCCTTGAGGCTGCAGCAGCGGGCCAAGGCGCAGATATTTTCCGCAGCCATAAGCTTATCCTCCGCCAGCTCGCTTGCTACAAGCTCGCTAGCCTCAGGCTCTGCAGCTTCTGCGGCCGCAGCAGCTTTGGCGGGAGCCTTGTGCAGCAGTACCTGCTGCCATGCCTTGAAGCTGGCCTTGATGCGGCCCTCCACAGCCTCGTCACCCAGCTCGGCAGCATAAATATCGCTAGTTAAAGCAAATACTATCCCAGTGAAGTGTCCGGCAGCAGCCTGCCCTTGCAGGGCTGTCATGGCTGCCATAGTCGCTTCGGACAATTTCTTCTGCAGGGAGGTGCGCCCTTGCAGCTGCCCCTTCAGCACTAGGCTCTGCCACAGCACCTGCAGCCCCAACAGGCGTCGCACCTGCTCCACCTGGGCCAAGGTGTCCTCCAGCTCAGTACAGGACCCTGCACCGGCTGCCTCGCCCAAGCTGCGCAAGGCCAAGAGCTCCCGGCGCAGAGCCTTCAAGGCCTTCTCACTCACATTTTCCGCAAGAGTATCCTTTAAAGCCATAAGCTGCTCCCCATGGGCAGCAACTGCGCCCATGAGCTCGTCCTTAGCCAGGCCAGTGCCCAATTTTTCCTGCAGCGGTGCCACGTCCACACCGATGCCACGCAACGCCAAGCCCCGAACAAATTTGCTGCGCTTTTCTACGAACACCGGTATTTCCCGGGCAATAGCTGCAGCTAGGCCCAAGAGGGCTCCCTTGTCGCCCTCCAGCAGCTCGATTTCTACCTCATCAATCTTGTCCACTGCCTGACCGGCAGTGATTTTACCGTGATCCACGGCCAGCTCTGCCACTGCGCCCTCCAGGTCAAGGATGTAGGTAGTGCGCTGCACAGTGACAGTGAATAGCTTGCTGACGCCATTCGGCGCCAGCTCTGTGAGCTCGCTTTCCAGCCCCAGCTCGGCGAAGCCGGTCAATTGAGGACGTGCGCTCTTCAGGGGGATGTTCAGCTCCACCCGCTCGCTCAGGCCTGCAGCGTTAGCAATGCGCGTCTTTACTGTTGCCTCGTAGGTGCCATCCCCCTTGGAGCGCACTCTGTAGGCAATACCCTGGCGTTTAAAGGCCAAATCCTCCGTATCGTAATAGCTGCTCACCAGCCTGCGCTTTTGGCAGCTGCCCTCCCGCAGGGCCTTAGCCACGCAGTCCAGCTTGAAAAGTGTCTTCAAATTATCCTTGCTTATTAAAAGCTTCAATTCAATCTCTGTATTTTTTGCCATTCACATCACGACCTTTCTCTTCGTCAGGCATCTATCTAAAAAAAATTATTTACCAAAGCTCCTCCAGCGCCCCAGCTTGAGCAAGCCCTTGCTGCCAAAGCGCTTTTGCCATAAAAGCAACGGCACACCAAAGGCCAAAATTGTCACCACTATGGCTACATAAAAGCGAGTGGTGCCAAAGGAGTCCGCCAAAAAATTATAGGCAATAGCTCCGGGCAGCATGCCTATCAGGGTCGCCAGGCCATAAACACCAAAGGGCAAACGTACACTACCGGCAATAATGCTCACCGGGTCATAGGGAAACAGCGGCACCGTGCGCAGCCACAGCATTTTGGTAAAGCTGCCCTGGCCCACCAGATAAGCGGTCAGGCGTTCGCCCCAGCTGCCGCCGAAATTACTGAGCAGCCAGTGTCCGCCGCCGAAGCGACCTAAGGCGTAGCATAAGCTGGCGCAGCCAAAGCCTCCGGCTAGGAAAAGCACAATGCCCAGCCAGGGACCAAAGAGCAGGCCCACGCTTAAATTCAAGAGCAACGAGGGGAAAAACAGCAGGGGTCTAATGGTATACACCACCACATAAATCAGGGGAGCCCAGGCCCCAAAGCTCATCACCCAGTAGCGAATATCCTCCACCGAGCTGGGGTGGGGATTATAAGGGGAAATATAGAGTCCATAAAGCACAAGACCCAAAAGCAGCAGATACACTGCCACGCGTAATAGTATATAAATTCTAGCTTGCTTCATATAAATCCTTTCTATCCATCTTAATTATAAAACTATTCTCCCCATTTATGCAAGCTATTAGCCCTTATTCTGCAAAATTCCTGTGAATGAATATGATTTAATTGTGAACTTACTTGACTTTAGTCCTTGCTTCGATATAATTAAGGTGTGGTTAAGCTCAAGCTAACAAATTTGCTTATGACAAATGATTTTTAGTGAAAGTGGGGAAAGAACATGATTTTTAAATTCGAAGGACAAGCTCCCAAAATTGACGACAAGGCTTACGCTTTTAACACTGCTACCTTGATTGGTAAAGTAGAAATCAAAGAATATGCCAGCGTGTGGCCCGGTGTTACCATCCGCGGCGACGTCAATCGCATTGAAGTAGGTCGTTATTCCAATATTCAAGACAACAGCGTGCTCCACGTTGCTGATAATTATGCCTGCATCGTAGGCGATTATGTAACCGTTGGTCACTGCGCACTGCTCCATGCCTGCACCGTTGAGGATCATTGCTTAATCGGCATGCACTCCACTGTTTTAGACGGCGCTGTTATCGGCAAGGGTTCTATAGTTGCTGCCGGTGCCGTAGTTACCAAGGGCACCATCGTTCCGCCCAACAGCTTGGTAGCTGGTATCCCTGCGAAAATCATTAAGACTCTGGATGAAAAGAGCCTGGCTTCCATCCACGCTCAAGCTATTAAATATAAAGATTTGTGGACCAAGCGCTATGGTCTGCTGCCCGATGGTGGTGGTGAAACCTACCACGGCGAAAAAATCGTTTAATTTTCCGCCCATTCCTTAGTTTTCCAATCCATTATTTTCCAAAATACATAGCTTCCG
>JBJDXC010000179.1:0-7422 GCA_051866475.1 Phascolarctobacterium sp.
GTGTAGCAAGGATAAAACCTGCTACACCCTTCCCATCAAATTCATCATAAACAGCTTTCCTAAGAGAAACACTCCGCATCATCCCCTGCGGAGTGTTTTTCGTTGCGCTGCTATTTTTACTAAACACAAACGCCTCCATGGCTCGCCGCAAAGCTTGCGCTGCCATGAAGGCGTTATTTTAATCTTTATTATCAATAGCCTGCGAATAAATCCCTAATGGGGTTAATATCGATGCCCTTGGTCTGCAAGAAGCCGAAGAAATAGGCCTGCTCCAGGCGCTTCTTAAAGCCCTCCAGCCCATTGCCGTCGTCGGCCACGGTGACGCGATACATCTCCATGGGCGCCGCCTTATAGGTCGCCGCCGTATTGAGGCCGATGTGACCTGTCAGCGCGCGGTAAAAGCCATATTTTTGGGCAGCCTCAATCACGGTCTTATTATAGCTGCCATTGGGATAGGCCAGGGTACGCACAATGTAGCCATCAAACTTTTTCTTCAGCCAATAGCGGGAGGTATCCAGCTCCCAAACTAAATACTTCGTATCTATTTTGGCTAAGGGCGCATGGCTATAAGTGTGGGAGCCCAGCTCCATGCCGGCGGCCAGCATTTCCTTGATTTCCGCCTCATTCATGTGGAACTTATCGCCCATTTCCTTGTTAATCACAAAAAAGGAGCCCTTGGCATCATATTTTTGCATAATGGGCAGGGCCACGCTGCGGTTATCCTTGTAGCCATCATCAAAGCTCAATGCTACATATTTATCCACGCTCTCGCCCTTTTCCAGGCGATGAGCCAGCTGCTCCACGCTGACGATGGTATAGCCCTGCTCCTTAAGGTAGCGCAAATGCTCCTCAAAAAGCTCCGGCCGCATTATTAAGCTCTTGGGCCAGTCGGGACCATATTCATTGCCCACAGCGTGGTACATGAGCACAGGGGCACCGGTTTTGCGATAGGCAGCATATTCGGCGCGCCAAGCGTCCCCCTTCACCTGCCAGGCCACAGCTCCCGCTGCGCACAGCAGCACTACCACAGCCACAAGGCCATTCAATAGCTTCTTGATCATTCATCCTGCTCCAATTCTAGTCCCAAGCCCACAGCAATCTGCTGCAGCTTTTTCAAGCGATGGTTAATGCCGGACTTACCCAGTCCATTGGTAAATTCCATTAAATCGTTCAAGGAAACATCGGGATGGTCCAGCCGAATACGGGCAATCTCCTGCAGATTGGGCTCCAGCTGGCCGATGCCACCGTGCTCATCAATGTATTTGATGCAGCGCACCTGGCGCACCGCTGCCTTCACCACCTTGTTTAAATTGGCAGTCTCGCAGTTCACGGCCCGGTTCACATTATTGCGCATTTCCTTGACGATGCGCACATTCTCCAGCTCCATCATGGCGTTATGAGCGCCGATAACGCTGAGGAAATTGATAATGCTTTCCCCATCCTTTAAATAGACGATGAACTCATTCTTTCTATCAGTCAGCTTGGCCTTCAAGGAAAAGCTGTGCATAACCTTGATAATATTATGAGCGAAAATTTCATTGCTGGTGACCATCTCCAAATGATAGTCACTGGTGGGACGACTGATGCTGCCACCGCCTAGAAAGGCACCGCGCAAATAAGCGCGCTTGCAGTTATGAGTGCTGAGCAGGGGATTTTTTAAATCTCCCTCCATACTCAAAAGCTGCAGCTCGTCCAAGGCCTGGGCCACCTGGGGCGCAGGCAGCACATGCACCTGATAGCGATTATTCTTCTTCAAACGACGGGAGCGGGTAATGACAACCTCCGTCTGTACCTCATAATTATGCTTCAGCATATGCAGCACTCTTCTTGCCAGCGCTGCGTTTTCTGTGGAAAAGTGGATGCCCACGTTCAGGCCGCGGATAATAATAGCACCGCTCATGCGCAAAAGCCCTAAAAGCTCCGCCTTATCCCCGGCAGCATCATTGGTCTCAATGCGTGATAGTTCATTTTTGACATCATTGGAAAAAGACATGGGCCTCCTCCTTTCTTAAGTAAGTTACTTATTAGCTAGCCAGAACAAAGTTAAATTTTTTACTTTTGCTCCTCCTGCTGCTTCATCTTGCGCATGCCCTGACGCATGAAGAAATAGTCGAAGAACTGCATGCCGCGACCGAAGAGGCGCAGGCGATAAATGAGGGCGATCAAGACTCTGGCCAGCTTGCGAGGGTCGTGGCGCACCAAATCGTGCTTGCTGATGAGCCGCGCCGGCACCACGGTGATGCCCAGGCTGCGGATTTTATCCACATCGGGAGTGATGGGCATGGAGCCCTGGGCGTCGTATTGGCGCAGCTGCTCCACTGTGATATCTTGATCGTTAACGATAACATAATCGAGAAATTGCGCGCCCATATGCTTAATCAAGGCCTGCACGTGCTCGTAGGCACCGTAGCCATCAGTTTCACCGGGCTGGGTCATGACGTTGCAAATGTAAATCTTCACAGCCTTGGACTCCAAAATCGCCTCGCGGATGCCATCCACGAGCATATTGGGAATAACGCTGGTGTACAGGCTACCCGGCCCAAAAATCAGCACATCGGAGGTTTTGATGGCCTCCACCGCGCCCTGCGTCGCAGGCGCGTCGCTGGGCAGCATCATCATCTTGGCTATGCGTTTGCGTGCCTTGGGTATTTCCGACTCGCCGGTGACCTCCGTCCCGTCGAACATCCGCGCCTTCAGCTGAATATCGGCTAAGGTCGAAGGAATAACGCGACCACGCACCTTCAAAATCTGGCTGGTAGCGCTTAAGCCCTCCTCCATGCCGCCCTCGGCCTCGGCCATGGCGGCGATAAAAAGGTTGCCGAAGCAATGCCCTGCCAAGGGCGAATCGCCCTTGAAGCGGTATTGCATGACGCGCTCCATTAAGGGCTCACGGTCCGCCAGGGCCGTGAGGCAGTTGCGCAAGTCCCCCGGCGGGATGATGCCCAGCTCCTTGCGCAAGCGCCCGGAGGAGCCGCCATCATCGGCGGAGGTGACCACTGCAGTACAATTATTAGTGATATACTTCATGCCACGCAGCAGGGTGGAAAGGCCTGTACCGCCGCCGACAACGGTGATGGCGGGGCCGGTGGTAAGCTTGCGCTGCATAAAAATTGTTTCCATCAGCGAGCCGTTTTTGTCGGGGATTACTGCCGATACCACGGAGCTGATTAAGCGACGTGTGCCATAAATCATGATGCCAAAGCCCACCAGTAAAAGCAGCACGCCGATAGCCATGATCAAGGTGTTGGAATAGCGTCCCGTGGTCAGATAGGTCATCTGAAAGAGAAGCTCCTCGGCCTTGCCCATGAGCTGATAATTAAAGAATAACGCTAGTCCTAGGGCACAGAGCAAAACGCCCACTGCAAAAAGTAGCAGCCAGCGCTTTAAATTGATGCCCGGACAGAGCCAACTAATCCATCCCATAGAGTCCTCCTCTATTTTTGTTTAGGAATATCGCGATGTGTTATTTCCACGCTATAGCCACGCTCACGCAGGAACTCGTAGAGCTTGTTGGCTATAAAGACGCTGCGGTGCTGGCCGCCGGTGCAGCCTACGCTGATCACCAGCTGGGCCTTGCCCTCGCTGATATATTGGGGCACCAGGAAATCCAGCAGCTGCTCCTCCAGCTTTAGGTACTGAAAGGTCTGGGGATAGCGGCAGATAAAATCGGCCACAGGCCTGTCATTGCCCGTTTGGCTGCGCAGCTCCTCCACATAGAAGGGGTTGGGCAAAAAGCGCACGTCCAACACTAGATCGCTGTCCATGGGCAGGCCGTGCTTAAAGCCGAAGGAGCGCACGACGATGCCCATGCGGTCCTTGGAAGTGCCCTCGCCAAAAAGCTCCGTAACCTTGGCCTTCAGCTGGGCCGGTGTCAAAGTGGAGGTATCGATAATATAGGTTGCCTCCTCCCGCAGGGGGTCCAAAAGCTGGCGCTCGTTGGTGATATTCTTGAGCAGGGAATTGCGCTCGCCCAAGGGATGACGACGGCGGGTTTCCTTATAGCGGCGCACCAGCGCCTCGTCGGAGGCATCAAGAAAGAGCAGCTCATATTTTTGGCCGCTGGCCTCCATCTCGTCTAAAACCTGCAGCAGCTTATCAAAAAATTGGCCACCGCGGATATCCACAACAAGAGCTACCTTGTCCTCGCTGGTCTGACGACAGAGCTCGGAAAATTTGGGAATTAAGGTTGCAGGTAGATTGTCGATGCAAAAGAAGTTTAAATCCTCCAGCGTGCGCACCACTTGGGTCTTGCCTGCGCCGGACATGCCGGAAATAATCAGAAAGTGTGATTGCATGTGCTTCACCTCTTTGAAATGACTTAAGTATTAAATTATATTATAGCATGAATTGGCCAAAGATTAAAGAAAAAGCGTACATAGACGCTACGCCTATGTACGCTAAAATATCAAATCCCTCCACCGCAAGCGGTCCCCCTCCCTTTGAAAAGGGAGGCACCAATGGACTTATTTTTTCGGAGTGATGGCTACAACTCGCGCCGGCAGACCAGTTGCGCCCTCGATGCGCGGCCAGGAGGCGATTAACAGCGCGCCTGCAGGAGCAACCTTGTCCAGATTATCCAGCACTTCGATTTGCAGCTTGCCTGCGCTCAATACATAGCGCTCGCAGGCCAAATCGCCGGCAGCAGCAGCCAGAGCGCTGGCATCGGTGTCCAAAGTCTCGTGACCATTGGCAGCAATCTTGCGCTCCTCAAAGAGGAACTGCAAGGCTTCCAGAGACCAGCCGGGGAAGTTCTCACTGCCATCCTCGGCAATGCCGCTGAGCTTATTCATGTCGGGCCAATTCTTGCCCCAACCGGTGTACAGAGCCACAAAAGCGCCCTCAGGAATGGTGCCATATTTAGCCTCATATTCCTTGATATCGTCAACAGTAACGGCGTAATGTACGTCCTCTGCAACCTTGGCCGTAACATCAAGCACGCACAGGGGCATAATCATGCTGTTGGGACCGAAGGCCTCGGAGAGCACGCCCGCTTTATCAAAATGGCCGGGAAAGTCAATATGGGTGCCGAATTGGCCGGGGAATTTAAAGGTTTGGATCAAGCATTCCAGCATGGGATTGCCCCAATCAAACACGGTTTTGCCCAGCTCCACGCTGCCCTCGGGAATACCGGCCCAGAAGGGGCTCTCATTGTTCAGGGAATGGGATAATTCTACCCATTCATATTCAGGAGCCTTCAATTCGTCCAAAATGTTCCACAGCTTATAAGTCATTTCATCCACCTCATTTGTTCATACTATAATCCTACTAAATAGGTGGGCTTATTTTATCATTAAAAACGACTTTTGTAAATAAAAACGTCCCAAGCCCTTACAAAAGAGCTTGAGACGTAAATTTTGTAACAGTATTTCCCGCGCTGTGCTAGGCTCGAAGCTGTCATCACTGCTGCACATGCAGCTGCGCTAACGCTTGCTGGGCCGCATGCTGCTCGGAGTCCTTCTTGGTGCGACCCTGACCTACGCCAATCACCCTGCCCTCAAAGCTAACCTCGGAGGTAAAGGTTTTATTGTGCTCAGGTCCCGTGCTGCCCAAGAGCTGGTAGGAGATGTCCACATCCCCATCACGCTGCAAAAACTCCTGCAGGCGAGTTTTGTAATCAGTATATATGCCATGACGGCACACATAGTCAATCTCTTCCTGCATCATATTCAGCAGATATCTTTGAGCCACGCTAAAGCCCTGATCCAAATATATGGCGCCTAAGACGGACTCAAAGGCGTCAGCCAAAATGGAGGGGCGCTCCCGGCCGCCGCTAAGCTCCTCGCCCCTGCCCACTAAAAGCAGGTCACCCAAGCCAATTTTTTTGGCAAAGGTATAGAGGGAGCCCTCGCACACCAAATGGGCGCGCAGCTTGGTCAATTGACCCTCAGCTAAATCGGGGAAATTTTTATACATATAGGTGCTGACAATAACGCTGAGCACCGAGTCCCCTAAGAACTCAATGCGCTCGTTATGCCGGGGTTTGGGAGTCTGCTTGGCCTCGTGGGCATAGGAGGTATGAGTCAGAGCCATCTCCAGCAGCTCCAAATCATGCATCTGGATATTTTGAGTTGCGCAGAAGCCTTCCAGCTGCTGCTTACGCTTATCCTGCATTGCAATCATCCCGCTTTTAGTCAACGTATTTCTTCAGAACGATAGCAGCGTTGTGGCCACCAAAGCCCAGGTTATCGCTCAGAGCTACATTAACAACTCTTTCACGAGCAACGTTGGGAGTGTAATCCAGATCCAGAACGCCTTCGGGGTCGTCCAAATCCTGGTCCTTGTAGTTGATGGTGGGCGGAACAAGGTTGTTTTCGATGGTCAGAGCGGTTGCAATAGCTTCAACACCGCCGGCAGCACCCAGCAGATGGCCGATCATGGACTTGTTGGAGCTGATGCTCAGCTTATAAGCATGCTCGCCAAAAACCTTCTTGAAGGCAATGGTTTCACCCAGATCGTTACGGTGGGTGGAGGTGCCGTGAGCGTTGATGTAGTCAACCTCTTCGGGTTTTACGCCAGCGTCATCGATAGCAGCTTGTACGCAAGCAGCCGGAGTCTCGCCGGTGGGGTCAGGAGCGGTGATGTGGTAAGCGTCGCAGTTCATAGCAAAGCCAGCCAGCTCAGCATAGATGTGTGCGCCACGAGCCTTAGCATGCTCCAGCTCTTCTAAAACCAGCACGCCAGCGCCCTCGCCTAAGACGAAGCCATCACGCTTTTTATCAAAGGGGCAGGAAGCCTGCTCAGGGTTCTCGTTATTGGTGGACAGTGCCTTCATGTTGGCAAAGCCAGCGATAGCAACCGGGGAAACAGCTGCTTCGGTGCCGCCGGCCAGCATCACATCAGCATCACCGTATTGGATGGTGCGCAGTGCATCGCCAATGCAGTTGGTACCGGTTGCGCAAGCGGTTACGATAGCAGTATTAGGACCCTTCAGACCGCAGGCAATAGCGATTTGACCAGCGCTCATGTTAGGGATTTCCATAGGAATGAAGAAGGGGCTGATTTTGGAGGGGCCCTTAGCGCCATACTTCAAGGATTGGTCCAGGAAGGTATGGATGCCGCCGATGCCGCTGCCCACGCAGACGCCGCAGCGCATAGCGTTTTCCTTGCTCATATCCAGCTTAGCGTCCTCGATAGCCAATTTAGCAGCAGCTACTGCCAATTGGGTTACGCGGTCCATGCGCTTGCCTTCTTTTTTGTCGATATAAGTGGTATAGTCAAAATCCTTTACTTCAGCAGCAATCTTAACGGTAAAGCCCTCAGTATCAAATTGGGTAATGGGGCCTACGCCGGATTTGCCGGCTACCAGGTTGCTCCAAAAGGTTTCCTTGCCGATACCAATAGGAGTTACAGGGCCAACGCCGGTAATTACAACTCTTCTTTTACTCAAAATTATTCACCTCGTAGTTAAATTTTCGCGATATC
>JBJDXC010000180.1:0-5330 GCA_051866475.1 Phascolarctobacterium sp.
GCAATGTAAATGCTGTTTCGGAGGAGAAGTATACTCCAGCTGTGAATGCGAAGCGGTTTCCGCTCCGCAAGCGCTTGAGCGCTGAAGAGCTGGTGCAAGGAGTCAGTGCAGGCGATCGCAAGATCCTCTCCCAGGCTATTACTCTGATTGAAAGTAATGCTCCCAAGGATTTTGATAAAGCCCAACGGGTGCTGCAGGCCCTGTTGCCCTATACGGGCAAGGCCCTGCGCATTGGCATTAGCGGTGTGCCCGGCGCTGGCAAAAGTACCTTTATTGAGGCCTTTGGCCAAATGCTGTGCCGTCAGGGCTACAAGGTAGCCGTCCTAGCGGTGGACCCGACCAGCTCCATCACCGGCGGCTCCATCCTTGGTGATAAAACCCGCATGCAAATGCTGTCCCGTGAGCCTAATTGCTTCATTCGTCCGTCTCCGGCCAAGGGAACCTTGGGCGGTGTGGCCCGTAAGAGCCGCGAAACCATGCTGTTGTGTGAAGCGGCTGGCTGCGACGTAATCTTGGTGGAAACGGTGGGCGTAGGCCAGAGCGAGATCACCGTGCGCTCCATGGTGGACTTCTTTATGCTGGTAGTACTCACCGGTGCCGGTGATGATTTGCAGGGCATTAAAAAGGGCATTATGGAGGTTGCTGATGCCATTGTGGTAAACAAGGCGGATGGCGACAATTTGCCCAAGGCCATCGTTACCCAGGGTGAGTATGAACGCATGATTGAGTTCATCCGCCCGGCTACCGAAGGCTGGAAGACCCATGCGTACAGGTGCTCCGCCCTTACCAAGGAGGGCCTTATTGAGCTGTGGGCTGTTATGCGTAAGTTTGAAAAGGTTACTAAGGAGTCAGGTGCCTTTTACAATCGGCGCAAGGCCCAAACCCTGTCCTGGGTTAACAGCATGATTGATGAGCATTTGCATAACCTCTTCTTCGAGGACCCCATGATCAAAGGACGCTTGCCCGCTGTTATGGAGGCTGCGGTAAATGGTATTGTTTCACCCAGCCAGGCTGTAACCGAGCTTATTCGAGCCTTCGACATGGATCGTGCGGCAGCTAAGCATTACGATCAGATTAATAGATAGATTAATTTCTAAGGAAAAGTGGCAGTGAGCAAAGGCTTCTGCCACTTTTTCTTATGCTTACTAGGAGAAAATCTTACTAAAATTTTTTTCAAATTTTTCTCTTAAAAGCCTTGACATTCTTAATGAGAATGAGTATAATTAGAGCATCAAATCAATATTTCGTATGAAGAGCTAACTGGTGCAAATCCACACGGTCCCGCCGCTGTAACAGATTTATCTGGAGTCAGCAAAGCGATTCATACAAGCATATGCTTGACCTGCGGGCGACAGGAGAGATGTTAACAGATAAGGTGCTGTTTATGTGAGAGTGGCAGCTTCCTTAAATGCGCGCATTAAACCGCTTCTGCATGCAGGGGCGGTTTTTTAATCGACTTAGCAAGCAGGGCGAAATATTGATTGACCTAATTCCTTTAGAACATAAGCAAACTGGACACTTGCTTTTGCATATCATCAATATGCCGTTCAAAAGAAATCAGATACTCCTAATCCTTCTCCTCCCTAGATGTTAGCTGTTACAGGGGTGTGGCATGCTAAACGAATAAAAAAGCCGCCGTTAGCTGGGCGGTTTTTTTATTTTCTAAAGTATTAATAACCTGATAATTGGTAGTATTTATAAATATAAAACAGCAGCTTTTACCTAAAGTAACAATATTAGCAAGCTTAAAAAGTAAAAAATTTTACCTAAGTAAAACTTGCCGGGGGGGTAAAACTGTGGTATAATATTACTAGTTATATACATAAATATAAGAGGGCTTAATTGTTTAATCCCTATATTTTATAAGCAAGATTGTGAGGGTGCTTTGATGACTGACAGAATAAAAACTATTGGCAACAAAATCAGGCTGATGCGGGTTAGCAAGGGTCTGTCCCAACAAAGCCTGGCTAAGGAAATAGGTATTACCCAAGCTCATTTTAGTAATATTGAAAATGGTCGCTGCAATGCCACCATTGATGTGCTGCTGCGTTTACACGATTCACTGGGGGCTCCTATGGCAGCCTTCTTTGAAGAAATTGACGAGCAGGACGGCACTGTGCTGGTAAAAAAGGATAAAAACAGCGGTATTGATGTGGATGAGCTTTTGATGGTGCTCCAGCTTCTCAAAAAAGCAAAATAAACAGCAAGATACGTGACATTTGCAACCGCTTCTGCTTAAGCAGCAGAAGCGGTTTTACTGTTTTTAACATAAAACTATTGACACTGAGCGCCGAACTTGCTAAGATATGGTGTATACAAATTTATATCCTAAAGGCAAGGAACGGAAGGGCTTTGACTGGTAGACGCTTAAGAGAGGCAGCGGTTGGTGCAAGCTGCGTGCGTCGATGTGAAGGCTGTAGTCCGGGAGCTGCTTTGCTGAACCAGCTCGGCAAGAGCTCAAGCGCTTAAGAGTTTTAGTAGGCAAGGTCGCGTGCACACGTTACGTGCTTTGAGTGCTCTGCGTTTTGCGCGCAGGGAAGATAGGTGGTACCACGATAATATGCGTCCTGTTCATGAAGAACAGGGCTTTTTATTTTTAAGGAGGATTGTAAATGAGCGAGGAGCATAATATTCCCAAGGTATATGACCCTGCTTCCGTAGAGAAGAAATGGTATGAATTCTGGGAAAAAAATCGTTATTTTCATGCTGAGGTAGAGGAAGGTAATAAGGCATTTAGCATTGTTATTCCCCCACCGAATATCACCGGACAGCTGCACATGGGCCATGCTTTGGATAATACCCTGCAGGATATTTTGATTCGTTGGCATCGTATGATGGGTCACAACACCCTGTGGATGCCCGGCTACGACCATGCAGGCCTGGCTACCCAAATCAAGGTAGAGGAAGTAATCAAGAAGGAAGAGGGCAAGACCCGTTATGATCTGGGCCGCGAGGAATTCTTAAAGCGCGTTTGGGAGTGGAAGGAGCAATATGGCGACCGCATCATTAACCAGCTGAAGCATTTGGGCGTTTCCTGCGACTGGGAGCGCAAGCGCTTCACCATGGACGAGGGCTGCTCCAAGGCTGTACGTGAGGTTTTCTGCACCCTGTTTGAAAAGGGCTTGATTTATAAGGGTACCCGCATCACTAACTGGTGCGTAAATTGTAACACTGCTCTGTCCGATATCGAGGTTGAGCATAAGGATGATCCGGGTCATCTGTGGTATTTCCGTTATCCCGTTGTGGAGGAAGAGGGTACCTATCTGACCATTGCTACCACTCGTCCTGAAACCATTCCCGGCGATACCGCTGTAGCAGTAAACCCTGCTGACCCCCGCTACGGTCATTTGGTTGGCAAGCATTTGACCCTGCCCGCCAACGGTCGCATTATTCCTATTATCGCTGATAGCTATGTTGATTTGGAATTTGGTACCGGCGCTGTTAAAATTACTCCGTCCCACGACCCCAACGACTACGAGATGGGTATTCGTCATAACCTGCCCAGCGTAGTTGTTATTGGCATGGATGGCAAGATGACTGCGGAAGCAGGCAAATATGAGGGCCAAACCCGCGAAGAATGCCGCAAGAACATTGTGGCTGATTTGGAAGCCGGCGGCTACCTTGTTAAGATTGAAGACCACGCCCATGCTGTTGGCCACTGCCAACGCTGCGGCTGCATCGTAGAGCCCCTGGTATCCACCCAATGGTTCGTCAAAATGGAGCCCTTGGTAAAGGCTGCTGTGGACTGCGTTAACGATGGTCGCACTCAATTTGTGCCCGAGCGCTTTACCAAGACCTATACCGGCTGGATGGATAATATCCGCGATTGGTGTATTTCCCGCCAGATTTGGTGGGGTCACCGCATTCCCGTTTGGTACTGCGATGACTGCGGCGAAATGCACGCTAGCCGTACCGATTTAACCGCCTGCCCCAAATGCGGCAGCACTCATATTCACCAAGATGAGGATGCGCTGGACACCTGGTTCAGCTCCGCTCTGTGGCCCTTCTCCACTATGGGCTGGCCTGACAAGACTCCTCTCTTAAAGCAATTCTACCCCACCAGCGTATTAGTAACCGGCTACGACATCATCTTCTTCTGGGTAGCACGTATGCTGATTATGGGCATGGAATTCATGCAGGATATTCCCTTTGAAAAGGTCTTCATCCATGGTCTGGTACGCGATAGCCTGGGCCGCAAGATGTCCAAGTCCTTGGGCAATGGTATTGACCCGCTGGAGGTTATTGATAAATACGGCGCTGATACCCTGCGCTTCATGCTGATTACCGGCAACACACCGGGCAACGACATGCGCTTCTATTGGGAGCGCGTAGAAGCAACCAGAAACTTTGCCAATAAGATTTGGAATGCTTCCCGCTTTGCCCTGATGAATATTGAAGGCTATGATGCCAACGCTAAGCTGGCTCCCTATACTTTGGCTGATAAATGGATTCTGTCCCGCCTGCAGCACACTGCCAAGGGCGTTACCGAAATGCTGGAGAAATTCGAGCTGGGTGAAGCCGGCCGCATGATTTACGACTTCATCTGGGGCGAGGTGTGCGACTGGTATATCGAGCTTGCTAAACCCCGTCTGTACAATAAAGAGAACGCCGAAGAGCGCGCTACGGCACAGCATGTGCTGGCCAAGGTGCTCACCAGCGCTATGCAGCTTTTGCATCCCTATATGCCCTTCATCACCGAGGAAATTTACCAATGCCTGCCTCATGAAGCAGCCAGCATCATGATTTCCAAATGGCCTGAGGCTGACGCAGCTTTGATTGATGACGAAGCAGAGCGCCTCATGGGAGCTATTATGGAGAGCATTAAGGCTGCGCGCAATATGCGTGCCGAGGTAAATGTACCGCCCGGAAAGAAGGTTCCTGCTACCATGCTGGTAGCTGCTGATTTGAAGGCCGGCGTAGAAGCTAATGCTAATTATATCCATCTGATGGGCGGCATCAGCGAGCTCACCGTCCTGGACGATAGCGCTGCTAAGCCTGAAAACGCAATGGCTGCAGTTGTTTCCGGCATCGAGGTATATCTGCCTCTGGCAGGCCTCATCGATGTGGAAAAGGAAACTGCACGCCTGAACAAGGAATTGGCTGCTATTGATAAGGAGCTGAGCCGTGTAGAGGGCAAGCTGGGCAATGCAGGCTTCCTGGCCAAGGCACCTGAGGCAGTTATCGTGAAGGAAAAGGCTAAGGCTGAAGAGCTGAACGGCAAAAAGGCCGCTATTAACGAGCGCTTGGCTTATTTAAAGACTTTGTAAGATTATCTGGAAAGAAACCCCTCCACCGCAAGCGGTCCCCCTCCCCTTGAAAGGGG
Organism: Phascolarctobacterium sp.; assembly: GCA_051866475.1. GTDB lineage: Bacteria > Bacillota > Negativicutes > Acidaminococcales > Acidaminococcaceae > Phascolarctobacterium_A. The sequence continues at coordinate 5,324 of JBJDXC010000180.1, forward strand.
AGGCAGG
>JBJDXC010000180.1:5430-7309 GCA_051866475.1 Phascolarctobacterium sp.
TTTGGAGGCACATATGAATTACGTTGAAAGCCTTGGCTATTTGGACAGCTTGGGCAAGTTTGGCATCAAGCTGGGCATGGAGCGCATTGAAGGCCTCCTGAAGGAGCTGGGCAATCCGGAGCAAAAGCTTAAGACTGTGCACGTGACCGGTACCAATGGCAAGGGCTCCGTCACCAGTATGATTACCAATATTCTATTGGCTGCCAATTTAAAGGTGGGAAAGTTTACTTCGCCCCATCTAGTGAAGTATAACGAGCGCATTACCTTAAACGGCAAGGATATTAGCGATGAGGATTTCGCCACTGCTATCTCCGCGGTGAAGGTGGCTGCGGACAGCATTGTGAAAAAGGGCGTCTGTGAGCAGCCCACCCAGTTTGAAATTTTGACTGCCGCTGCCTTCCTCTTCTTCTATTTGAATAAGGTTGATTATGCAGTGATCGAGGTGGGTATGGGCGGACTGTGGGACTCCACCAATGTGATTACCCCGGTGGTAAGCGTCATTACCAACGTAGCCTTGGACCACACGGACCGCTGTGGCGCTACCATTGAGCGTATTGCCATGCAAAAGGCGGGCATCATTAAAGAGAAGGTGCCCGTGGTAACTGCGGCGGAGGGCAATGAGGCCTTGGGTCCCATCATCAGCTTTGCCATGTTCAAGGAAGCGCCTGTGTACCTTTATGGCAAAGCCTTCCGTGGCGAAGAGGTGACTAGCTCCATGGATGGACAAAAATTCACTCTCTATGCCGGTAATACCTATAGCTCTGAATATGAAATTAAGCTGCCCGGTGAGCACCAGATTAAGAATACCAGCGTAGCCATTGTGGCTGCCAAGCTGGTGTCCAAGCAGGATGACCGCATTAACGAGCTGGCCCTGCATATCGGTGTGGCTAACACTCTCTGGCCGGGCCGCTTGGAGCGCATTCATCAGCAGCCCGATATTATTTTGGATGGTGCCCACAATCCCAATGGTGCGGAGGCGTTGCGCAAGGCTTTGGATAAATATTATCCGGGCCAGAAGGTGCATTTTGTCTTTGGCATGATGGGGGATAAGGATATGAGTGGCGTCATCAAGACCTTGATTCATGGCGATGATGTGGTGTATACGGTGCGTGCTGACCAGGGCTATCGTGCAGCGGAGGCAGCTGATTTGGCGAAGCTGGTAGGCTCCAATGCGATTCCTGTAGCCGATTTGGCAGAGGCCTATAAGCTTGCCATTGAGGGCGCAGGCACCAATGGCGTTGTGTGCGTGTGTGGCAGCTTGTATTTAGTGGGTGAGTTCAAGAAAATGCTGCTTGAGCAGCGGAAAAAGCTGAACTAGTATGAAACAGATGGCGGAGTATCTAGACAACAAAATATACTATATGTTGCTGTTTACTGTAGCAGTAATTCCACTGCACCAAGAGTTTACAGCGTTTTGTGTGGGCGTGACCTTTGTGGCTGCGGTCATTGTAGCGTATGTGAGGGGACGGCAGCAGCCCTGCGTCTTAAAAAATTGGCAGCAGGGACTGCTGTACCTGCTGCTCATCATCGGCGTAGTGTCGCTGCATTTTTCCAAGGATAAGTTCATCTCTTCTTGGAATTATGTGTACGTGGCGGGGCAATATGGTGCGCTTTTTTTCGTCCTGCTGCGGTATGGCTGGCAGCGTCCCCAAGTCTTTGGGGACGCGTCTAGGGGGAGCGTAAGCGCAGAGTCTGCGGCAAAGCTGCATGCTAGCGCTCTGAGCGGTATGCAGGGCTTCCGCCAGCGCTTCACAGCGCTGCCGCGCCCCTTGCAGCTAGTAGGCGCGTTCCTGGCCGTGTCGGTGCTGGTGAGCCTCATCGGCATCGCCCAAAAGGCTTTGGGCGTGGCCGGTGAGGGCATTTGGTCCGACCCGGACCA
>JBJDXC010000181.1:0-5725 GCA_051866475.1 Phascolarctobacterium sp.
GGTGTGACCACACTGATGTTGTAGCGCCGACCACAATCTTTGGTGGAATGCCAAATAACCGCTGTCCAGCGACGTGGATAGCGGTTATAATTGCATACTTAAATAGTTAATCTATGCAGTTTTCTTTTCCAAGTGTTGTGCAATTTCTTCGACTTCTTCACGGGAAAGTTTAGTTCCATTGACAACAAGGTCAATGTCTGCACCTGCCATTAGAAAATTTTTAGCGACTTCTTTAATTTCTTGCTTTGCTAAATCTTGCATCAGTTTGCACATTTTATCGACCCCCGTTTCCGTTTCCTTATAGCGTCTGACCTCATTGGCTAGAGCTGTGTTTTTAATATCATTAGCATTTTTACAGAAAAAGTCATGCATCAAAATACTGAGTTGAGTATTATCATAGCGTTTTTCTGCATTGACATAGACGATTTTGCCGCCATCATTAAATAGCGCGTTGTTTTCATCTATCCTGCGACTGATGTGGTAGATGGGAAAATCATAGCCTAGAACATCAAATTCAGTGATAAAAATAACACAAGTATCACTAAGCTCTCTATAATCCTTTGTGCCCGATGGGAAATACCTTGTATCGATAAGCCCCATATAGTAGCGAGCTCGTTGTGGCACTGCACCTGCGTTAGTCCTTTGGACTTCGACATTAAAGTGTTTGCCATACTCATCCTCACAGAGAAGATCCAAACGGGATGAATGACCAATTAAATTATTAATTTCGAATTGGTGACTACACTTTATCACCCTAATTTTATCATCCCCAAGAATAATGTGCAATAACATTTCGGCAAGTTTGGTGTTTTCGCTAAATACAACGGACATAAAGGTGTCGTCCATCAAGCAGAACTCTTCTATCGTCTTTTTGTATTTTTGGCGAGTTTCTTCTGTGACCATAAAACCAACTCCTTCCTAACAAAAAAAGCACCTGTCAAGCTCTGACAGGTGCCAACCGAACCGCACGTCCGGGCAGAAGCTCCTTGGAAATCTTCCTGATTTGCAAGGCTACCGCTGCAACTATGGTTATTATACATCAAAATAGTAAAAAGTACAATAGTTTATAATACGAACAAAATGCAAAATTTAACCACCTATAAGAGAACTGTATTTGAATATAATATAGCATATTGACTCTATATGTTCGAAATGATAGAATAGAGTAGACATAGTTGATCTGATGGGAATTGCATAGGTTGAAGTTCGTTCCATGAGATGAAGAAGACATGCTCTGGGGGCGTTAGCTTTGAGTTTCTCTGATGTCGTCAATCTACTTAGACTTTTAGTAGAGGTTGCAACGCTCGTTTTACTCTCAGTTTTTAAAGCAAAAAAGTAACCGCCTCTTTCCCCAAAGTTTCGGTTACTCTTTTGTAGCTTGTTAATTTGAGGGCAACCGTCTATCGGTAGCACTCTTTCTACGCATATTTTACCACTATATAAAAAATGGTGCAAGAAGATTTTAAGAGGCCGATACTAAACACCTGTTTCGAGTAACGTTTCGGTACCCATAAAAATAGCAACCGCAATTCAGTAACTGGACTGCGGTTGTTTGTTCATTATTTGTCAAGTTTATGCGGTTTTCTTACCGAGGCGTTCGGCAATGGCTTCAACTTCTTCACGAGGAAGCTTTGTATCGTGGAGAACGTCATCAATGGAGGCACCGCGGTGTAGCGCCCTTTCTGCAATTTCTATGCTGATATCATGCTTTGCTTTTTTAGCGGCTTGGTCTGCCAATTTTTGCATTAGTTCACACATTTCATCGACCCCCGTTTCGTCTTCTTTAAAGTGTCTAACCATATTGTTTAGAGATTTGTTTTCATACTACACCTAATCGTTCTTTGAGAGCCATTTGCAGAAGCTGAGAAAAGTTGATCTTTTTCTGTTCTGCCAACTCATTTAAGTACCAGGGTATGGTCAGAGTTTTTTTCACAGAGCGGTTATCCATCTTAGCTCTAATGCTAAACATGTTAACATCAATATAACAGATAATATCAGTAGTGCTTAGTGGGAGATTGTTGAAATTTGGATTGGGAACATGTTCGCCATCCTGTTCATAACCCCATAAATGTAAAGCTAAGCCCTCTCGTGCTTCATCGATAGCTTCTCTAATGGTATTGCCAGAGGCTACACATCCAGGCAAATCCGGGAAGGTAACATTATAACAGTTTTCGCATTGCTCAATGATGGCTGGGAAGATATATTCATCTGGATAATTCTTATACATATTGTCACCTCTGAAAGATTAGATAAGACCGGCTTGTTTTAATATACTTTTTTCTGTTTTTAAGCTAACATCATCACTCAATTTATGAGCAGCTATGGTTATTATACACCAAAATAATAAAAAGTACAATTGTTTACAATACGAACAGAATGTAAAATATATCTACTTAAAAGAGAAGTATATTTGGTTAAAGTCTCTCGGCTGATGTCGGGGGATTGTTTTGTTACTCATTTCACTTTATTCAATGTCAAAATATTGTTGTAGTTGGCGCCGATGCCACACAGGACATCATTAGGATTAGTTTTATCACTCAGATTTTTACCGATATTCAACCCCAAATAATTACCAGTGGAGGAGTCCACTGTAAATCTAAAGGTAGTTTTATCGGCTTCAATAATCTGAGTAAAATTATTCAGGTTTTGGTTCTCTTTGGGCCTATTTAGGTATTGGCCACTGGTATCAAAATTTGCCTTGCCGGTGCCTGCCTCATTGTCATACAGGAGCATACAAACCCAAAAATTGGTCTCTATATTGTTAATGCCATAGGTTTTTGCAATTTCATCAAGCTTCTTACGGTCCACAACTAGCTCGTATTCACCGTAGTCCAAACCAATCAGCTTATTATCAGAGCCTATAATGGACAACACATCCACGCGAGTATCGCCGTAATCAGCATTGGTGTTGCCGCTTAAATACTTATCGTAAAGTAACTGGGTTGTGCCATCCAGGATATCGGAGGCTTTACCAAAATTACCATTAAAAATTTTTACAATAGCATCCATGGCGTTGGCAATGCTGGCGTTTAAGCCTCTATCACCAACAAAGCCAAAGGCAATAGCAGCAACGAAGGACAAGATAATGGCATACTCGGTTAATGCGCTGCCTCGTTTGTTAAAAAATTTACTTTTCATAGGACCTCGCTTTCTAAATGAGTTTTGTCTGAATTATATAATGAAATTAGGAAAAATGTCAATGCTTAATTAGAGCAGTAGTGGTATAATAGTACTATTCAAGTCTGGGGGAGGGAGAAGTGTGCCTGGATTAGGAACAATCGCCAACAGCGTGGCTATTATCGTAGGTGCTGTGCTAGGCGTTTTTTGTAAAAAAGGTCTGCCGGAAAAGTGGCAGGAAACCATGATGAGCAGTATCGCTTTGTGCATCGCGATCATAGGCATCCAGATGGCCTTAAAAACTCAAAATATTGTCGTCGTCATCTTTAGCTTAGTGCTAGGAGCAATTACCGGTGAAATTATTGATATTGAAGGGGCTATGAATAGGCTGGGCAAATTTTTGGGCGACAAGCTCAGCGGTAATGATGCCTCGGCCGCCGCTGCCATCGGTGCAGGCTTTGTCAATGCGTCCATACTTTTTTGCAGTGGTGCCATGGCTATATTAGGCAGCATTCAGGATGGTCTAGCCGCCGACCACACCACGCTTTTTGCCAAGGCTACCTTGGACGGTCTGATTAGCCTCATTTTGAGCGCTAATGTGGGCATAGGCGTGGCCCTTTCGGCACTTAGCGTGGGCATTTATCAGGGCAGCATTACCCTGTTGGCAGGCTTTGTAGGGCCCTTGGTCACCGAAGCCATGCTTGCCGAAATCACTGCCAGCGGCGGTATCATGATCATGGCTATAGCCTGCAATATGCTCAAGCTGACTAAAATTCGCATCGGCAACCTGCTGCCAGGCATGTTCTTCGCAGCAGCTATCACAGCATTTATAATGTAAAAATTCCCTCGGCTGCTGTCGGGGGATTTTTTGGTTGGTTTAAGAGCTATAGGTTGAAGAAGCAAGCATTTTGTGCTACAATAAAAATATATATAACCATTTTTATGTTATATGCTTAAATGTGCGGTTGAAGTATAGTTGAGGAAAGTTTTTTGCTAAAATAAGATGGCTGTAAAGCTCGGTTAAGGTGAAAGCTTTTTGCTAAAATAAGATGGATATAATGCTCGGTTAAGAGGAAAGCTTTTTGCTAAAATGAGATAGCTATAAAGCTCGGTTAAGAGGATGAGCCATATTAGGGGAGTGCTAGGGATGAAGAAGCTACTAGTATTATTGCTAGTCTTGATTACCATGCTGACCAGTGCCTGCGGTGGTAATAAAGCAAAGCAGCAAAAGCCGATTACAGTATATTTATGGAGCGTGGAGCTTTTGCGCGAGTATGCTCCCTATATTCAGTCCCAGCTACCGGACGTGGATATTCACTTTGTGGTAGGCAATAATGATTTAAACTACTATAAATTCCTCAAGGAAAATGGTCAGCTGCCGGACATCATCACCTGTCGTCGCTTCGCTCTGCATGACGCGGTGGAGCTCAAGGACCAGCTCTTGGATTTGACCAGCACCGAAGCAGCTGGCAGCATCTATTTAGGCTATTTAGAGAATTATAAATACCCCGATGGCACCATCAACTGGCTGCCCGTATGCGGTGAAGCAGAAAATATGGTTGCCAATAAGGATTTATTTGCTAAATATGGCATTGCCTTGCCCCATGATTATCACAGCTTTCAAAGGGCATGTGCTCAATTCGCTGTTCTAGGCATCAGGCCCTTTGTAAGTGACTGGTATTATGATTATACGCCCTTAGCGCTTTTACAGGGCTTCACCATCCATGAGCTGTCCTCCAGAGAGGGGCAGCTGTGGCGGCAGGCCTACGAGAACGCGGGCGACAAGAAGGGTGTGGGCCTGGACACAAAGGTGTGGCCCCTGGCCTTCCAGCGTCTGGAAGCCTTCATCAGGGACGCTTATGTTGTGCCCAGTGATGATAATATGGATTATGTGGCTATGGACGAGCTCTTTGTAGCAGGCAAGGCAGCCATGACCCGCCTCACGGGCAATGTGGCCTTGGAGCATATGGAGCGCTATGGCATGAATTTGGTCGTCCTGCCTTATTTCGGCCAGGACGGGGGCGAGGATTGGCTTTTGACCTACCCTGCTTTTCAGATTGCACTGAATAAGGATTTGGCCAAGGATGAAAAGCGCCACAAGGATGCTTTGCGGGTGCTGGACGCCATGCTGAGCCAGGGCGCCCAAAAAACAATTGGCTCTCGTAGTGATGTGATTTCCTATAGCCGCAATGCCAAGCTGAGCATTTCTCCATTGCTACAGGATATTAAGCCTTTAATCGATGCCAACAGGCTGTATGTGCGCCTGGCCTCTACGGACTTTTTTGCAGCCTCCAAGCTGGCTGTATCAAAAATGGTGCGGGGCGAGGCTACGGCAGCGCAGGCCTATAATATTATGGACGAGTATTTAAAGCAGCCTAAGCATAAGGAAGCCAACAATTTGCATCCCTTTAAGAGGGACTATAGCTTTTCTGATGACAAGCAAAAGGGCAATGCTGCCAGCTCGTCCATGGCCAATACCCTGCGCAGCAGCTATGGCAGTGACGTGTTAATTGCTGCAGGCTATAGCTTTACCAGTCCCGTTATGAATAAGGATTATTCCGAGCGCATGCTGCAATACATGATTATGCCCAATAATTTGGAAAGCTTT
>JBJDXC010000181.1:5825-7205 GCA_051866475.1 Phascolarctobacterium sp.
TTATTCCGAGCGCATGCTGCAATACATGATTATGCCCAATAATTTGGAAAGCTTTAGTAGGGCAATGAGCGGGGAGCAGCTGGAGCAAATGCTGCGCCTTTATGTGGAGGGCGTGCCCAATGCCAATGTGTATAATACAGTCAAGACTGTGAATTACCATGGCTTGCCCATTACCAGCGGCTTGAGCTACACTGTGAAGCAGGAAAATAAAGCAGGCTCCTTTAAGCTGCAGCAGGTGTTAGTAAATGGCAAGCCCTTGGAGAAGCAGAAGCAATACCGCGTAACAATTCTAGATAAGCGCACCTTCTTTGGGCCCATAGCCCGGACTGTGGATGTCAAGCAGGGGCTGACTGGCTTTACCCGTGGTAAGCACATCGTGCGCAGGGAGTGGCTGGATTACTTTAAGGCAGGTAAGGCGCTGCTGGCGCCCACCAGCTATGTGCGGATTGTGGGGGATTAATTAAGGCGGTTCCCGTGAAATGATGAGGGGAAGAAATTCTTAACCTTGAAGCTACAATATAAGAGCAATTATAAAAGGATAATGTAAAAAATCCCTCGACTGCAGTCGGGGGATTCTTACTGTTATGCGAAAAGCTGCCACAGTAGCTTTGTACTGTGACAGCTAGATTGCATATACAGAGTCAGCGATTATTTGTCCTGCATGTACACATTCATGCCGGGAACGCCGCCCTTAATGCCATGGGTTGCATAGGAGCGTCCGATGTTTTCCATCAGGTCGAAATATACATCCCAATAGTTGGCGCTCTCGGTCCAAACACGCAGAGTATATTCTACAGCGTACTCCTTGTAGCCGGACAGGCGCACAAAGGGAGCGGGGGTTTGCAGAGTCTTGGGAGTAGCGGCTACTGCGTCCTTCAGGGCACGCAGAACCTCAGTGGTTTCATTGTTATAGCCTGCGCGTACAACAATGTCCACACGGCGCAGCTCTTCAGAGGAAAAATTGGTGATTTTGTTAGCAGCTACCTCGCTATTAGGAATAAAGATTTCTTTATTGTCAACGGTGACAATCTTCGTGCAGAGCATGGTGATTTCTTTAACCACGCCTTCAACACCGGCAACAGAAATGTAATGACCAGCTTTAAAGGGCTTGGTGATAAGGAGCATGATGCCATTGGCCAGATTGGACAGCGCGCCCTGTACGGACAGGGAAACAGCTAAACCAAACATACCTAAAACAGCAAGCAAAGAGGAGATGGGGATGCCCACGCTTTCAGCTACGATGCAGACAGCGACGAAATTGAGGATGACCCTAATGGCAGCTTGTAGGAATGTGCGCAGGGTTTTATCAAAGCTGAGCTTGTCGAGAACCTTGTTAATGGGACCCATAAGCGCTTTAATAACCATGTGACAAACGATAAA
>JBJDXC010000182.1:0-1724 GCA_051866475.1 Phascolarctobacterium sp.
TCAGGCCACGCTTTTTCAGCTGATTAATAGCTGCCACAGCACTACCGCCGGTTGCCAGCATGGGGTCAACCACAATATTGTAAGCGTTGAGATCCTTGGGAATCTTGCAATAATATTCCACAGGCTCCAAGGTTTCCTCGTCACGGGCCATGCCGATGGGTCCCACATTAGCCTCGGGCAGTACACTGAGCACGCCCTCTAAGAAGCCCAAGCCAGCACGCAGGATGGGAATAACATTCACCGTACCCTTAATGCTATGGCCAATGGTCTCAGCCAAGGGAGTGGTCACAGGATGGGTTTCCAAAGGAATATTCTTGGTTGCCTCAAAGGTCAACAGCATGGCTACCTCGCCAATAACCCGACGGAAGGTGGGGCAATCGGTGTTCAGGTCGCGCAAAACGCTCATTTTTACTTGCAAAAGCGGATGGTGAACAACTGTAATCTGCATGATAAGCGTCCTTTCTTATCTAAAATTACTGGAGCAGCCCCAGGGCCGCTCCAGCTTAACAGGGCAAAAATTATTGAATATTAGGATACATGGGATATTTAGCGCACAGAGCAGCTACGCGCTTAGCAGCTTCAGCATGCTTTGCTGCGTCGGTAGGATTATTCAGCACCAGGCCCATGATAGCTGCCACCTCTTTGAAGTCCTCCTCCTTGAAGCCACGAGTGGTAGCCGCAGGAGTGCCCAGACGGATACCGCTGGTAACAAAGGGGCTAGCAGGGTCGAAGGGAATAGTGTTCTTGTTGCAGGTAATGCCAACTGCGTCCAGCAGATGCTCTGCTTCCTTACCGGTCAGGTTCTTATTACGCACGTCAACAAGAATCAAATGGTTGTCGGTGCCACCGCTTACCAGACGGAAGCCCTCAGCCACAAGACCTTCTGCAAAGGCTTTAGCATTCTTTACGATGTTAGCTTGGTATTCCTTGAATTCAGGCTGCAAGGCTTCACCAAAGGCTACTGCTTTAGCAGCGATGATATGCATCAAGGGGCCGCCCTGCAAGCCGGGGAACACTGCCTTATTAATCTTCTTAGCATATTCCTCGTTATTGGTCAGGATGATGCCACCGCGGGGGCCACGCAGAGTTTTATGAGTGGTAGTGGTAACAACATCTGCATAGGGAACCGGGGACGGATGCAGGCCTGCTGCTACAAGGCCGGCAATATGAGCCATATCTACTAAGAGCATAGCACCGTTGTCATGAGCGATTTGAGCAATGCGCTCGAAGTCGATGATGCGGGGATAAGCGCTAGCGCCTGCTACTACCAGCTTGGGCTTGCACTCTTTAACCTTGGCTTCCAGTGCTTCATAGTCCAGCATTTCGGTTTCCGGATTAACGCCGTAGTGTACTACGTTGTAATAGGTACCGGAAATATTAACCGGGGATCCGTGGGACAGATGGCCGCCTTGGGATAAATCCATACCCATCATGGTGTCGCCAGGCTTTAAGAAAGCGAAATAAATGGTCATGTTGGTGCTGGCGCCGCAGTGGGGTTGTACATTGGCAAATTTAGCGCCGAATAACTCTTTAGCGCGCTCAATAGCCAAGGTTTCTACCTTGTCCACATACTCGCAGCCACCATAATAGCGGTGTCCGGGATAACCCTCAGCATATTTATTGGTGAGGATGGTGCCCATGGCCTCCATTACTGCGGGAGTAACGAAGTTCTCAGAGGCAATCAGTTCGATTTTGTTGCGTTGGCGGTTGAGCTCCTCGTGGAT
>JBJDXC010000182.1:1824-7007 GCA_051866475.1 Phascolarctobacterium sp.
GGGCCGCCTACTAGCGGCGGTCTTGTTTTAGCGGCAGTCAACACTGCTTCGCCAATTTTTTTATATTGCAGGCGCACGGGCACGGCCACCCTTTTCAGGTGCATGCCAATGAGCGTCTGGCCAATATCCAGTCCCAAATGAGCCACAACTCGCTCCACCATAACCGGCTGAGCAAAGTTCTCATAGGCCGCTGTACCCATGGCACCACCGGCGTGGGCAATAGGACGCACGGTCACTTCATCGAAATTATAGCGCTCCTGACAGGGAGCATCAATAACTAGGGAACGGTTTAAATGCTCGCAGCATTGTACGGCCAAGTAAAGTCCGTGTGCATCGCACACAGCCTTGAGGGCCTTAAACATGGCTACGGCAACCTCGCTGCTACCACCGGTGCCGATTTTATTACCCAGCACCTCGCTGGTACTGCAGCCCACAACGAAAATTTGTCCTTGGCGTGGCTGGGCCACGCTGATGAGCTCCTCGGCGGCAGCCGTAAGCTCGTTAACAATTGTAGTAACTTCCATAGCCATACCTTCTATTATTTTTCTAACGCCATAATTTTGTCAACGCGTCTTTGATGACGACCGCCGGCAAATTCAGTCTCCAGCCAGGTATCAGTAATCATCTCAGCCAGGCCCACGCCAGTGGTGCGCTCGCCCATGCAGAGCACGTTGGCATTATTATGCTCACGGCTCATTTTGGCAGAGAAAACATCAGCGCACAAAGCTGCGCGAATGCCCTTGCATTTATTAGCAGCAATGGAAATGCCAATGCCAGTGCCGCAAATCAAAATGCCGCGCTCAGCACCGCTCTCGCCAGAGGTAATGTCCTTGCACAGCTTTTCGGCAAAATCAGGATAATCAACGCTATCCTCATTGTAGGTGCCGTGGTCAACAATCTCAATACCCTTTGCAGTCAAATACTTTTTGATGTGCTCCTTCAGATGGAAGCCGCCGTGGTCGCAAGCCATTGCAATTTTCATGGTAAAATCCTCCTCAACAGAGTTATTATTAAACATTATTGTATCATAAAAGCAGGTAATTGTTTATCCCCTTTTAGGGTTAAAATGCCTTTTTCTAGAGTAATAATTTGATATCCTGCCGCTTTGCGCAGGCGGTTCATGATGGCGAGGCCGATGCCGTCCTCGCTGACCCCCTGGGCCAGGATAACGTCGGGCTTAGTTCTATCAAAATCACGGAGCAGATAGAACAAATCGGCAGCCAAAGCTTCGCGATTCGCGCCCCAGCAGGAGAGCAGTATGCGTTCCTGCTGGGGTAGTTTAGAGCACATCGTTGCGTCGCAGAGCACGCCCACTCTCAGGCCCGCAGCCAAAGCCTTGCCGACGAGAGTCGGCAAGCACGCTACAGCGTTGCCTTCAAGTAAATACACCGGCTCCTTAGGCGCGTAATGGCGGTACTTCATACCCGGCGCAATGGGCTTAAAATTCTTATCGCCCAAGAGCGCCGGGTCGATTTCCACTGCGCCCAGCACCTCGGTGAGCATTTCGTAGGTCACGCCGCCGGGACGGCAGATGGTGGGCACGGGGCTGGTGGTATCCACGACAGTGGATTCCAAGCCCACGCCACAGCTGCCGCCGTCTAGGATGCCTGCTACCTTACCCTGCATGTCCTCCAGCACATCCTGGGCATTGGTCGGGCTGGGACGCCCGCTGATATTGGCCGAGGGTGCCGCAATGGGGCAACCGCAGGCCAAGATAAACTCTTGGGCATACTTATTAATGGGAAAGCGCACGCCCACAGTGTCGAGACCTGCGCTGGTCACATCAGGAATAATTTCTGCCTTGGGCACGATAATCGTAATGGGACCTGGCATAAAATGCTCCATGATTTTGCGAGCGTTGGCGTTAAGGCCTGTGGTCAGCTCGTTAATATCTTCCTTGCGAGCAATATGCACAATTAAAGGATTATCCTGAGGGCGACCCTTGGCGGCGAAAATCTTCGCCACCGCTGTAGGATTGAGGGCATTAGCTCCCAGTCCATACACTGTTTCCGTAGGAAAGGCCACTACCTCCCCTGCACGCACCAGCGCCCCTGCCTCGGCATACGCCTCGGCATCCGCCGGTGTTCCTGTTAACTTCCAATACTTAGTTTCCATCTATCCAACCTCTTTTACAGAGTCATTTTCACAGCAAGCTTGCAAGCCAACAAAATTGCTAAGCTTACATCCATCGTCTTTACAGCTCCTTCGCTGCCTCGGCCAGCAGCGCGTCGTAGCGCGCCATGGCCTCCTCGCTCATCGCCGCGGCCTTCACCGCGAAGACCATGCGCTCGATGCCGGCATAGTCCTTGCGCACTATCGTCTTCACAAAGCCTGCATCTAAGCACAGCTGCTGCACTGCAGCAGCTTGGCCGATGCCAATTTCAAAGGCCAAAATACCCTCCTCGGCCATGTGCGACCTGGCCTCCGCCGTAATGCGACGATAAAAGTCAAGGCCATCGGCGCCGCCGTCAAGGGCGCCGCGTGGCTCCTGCTGCACATCCTGGTCTAAGCCAGCTATATCCCCTGCGGGGATATAGGGCGGATTGGAGACGATAATGTCGAACTTTTTCTCCAAGGGCAGCTTACTAAAGACGTCGCTGCGCACAAAGCCAATGCGTCCTGTGACGCCGATTTTTTCGGAGTTTTCCTTAGCCACAATGAGGGCGTCCACGCTTATATCCACGCCCACGCCCTTGGCGTTGGGCAGATAGTCTAAAAGCGACACGATGATAGCGCCACTGCCCGTACCGATATCGAGAATTTTCACATCACCCTCCGGACGCAGCATGGGCGCAACCCGCACCAGGCTCTCTACCAGAAGCTCCGTTTCCGGGCGGGGCACCAGCGTTGCTTTATTCACCTTAAAGGTGTTACGCATGAAAGCCTTTTCGCCCAGAATATAGGCCAAGGGCTCAAAATTGCCCCGCCGCTGCACGTACTCCCGGTAGGTCGCCAGCTCCTCCTCGCTTAAGGGACGCTCAAAATCCACATAAAGGGTAATGCGCTGGCACTTTAAGACAGCACAAAGCAGTACCTCAGCATCCAGGCGTGGATTCTCCACGCCCTTTGCTTCAAAGTACTGCTTCGTCCAATTTAAAATTTTCATAATGGTCCAAACAGAGTGCGCCATTTTATTTCACCTGTCGTAATTGTTCGCTTTGCTTAGCGGTAATCAGTGCATCCAAGAGCTCGTCCAAATCACCATTGACAATAGTATCCAGCTTATGCAGGGTCAGGCCGATGCGATGGTCGGTAACGCGGCCCTGGGGATAGTTATAGGTGCGAATGCGCTCGGAGCGGTCGCCGGTGCCCACCTGGCTCTTGCGGTCCTCGGCGGTGGCAGCACGCTGCTCCTCCTGGGCCTTTTCCAAAATGCGGGCACGCAATACGCGCAGGCATTTTTCGCGGTTTTTCAGCTGGGATTTTTCGTCCTGGCACTGAGCCACGATACCTGTGGGAATATGAGTCATGCGCACCGCGGACTCGGTTTTATTGACATATTGGCCACCGGCACCGCCTGCGCGATAGGTATCAATGCGCAAATCTGCCGGATTGATTTCCACATCCACTTCCTCAGCCTCAGGCAACACTGCCACAGTTACGGTAGAGGTATGTACGCGGCCTTGGGATTCGGTTTCGGGCACGCGCTGCACGCGATGCACGCCGCTTTCAAATTTCATGCGACTGTACACGGAATCACCATTGATTTGAAAAACTACTTCCTTAAAGCCGCCCAGCTCGGTGGGATTGGAGTCCATAACCTCCACCTTCCAGCCACGGGTTTCCGCATAGCGCAGGTACATTCTAAAGAGCACCCCCGCAAAAAGGGCTGCCTCTTCGCCACCGGCGCCACCGCGAATTTCCACGATAACGTTCTTTTCGTCATTAGGGTCGGAAGGCAGCAGCAGAATGGTCAGACGTTGCTCGTACTCCTCGATTTGAGGCTTTAGCTCCTTGAGCTCCTCCTTGGCCATCTCAACCAGCTCTTCGTCCTCGTTGGCGCGCAAAATTTCTTCAGCCTCGTCCCGAGCAGCACACATATCACGGTATTCACGATAGGCAGTGACCACGGGCTCCAGCTTGGCGTGGGCCTTGGTAGCCTTTTGCCAATTGTTTTGGTCTGCAATCACGTCCGGGTCGCTGATTTTGGCCTCCAAATCTAAATATCTATCCTCTATTGCTTGCAGTTTGTCGAGCATATAGTTCTCCTTGTAATCATATTATGGCTCCCTTTTTAAAGGGAGGCGCTATCATTTTCCACTTCATCCTCTGGCAGTACAGCCTTCAAGGAAGCAATGGCTACCTCGATTTGGCTATCGTCGGGCTGGCGTGTGGTGAGCTTTTGCAATAGCAATCCCGGCATAATGCAGGCGTGGACTAGGCTATTTTCCGCATGAGCCCCTGCAAAGCGGATGAGCTCGTAGCTGACGCCTGCAATCACCGGCATCAGCACGATGCGGGAAGCAATGCGCTCCACTAGGCTGGGCCAGCCTAAAAAGGTAAAGATAAACATGCTGATGAGCATGACGATCATCAAAAAATTAGTGCCACAGCGGGGATGCAGAGTGCTGAATTGACGCACGTTTTCCACCTTCAGAGGCAGACCTGCCTCATAGGTGTAAATGGTCTTGTGCTCCGCTCCGTGGTATTGGAACACTCGCTGGATATCCTCCATAGAGGAAATAGCCGCAATATAGCACAGGAAAATCACCATACGCAGCACGCCCTCAGCTAGGTTGAGCAGCATAGGGTCATCGGTCAGGGTATGCAAAAAGCGCATGGACCAGGTGGGCACTACGATGAACAGGCCAATAGCCAGTGCCGCAGAGGTAATAATGGTCAGCACCATTTCTTTATCGGAAAGCTGCTCGTCCTCGTCCCCACTGATTTGGGCAGAATAGGCTAGGGCCTTCATGCCATCGTATAAGGATTCGAATAAAGCAATAACGCCGCGCAGCAGCGGTTTTTTCAAAATCGGATATTTATCGCGGATACTATTCACCGGGTTCACGTCCACTGCGATTTCCCCGTCGGGCTTGCGCACAGCTACGGCAACCTTGTCCGTGCCACGCATCATTACGCCTTCGATAACAGCTTGTCCGCCAACGTTAGGTTTTCTACAACTCATTTTAGTCTCCTAAATCACGTATCTGGCATCATCTACTTCGTCACGGCTCCTAGGA
>JBJDXC010000183.1:0-6986 GCA_051866475.1 Phascolarctobacterium sp.
CGATTTTGGCAGGAGCTTTAGCAGCTTCCTTTTTTTCGCCGCCGCAGCCGGCAACGACGCCGGCCAGCATGGTTACAGCCAAGGCTGCACAGGCAAGACGTTTCAATGTGGAAAATGATTTCATGTTTTTCTCTCCCTTATTATTAAAATTTTTATAATTACTGCTTTACTTTTAAAGCAGTTGGTAACAATATAATTAGTAATTGAGAAATTCGTAATCAATAATCGGTAATTGAGTAATTAGTAATCAGCAAGGGAGCTGTGATTTTTAGCAAATGAGTGGCTTGGTACAATGGCCTCAAGGGTTCGAAAACGTTTATTGTTCTGCGAGACAAATAGTACCCCGCAGAGGCCAATTGAACCCCACGAAATTTGCGTTAAGAAAATCACTTGCGAGCTTGATGATTACTATTTACGAATTTCCTATTTCCAAATATACTACTTCTTCATCCATTGCCAAGCGATGAGGGCTGCAAAGATTGCGATGCCGATGGCGTCGGTCATGTAGCCGGGATATAATAACAGCGGAGCCAAGGCTATGAGCACCAGTCGCTCCAGGAAATTGCAGCGACGCACAAGCCAGCCCTCCAGACCGGCCACTAGGCCCGCCGTGCCCAAAAGCGCAGTAAACACAGCCCACATGGTCGCTATGCTGGTGGCATTGGGGTCAACGCCTACCAAAAGCACCGGATTATCCAAGAAGAAGAAGGGAATAATAAAGCCGATAATGCCTAAACGCATAGCCCATAGTCCCGTCTTCGTCTGGTCCGAGCCTGCAATACCACTGGCCACATAGGCACTGATAGCCACCGGCGGCGTGATATTGGACAAGCAAGCGTAAATCAAGCAGAACAGATGGCTCGTCAAGGGCAGGGTGCCCGCATCAATAAGCACCGGCACTGCCACCGCTTGCACAATTACGTAGGCTGCCACGCCCGGTACGCCCATACCCAAAATAGTGGACATAATCATGACGAAGAAGCCAGTGAGATAAATATTATTGTTATCAACAATATTCAAAATTAAGTAACCCATATTCAGGCCCATGCTGGTCAGGGTTACCGTGCCGATAATCACACCGATAATAACGCAGCACACGCCAACGGAAATGGCGCCCTTGGCGCCCTCAACCGTTGCATCCAGAATAATCTTCGGCGTCATGCGGGTTTCCTTGCGCAGCCAGCTGGCGGCGATGGTGCCGAAAATAGAGAACACAGCCGCATAAAGCGGGGTGTAACCGGCGAACATCAAGCCGATAAGCATCACCAAGGGGATAACCAGATGGCCCTGCTCCTTAACTACCTTCATAGCGTTAGGAATGTTTTCCTTGGACAGGCCTGATAGGCCCAAGCGCATGGCTTCAAAATGCACGGCCAAAAGCAGGCCCACATAGTACAGCAGCGCAGGCACAATGGAGGCCAGCATAACCTTGGTATAGCTTAGTCCTAAAAACTCCGCCATCACGAAGCCCACCGCACCCATGATGGGCGGGCAGAACTGACCGCCCGTGGAGGCTACCGCTTCCACGGCACCGGCGAATTCCTTTTTGTAGCCGGTCTGCTTCATCAGGGGAATAGTAATGGTGCCGGTGGTGGCCACGTTAGCAACGGCGGAGCCGTTGATCATGCCCATAAGGCCGGAGGCCAAAACAGCTACCTTGGCCGGACCGCCGGGGGTCTGACCCACCAGCGTCAGTGAGAAATCATTGATGAATTTAGAGAAGCCGCTGTATTTTAAGTACGCGCCAAATAATACAAAGAGGAAAATATAGGTTGCCGATACGCCGATACCGGTGCCTAAAACGCCCTGGGTGCCCCAAAACTGGGTGATTAAAACGCGCTTGAGGGTGAAGCCGTTGTGTCCTAAATAACCAGGCAAATATTCGCCAAACCAGTTATAACCTAAAAATAGCAACGCCAGCACGGCCAGATTGCCGGAAGCACGGCGAGCTGCTTCAAACACCACTAAAAGGGCTGCGCCTGCGATAATGACCTCATGGGTATCGATGCGTCCACCCGTCATAGCTATTCGCTCGTAATTTAAAATCAAATAGCCAAAGCTACCCACGCCCACTAAAATCAAGATAATATCCCAAATTGGTGGCAGCTTGCGCAGTCTTTTTTCTTTTTTAAAGGTCGGGAACAGCAAAAAAGTGAAAAGCAGCAGAAAAATACAGTGCATAGCACGTAAATTGATGGCACTGATGACACCAATGGTTGTGAAATACACCTGAAAGGCTGCCCACACACAGAGCAAAACCACGATTATTTTTGCCAGCGGCCCCTGGTAGGTGCGCATGCGCGCCTCCGATTCCTTTTCCTCCAAGAGCTGCTGGGCCTTTTTGTCCAGCTCTGCCTGTGTGGCTTTGTCTATATTTTTATTACTCATGAACTACTCTCCTTACTACCATGCTACAAAACGGTCACAATATTGGATACATTATACACCCATCTTTAAATCTTGACAATAAAAAGCTATGCATTTGTCCTTAAGCTAAAGCTTATGGCAGGATATTTTTTACTTATGGACGCTTTAATCCTCGGTTATGATTACCTTAGTGCCTACACCCTTATGAGGCCCGTAGATGATTTCCTTCAGCTCCGCCACGTCCTCATTGCGCAGACGGATGCAGCCCTCACTGGCCATGGTGCCGATGGAGGCGGGGTCATGGGTGCCGTGGATGCCGATACCAATCCAGCCTGTGTCCAAGGAAAGGAACCAAGGCCCATAGGCCCCGGCGATTTGGCCCTTGCCATCCCCAAAATCGTGGGTCCAATAGCTGGCATCACAGATTTCTTCCACTACGAAGGGCACCCGGGCAGAGGGTACGCCTACAGCGGCTCCCTCATACTTCGTAGGAATGGCTACAGCCGAGCCCCAAGAGGTGGGAGTCCTGTTGTCGCCGGTCATTTGCTTGTCGCCGGGATTTTTGGCCACAGCGATGCCGTATACCTTAAGTGGCTCAGTATTGCCCTCTGCAAACAGCTCTAGCTTATAGCTTTGCTTATGCACTTTAATGAGATGCTGCTCGTCCGCACTAGCCAGATTAGTTGTCAGAAGCGTTCCTAATAATAAGCTAAAAAAAGCTACCCTGCTCCAATTTATGTTCCATTTTCTAGTCATATTTATCACCACTTTCAATTAAGTTTTCTTGGTACTATTCTACTTCTATTTGGCGCAGGTGTAAATAAAAAGTAGCAGAGCAATCGTTGCCAATGAAAGAAAAACGAAAGCTGCGACCAAAACGACATTGCGATGTTGTTTTGGTCGCGGTTTTAATGAAATTACACATTGACAATTATCGATATATAGCTTATAATGTGGCTATGATAGCGAGGTGATTATAGGTGCAAGAAAATGAAAAGCGGGCCAGAATTTTTAAAGCCTTTTGTGATGCCAATAGATTGACCATTTTGGAGCTTTTGCAAAGCGGTGAAAAATGTGCCTGCAAGCTTCTTGAAGAGCTTAACATTGGCCAGCCCACCTTATCCCACCATATGAAAATCCTGTGTGACGCAGGTATTGTCACTGGACGCAAGGAAGGAAAATGGACTTATTATTCCTTCAACCAAGAGGGCATTGCCCATGCTCGCAGTATTTTGCAGGAAATAACTACTTTAAATTTTGCAGCAACGGATAGGTGCTGCTTAAAGTAAAACCGTTTGTGAGGTGCAGACGGTTTTATGTTAAAGATATATATCGATAAATAGCAATATATCGATACAAAACAGATTAGGGCAGGGATATTTCTCCTCTTGGTTAGCTTTCCGGCCATAATCCACAGTCAATATACAGAAAGGTTTTGAGAAAATGTTTGATTTTATTATGCAACAAATCTTGGGCATGCAATGGCTCAGCAAGCTCATTTGGCAGCTTTTAGAGAGGGGCTTTGGCGCCACGCAAGCTTCTCCCATGTGGGGCAGCGTGCATTTCTTCCTTTACGACACCATTAAAATTTCTATTTTACTTGTGTCCCTGATTTTCATGATTACCTATATCCAGTCCTATTTCCCACCGGAAAAAACAAAACGCATTTTAACAGGCTTTCGCGGTGTAAAGGGTGCCATTATCGCCGCACTTTTGGGCACGGTTACTCCTTTTTGCTCCTGCTCCAGCATTCCTATTTTTATTGGCTTCACTAGAGCGGGCCTGCCCCTGGGCATGACCTTCTCCTTTTTAATATCCTCCCCCATGGTGGACTTAGCCTCTATGCTCATGCTGATGAGCTTTTTTGGCAGTAATTTCGCTGTGGCTTACGTAATCATGGGCTTGGTTTTGGCGGTGGCCGGTGGCCTTTTAATCGATGCCATGGGTATGGAGCGCTATTTGCGCCAATATAATGATCCCATTCGTGAATTCTATAGTGAATCCGAGTATTTCAACCAAAAGCAAAGACTAAACTATGCTTACAATGACACCAGCATCATCGTGCGCAATGTTTTTCCTTATGTGCTGGCAGGCGTGGGTATCGGTGCCTTTTTGCACAATTGGGTACCTCAGGAGTGGATTTTATCGGTGCTAGGCTCCAAGAATGGCTTGGGCGTCGTCCTAGCGACCCTTATCGGTGTGCCCATTTACGCTGATATTTTTGGAACTCTGCCCATTGCGGAAGCACTCTATTTGGCAAATGTTCCCGTAGGCACCATCCTCGCCCTCATGATGTCCGTCACAACCCTTTCTATGCCCTCCCTCATTATGTTGAGTAAGGTGTTAACCAAACGCTTGCTGTTCACCTTCATTGGTATTGTGGTTGCCGGCATCATCTTGATTGGCTATGCCTTTAATTTCCTGTGGCGTTAAAATAGCAACAGCTTCATAAAATAATCCCCTGACTACTCAAAGCCAGGGGATTTCTTATGTATGGGTTTACAGTAGCTCTTGAAAGCGTTTGTTAAGCTCTACTTCGGCCTTATCTACTTTGGATTTAGCTTTAGCTTGCCACTGCCCCTGCTTTGCTAAGCGTTTATTAGCTTCGCTCAGCATGAGCTGCAGCTCCTCAGGCTGAGGTCCGCCCTTTACAGCTCTGTTATGCACAATGGCCATGGGGTCAAGGCAGGAACGGAATTCTGCAGCGGTTAAGGGCAGGCTTTGGGGCAAGGAGCTATCCTCAGCTGCCAATTTCGCGTAAATCCTGCTTGCTTCCTCATAAGTTAAGGTTGCAGGGGTAACATTATTTTGGCGGGCGTAGGTGACGATTTCGGAAGCAAAGTGGTGTCCGGTGCGGAAAGGTACTTCATATTTACGCATTAACACATCGGCAATCTCTTGGGAACAGGTCCAATCAAGATTGAGCTCCTCCAAGGCGCGCTCCGGCTTAACCTCTAGGGCATGCAAAATGCGATTAAACTGCTTCACCACGCTAATAGTCTGCTTCGTGAGCTTGTCCGTACCGCGCAGGCGTCCATCGGCCATGCCAGCAGGAATGTTGTGTGCTCTAAAGGTACCTTCCACTGCTATGCCCAACAGGGTGGAGCAGTCAGTACGAGCTCTATTTAAAATGCCAGGGTTGCGCTTTTGGGGCATGGCGCTGGACACATAGGTGTTGCCATTGCCCTCCTTGAGTAAAATCCACGGACGAGGCTGAGCATATTGCTGCATAATCTCCTCAATAAAACCGCCAATGTGAATGGCGATGCTGCTGGAAATACCACCCATTTCAAGGGGTGCTTCCTGAGGGAAAACCTGCCCCGCGTCATAGGTATTATAGGCAATGCTGTCAAAGCCTAACATAGCCGCCATTTTATCGCGATTGAGGGGCCAGCCGGTGCCGTTGAGCACGCAAGCACCCATGGGCGAACGATTTATTCTCCCATAATAGGCCTGCAGACGGTCCATGTCGCGGGAGAAGGCATCATTGTATGCTAAAAGATAATGGGCCAAGCTATTGGGCTGGGCAGCTACGCCGTTGGTGTAATTGGGCAGAATCGTGTCTTGGTTTTTCTCAGCCAGTGCCACCAGACTGCGTTGCATGGTGTTCAATTCCTGTGCCAGCTCCAGCAGCTGCTCCCTTTGCATAGCAAGGCTCACCGTGGTCAGCATGTCCTGGCTAGAGCGACCGGCATGGAGCTTGGTGATTTCCGGTCCGGCAGCCTTAATCAGCAGGGGCTCAAAGGTAATTACAAGATTAGGTCTTGCTCCATCGGGGCGCTCACCCTGCTCCAGCACTGCTTCGATGCCTTGGGCAAAGCGATGGCCCTGCTCCTGGGTTAGTAATTTTTCTTCCGTATTGATGACAGCAGTGGCCTTATTGATTTGCCCCAGCCAGAAAAAATTATCCCGTTTAGCAGCCTCGGTCATTCCAGTTAATGTTAACACAGCCGCAAAGGCAGCCAGGGATAGTGTTTTTCCTATAGTAAATGCTAGCTTTCTCATATCGTTAGCCTCCTGAACACAATTTGATTGAGTAGTATATTCGCTAAAAATATTGCAACACCTGCTAAACAATAACCAAAGTTCCTATAATGCAAAACTGCGACCAAAACAACATCGCAATGTCATTTTGGTCGCAGTTTTTACCTTTATGATTTGTCCATTTAGAATGAACAAAGAGTTCGATTTAGACTCCTACCCGCAAACGCGGCAGGAAACAAACGTTTACTGTTTATCATGCTCTTTTACAGCTGAAAAAACTCTACCTCCGGCGTTGCCCCCTTTTGCAGCGTGAGCACCGCAAAGCTTGGCTTGGAGCCACCGCGAGGGCGTGAGGGACTGCCCGGATTAATGAGCAACGCATCCCCATAATACTCGCACAGAGGCATATGAGTATGCCCAAAGACCACAATATCTTGGTCCAACTCCTTGGCCCAATAGCCCAAATCTGCCTTCACATTCCACTGAATATACTTATGCCCATGGGTGAGCCAGAGCTTGAAATTCTCCAAAACGAGAAACTCATCCAGCTTGGCCTCATTAGCCACAATATCACAATTACCACGGACGGAAACAGTGTCGATACCCGTTAGATTATGCAAAAGATTGGCATCCTC
>JBJDXC010000184.1:0-6843 GCA_051866475.1 Phascolarctobacterium sp.
GGTACGGAGATAATCAAGGAGCTGGGCGAGGAGCATGTGGCCACCGGCAAGCCCATTATTTATACGTCAGCGGATAGTGTGCTGCAGATTGCAGCACACGAGGAAGCCTTCGGCTTAGAGCGCTTGTACGAGCTGTGCAAGCTGGCCTATAAGCTGGTGCAGCCCTATAATATTGCGCGCGTCATCGCGCGCCCCTTTGTGGGGAGCTGCGCTAGCGATTTTAGCCGCACCACTAACCGGCACGACTACGCCGTGCCGGCACCGGAGGCCACCCTTTTGGACAAAATGGTGGCTGCAGGGGGCAGCGTCTATGCCGTAGGCAAGATTGCCGACATTTTCGCTCATCGGGGCATTACTAAGCATTATGCTGCCGGTGGCTTGGACAAGCTGGTGGACGCTACGATTGAGGCCGTGAAGGACGCGCCCGATAGGTCCATCGTCTTTACCAATTTTGTGGATTTTGATTCTAGCTACGGTCATCGCCGCGATATTCAGGGCTATGGCGAGGCTCTGGAGTATTTCGACAGCCGTCTGCCGGAGATTACGTCCCTCTTAAAAGAGGATGACTTGCTGCTCATTACGGCTGACCACGGTAATGACCCCTCCTGGAGTGGCACTGACCACACCAGGGAAAAAATACCCGTACTCTTTAGCGGCGCCGATATGAAAAAGGCGCAGCTAGAGCCCATGGACACCTTTGCGGATATCGGGCGCACCATTGCTGACTACATGGGCATCGAGCCCACCTTTACAGGCATGGGTGCGGCCTATGTGGACTTGGGACTGAATGAGGATAAATAAGGAGGCGACTCCGATGGAAAAGCATTACGCAAGTGAAAATGAGGTTTTGTACCATGTGGGCTTTGCTAAGGAAGCCCTCAAGGGTGCTACTATAGCAGTGCTGCCCGGGGACCCGGGCAGGGTGGAGCCCCTGGCACGGCAGCTGGGCGTGGAGCCCAGCTACATCGCCTGCCATCGGGAGTACACCAGCTGGCTGACCCACATCAGTGGTCAGCCCCTTCTCGTGTGCTCCACCGGCATGGGCGGCCCTTCTGTGGCCATTTGCCTTGAAGAGTTAGCGCGCATGGGCATCAAGCAGGTAATCAGGGTGGGTACTACCGGCACCATTCAAGAGTATATTAACCCCGGTGAGGTCATCATTAACAAGGCCTCCGTGCGCCTGGATGGTACCTCCCATCATTATGCTCCCGCAAGCTTTCCCGCTGTGGCCAGCTTCACAGTGACGGGAGCACTCATCGAGGCTGCTAAGGCCTGCGCTGCGCCCTATCATGTGGGTATTGCAGTGTCCAGCGACACCTTCTGGCCCGGGCAGGAGCGTTATGACAGCTTCACGGGCTATGTGCCCTTGGCCTTCCAAGGCACCATGGCCGAGTGGCAGCGTCTGGGCGCATTAAACTACGAGATGGAAACCTCGGCCCTTTTTGTGACCTGCCAAGCCCTGGGTATTAAGGCAGGCGCTGTGTGCGGTGTGGTAGCTAAGCGCACCGAGGGCGAGGCCATTGTGCCCAAGGAGCTCTACGACCAAGCATTGCAATACCAAATCGCCATTGTACGCGGTGCGGTGGAGCGCTTGAGAAAGTAATAATTTTTTAGGATAAAGCTTAAGCCCCTTTGCTTTTTGGCTTGAGTAGGTTTTACTTGTGAGCAGAGCGAGCTCTGCGAGAAAGGTGATAAGCATATGAAAAAGCTAATGCATTTTTTGGGCTGTTTATTGATGGTGATGACTATGGCGGTAACGGTGCTGCCACGCCAGGCGCGGGCAGAGTTTCCTGAACGCCCGGTGGGCTTTGTAGTTATCGACCAGGATGGGGATGTGGATGGTAACGTTTACAAGACCTGGCGACAGGTTGTGAAATGGGCCTATCATTTCCCGTACTATCAGATTATCGATGGGGGCGCTCCCCAGGAGCTGGTAAGCGACGCTGTGCGCACCGGTGCCAAGCTGGATCAGGCTAGCTTGAAGGCGCTGGCGGAAAAGAGCAAGGTGGATGTGCTGGTAGTAGCTCGTGTTTACGAGCTGGATGAGTACATCGTCAATAGCGGCGTTTTTAGGGATGATGCTGATACCTACGTGAAGACCTCTGCCTGTGCAGATTTGTTCGTCTATAAAAAGGATGGGGACAAGTTCCTGAAGAAAAAGCTGCGTGAGCGCCATTTAAGAGAGATGGGCAATGTGGAGCATCCAGAGGAAACCATCAAATGGGAGCTGTCCAAAATCGTGAATACTATGGAGGGCAGGCCCATTATCGGCGCCTAGTCACTATATAAAATTAAAAAAGCCAAGCGGCAAGCTTGGCTTTTTTTATGCGGTATAAAATTAGGCTAAGTCCACAACCTCACCGGGCTTAACGATGAGAACCTTGCTAGAGGTATTGGCTTCCACGTCAGCCTTGTAAGCTTCCACATCCTGGGCAATGGGAGGCCAGGTGTTATAGTGGATGGGGATAACGGTGGGAGCCTTTAAGAAGTCTGCAGCAATGGCAGCATCCTTGGGGTCCATGGTGAAGTTGCCACCGATGGGCAGTACAGCGTAGTCAAAGGGGTCCAGCTTGGGCAGCAGCTGCATATCGCTAAAGAGAGCGGTGTCGCCAGCAAAGTAGAGCTTGGTGCCATAGAAATCAACTACGAAGCCGCAGGCGTGGCCGCCTGCTACACCCGAGCCATGGAAAGCCAAGGTTACGCGCACTTTGCCAAAGGGGAACATATAGGTGCCACCTAAGTGCATTGCATGAGCCTTACAGCCGGCTTCACCGGCCATACCGGCAATTTCTGCAGTGGTGATGATGGTTGCATCACATTTTTTGGCAATTTCAAAGGCGCTGCCCAAATGGTCAAAATGAGCATGGCTGATGAAAATATAATCAACCTTAATATCGTCGGCGGTCAAGCCCTCCGGATTGCCATCCAGATAGGGGTCAAAAATAATAGCAGAGTCGTTTTTGGCAACTACAAAGCAAGCATGGTTAATATAATGGAATTTGGCAGTCATAAGCGTTCCTCCTTTTGCTGACAGCTGAAGCGCTGCCCTTTTCTTACCTCTTATTATACTAGAAAAAAGTCTCTTTGTGAATTATCTAGAAGAATAGTCGGAAAAACTTTACAAGTACTTAGTGAATGGGGTAAAATTGTAGCTATAGATTGTGTTGAACACGGAATGGAGCTGCATGCATGAATTATAAAGCTTTGACTGCCCTGGGACTGGCTCTGAGCGTGCTGGTAAGCGCTAGCTGGACCGAGGCAGCTGTAAAAAAGATTACTATACCCAGTAAGAAAAATGTGGTGAGCTCTGGGCCAAGGATTATTAAAATTGCCCAGAAAAATAGTCCTAAGACTACGTCCAAGGCTACACCCAAGACCACTACCAAGCAAAGCAACCAGAATAATATGCTGGTGGAAAAGAATGGCAAAAGCTATTTTTTAGGCACGGAGCTGCCAGAGGATTATAAAACTATCAGTATTTTTGGAGAGGCCGAGGCCAGCAAGAAGCAGGCTGTGGCCTTGATTAAGCAAAATAATCCTAAGGTGAGGCTGGCCTGTAGCGTGGAGGAGTTAGTGGACCTTTATTGGCAGGAGGCCGAGCGTGAGGGCGTGCGCCCTGATTTAGCTCTGTCCCAATCATTGGTCGAAACAGGAACCTATGCCTACGGCGGCGATGTGCAGCATCACCAGAACAATTTCTGCGGCTTGGGCACCACGGGTGGCGGCGTGAAGGGTGCTACCTTTAAAACACCGGAGCTGGGCGTGCGTGCTCACATCCAGCATTTGTTAGCCTATACCCAAAAGAAGCGTCCTCAAACGAAG
Source organism: Phascolarctobacterium sp. (assembly GCA_051866475.1). Classification (GTDB taxonomy): domain Bacteria; phylum Bacillota; class Negativicutes; order Acidaminococcales; family Acidaminococcaceae; genus Phascolarctobacterium_A. Next base: position 3,823 of record JBJDXC010000184.1, read on the forward strand.
ATTGTGGACCCTCGTTATGAGCTGGCTCACAATATTCGTATGGAGCGGGGGATGGTGGATACCTGGTACGGCCTCAACGGCACCTGGGCCATGGGCTCCCTCTATTGCGAAAAAATCATGGCTACCTATCAAAAGATGCTGGCTATGCCCGGGGGCTTAGAAAAGAAAAAGGATAAGCAAGCAGATAAGAAAAAGGATAGCAAGAAGAAAAAGAGCATGCGTCAGCGTTTAGAGGAGCTCAAAAAGGAGAAAAGATAATGCATATTGTATTGGTTGAACCTGAAATTCCCGGTAATACCGGTAATATTGCCCGCTTATGTGCTGCCACCGGCTGCCATTTGCATCTGGTGCGTCCCTTGGGCTTTTCGGTAGAGGATAAATATTTAAAGCGTGCGGGACTGGATTATTGGCATTTGGTGGACATTCACTATTACGACAGTGTGTACGAGGTTTTGGAAAAATACAAGGATAACTCCAAATTCCTTTTAACTACCAAGGCTCATAAGTCCTATGCCGATGTCAAATATGATGCGGATAGCCTCTTGATTTTTGGTAAGGAAACGGCGGGACTGCCGGAGAAGCTGCGCCTGGAATATGCGGACTCCTGTGTGCGCATTCCCATGATTGAGGAAGCGCGCTCCTTGAATTTATCCAATTCCGTGGCTATTGTGGCTTATGAGGCCCTGCGTCAGGTTGATAATTTCGCAGGTCTGACCTTGTATGGAGGGGAATATAAATGATTATCATTAAAGAGTTTGATTTTGATGCGGCCCATTACCTGCCGGCTTATAACGGCAAGTGCGAGCATCTGCACGGGCATACCTATAAGCTGGTGGTGAAGGTGGAGGGCACGCCTGACCACGAAGGGATGGTCATCGATTTTATTAAGCTGAAGAATTTAGTAAAGCAAGAGGTTTTGGTGCATCTGGACCATGCCTGCTTGAATGATGTGCTACCCGTGCCCTCTGCAGAAAATATCAGCGTATGGGTTTGGAATAAATTAGAGGGCTTACTCAAGAGCGACCACTATCATTTACTAGAGGTTGAGGTATGGGAAACCCGCACCAGTGGCTGCGTTTATCGAGGTGAGTGACGTGAAGGACGTACAGAGTGAAAAGGATTTGCGCCGTATTCCCTTAAAGCACGTGGGCATCAAGGATTTGCGCTGGCCCATCGAGCTGCGGGATCGGGAGCGCGGTACCCAGCACAGCGTGGCTAAGGTGCTTTTGGCTGTGGATTTACCCCATGATATGCGCGGTACCCATATGAGCCGCTTTGTGGAGTGCATGCGTCAGCTGGGCCCCGTGGGCTTGGGTGAAATCGAAGGCATTTTGGACAAGCTGAAGGAGCATTTGCAGGCGGAAAAGGCATTTTTGCAGCTGGAATTTCCTTATTTTATTACGAAAACTGCGCCGGTCAGCGGTATGACTGCGCCCATGGATATAGATTGTGTCTATAAGGCAGAAAAGGGCCAGGAATTTAAGCTAAAGATCAAGGCTGTTGTTCCTATGCAAACCCTGTGCCCCTGCTCCAAGGAAATCAGCGCTTATGGCGCTCATAATCAACGGGCTTGGGCCAAAATCGAGATTGAGGCCAATGAATTGGTATGGCTTGAGGAGCTGGCAGAGCTGGCTGATGCTGCGGCCAGTGCACCTGTTTATGGTCTGTTAAAGCGTCCGGACGAAAAGTTTGTGACGGAACACGCCTATGAAAATCCTCGCTTTGTGGAGGATGCAGTGCGAGAAATAGCTTTGCGCCTAGAGGCGGACAAGCGCATTACTTGGTATCGTGCTGAGGTGGAAAGTGTGGAGAGCATCCATAATCACAACGCCTTTGCCGTGGTAGAAAAGAGTGAGATCTAATGTTATTGAAAATTAATCGGGAGCTTTTGGGCGAGGCTATGGCTAGCATTGGTGCTCATCCTGCTAGCTTACCTATTTTTACTCATAAAGCGGAAATTATTCCTTACAAGCTGCTGGGGGTGCGCACCCCGGCGGCTAATATTTTAAAGCAGGAAATGCTGGCTGCCGGTGGGGACGCCGTGGTGCCCACGGGCTGCATTGTGAATGCTGATAAGTATGTGGATGTGCTGCTTTTAGGAACGCTGAAGCAGTATAAGCTGCTCTTAAAAAAGCTGGAGCAGATGCAATATTTTGGCCTGAAGCAGGTGGCTCAGGAGCTGCAAGAGGCAGTGCAAGCTGCCTTGGAGCCATCGGTGCTGAAGACGACCTTAGCCGATGGCAAGGTACTTACCTACGACAAAATGTGCGTCATGGGCATTTTAAATATTACGCCGGACTCCTTCTATGCAGGCAGTCGCGTGCCCGTGTTAGACGATGTGATTGCTAAAGCAGGCCTCATGCTGGAGCATGGTGCACAAATCTTGGATATTGGTGGCGAGTCCACCCGTCCGGGCAGCGATAGCGTGGACGGGGATGAGGAGCGGCGGCGTGTGCTGCCGGTGATCGCGGCTTTGCGCAAGGCTTATCCTGAGGCGGTGCTTTCGGTGGACACCTACAGAGCGGATACGGCTGAGGCAGCCATAGACGCCGGCGCGGATATCATTAACGACATCAGTGCTATGGAAGCAGATAAGAAGATGCTGGACGTAGCAGTGCGCACTAAGGCGCCGATTATCCTGATGCATATGCGAGGAACGCCCAAGAATATGCAGCAAAGCTGTCAATATCAGGACGTGGTGCAGGAGGTTGCGGTGTATTTGGCTGAGCGGGCCCAGCTCCTGCGTGAGCAGGGCGTGGGCCGCGACAAGATTATCCTGGACCCGGGTATCGGCTTTGCCAAGAATGTGGAGCAAAATCTGCGCTTAATGCGTGATTTGCACGTCTTGACAAGCTTTGGGTACCCGGTGCTGCTGGCAGCATCCCGCAAGAGCACCATTGGTGCGGTGCTGGGAGGGGTGCCAGCGGAGGAGCGTTTAGAGGGGACGATTGCCACGAGCTTACAGGCGTTGTACGCGGGGGCGCAGATGGTGCGCGTGCACGACGTGCAGGCGAATGTAAG
>JBJDXC010000185.1:0-6826 GCA_051866475.1 Phascolarctobacterium sp.
GTGGATGGCCTTTTGGTTGTAGGCCCCTTCTACAACAAGCCCACTCAAGAGGGCTATTACCAGCATTTTGCAGCTGTGGCTAAATCCACCAAGCTGCCCATCATCGTGTACAATGTACCCGGTCGCACAGGCTCCAATATTGCTCCGGCAACTGTAGCTCGTCTGGCCAAGGATTTTGATAATATCGTGGCTATTAAAGAAGCAGCCGGCAACGTTGCTCAATGTGCTGAGCTGTACAGAGTATTACCCGAGCGTATCTCCATTTATAGCGGTGACGACGGCTTGATTCTGCCCTTCATGGCAGTGGGCGCTGTAGGCTTGATTTCCGTATTGGCTAACTGCAATGGCAAGATTTTGCAGGATGTAATGCAAGCCTATGAGGATGGTCGCGTGCAAGAGGCAGCAATTTTGAATAAGCGCATGGTGCCCTTGGCTAAGGCTATGTTCATGGAAAGCAATCCCATTCCCATTAAATATGCTGTTACTAAAGTCACCGGCATTGATGTTGGCAATCCGCGCCTGCCCCTAACTCCGCTTTGCGCTGACTGTGTAGCCATGATGGACGTAATCCTTAAGGATTATGGCATGGTGAAATAAGCTTTGCTAAGCAAAACCTAAAATTATCTAGTATTTAAGCAGTACTTAGCTGACTACAATGGTCAGCAGTACTGCTTTTTTATGTATACAGTGAATTTTGCATTAATTAAGCAGGAAAAATAAAGCTTCTAGCAGAATATAACAGGTTATAAAAATAATTTACTGTGTAAAGGAGTTGACGGACATGCCATTATTGATTTTAGTAATTATACTGAGTATCATCGTTGCGATTTTTGCTGTACAAAATGCCGTGGCTGTATCCCTGAACTTTATCTTCTGGAGCTTTACATCATCACTGGTGCTGGTAATTTTAGGCTCCTTCCTCATTGGTGTGCTGGTAGCCACCTGCTTTTTGCTAGCCATGAAGGCCAAGCACTATTTGCAGGATAAAAAGATGCAGGAGGAAATTACCAAGCTGCAAACTGAAAACAAACGCTTGGAGGAACGCATTGCCATGCTGCAGCATACCCAGCAGCTGCACGACGAAGCCACTGGCACTGCCAAGCCTCAAGCTCAAGGAACGGATAAGAAATAATGCTAGCTAAGGAGCGTATTTGGGAAATACGCGAATATGATAAGCATAAGGCTGGTTGTCTCGCTGCAGAGCTGGGAATTTCACCTTTGGTGACGGGGATTTTGCTGGAACGAGGCTTGAATGATACCGAGTCTATGCGTGAATTTTTGTATGGAAGTTTAACTCCCTTCCATGACCCTTTTTTACTTAAAGGTATGGAAAAAACTGTAGGTCGTATTGAAGAAGCCCTGCAAAAAGGGGAAAAGATTACGGTCTATGGAGATTACGATGTGGATGGCATCAGTGCTTCCTCCTTGCTCTATATTTATTTGCAGGGCAGGGGCGCTCAGGTGGAAACATATATTCCTCAGCGTAAGAATGAGGGTTATGGCTTAAACGATGATGCGTTGCAGACCATAGCGGACGGTGGAACAACCTTAGTTATTACAGTGGACTGCGGTATTAGCGGTCTGCATGAGGTAGAAAACGCACCGAAAAGCTTAGATATTATTATTACAGACCATCATACGGTACCGGAGCTGCTGCCTCCGGCATATGCTATTGTGAACGCTAAGCAAGCAGACGACAGATATCCCTTTAAGGAGCTAAGCGGCGTGGGCATAGCCTTCAAGCTATGCCAAGCATTGGAGCAGCGTGTGCCGGGACGCCTGCCGGAGTGGGCGGAGCTCACGGAGCTGGCGGCATTAGGCACCGTGGCGGATATTGTGCCGCTGGTAGGCGAGAACCGAGAGCTGGTGCGCCGTGGCCTGGCGGCCATGGAGAGCACCCAGCTGGTGGGGCTCAAGGCTTTAATCGAAGCCAGCGGCTTGTCCGGGCAACGGATTGCCTCGGACAATATTGGCTTCGGCTTGGCACCTCGCTTGAACGCAGTAGGGCGACTGGAGCACGCGCAGCGTGCGGTGGAGCTTTTGGTGACCAAGGATCGCTACAAGGCCACCGAGATTGCAGCGGAGCTCAATCGGGAAAACAGTCTGCGTCAGGATATTAGTAGACAAATTCAGGAAGAAGCGGAGGCGCTTTTAGCTCAAGAGGAGCATATCGATACGGCCATCGTGCTGGCCAGCGAGGGCTGGCATCAGGGTGTTATCGGTATCGTAGCCTCCCGCTTAGTGGATAAATATCATTTACCGACCATTTTATTGAGTATTTCCGGCGATATGGCTAAGGGCAGCTGTCGCAGCATACCGGCCCTGAATTTATACGAGGCCATTGCTGCGGAGTCCGATATTTTGAGCCAGTTTGGCGGACACCATCAGGCTGCAGGCCTGACCTTGCCTGCCTGCAAGGTGGAGGAGTTTCGCCGCCGTTTTAAGGAATATGTGCGCAAGACTCTTGCGCCTGAGGATTATCAGCCCCACCAGATTGTGGATTGTGTAATCGGGGATAAGGGAGAGATTACCCTGCAGGACCTGCAGGAGCTGCAGCTCCTAGAGCCCTGTGGCTGCGCCAATATGCCACCGGTCTTTGCTTTTCGTCATGCCCTTTTACACAATGCCAAGGGCATGGGCAGGGAGCAGAATCATTTGCAATTTTTATTGGATAAGGGCGATTTTTCCTATCGCTGCATTATGTGGAATAGTGCTGACCTTTTGCATTTCATGTACGATAATATGATTGCGGACGTAGCCTTCCAGCCTAAGATTAATGTTTGGCGTGAGGAAACCAGTGTTCAGCTTCATGGCGTAAGCATTAGGCAGGAGCTGAATCTAGGCGATTTTCGCAGTCATCCGGCCAATAAATACCAGCTGCTGACAGCTTTAGTGCGTACTCATAATGAGCTCCTGGTATTTGTTAACGATACCAAGCAGCTTGTGCCAGAGCTACAAGAGCCCCAGCTAGCATCTTATATTAAACTTGCTACTTATGCAGAGCTGGAACTGGATATGGAGCTAGCGGGCAGGAGTGTTGTTTTTTTAGATTATCCCAATGCTTTGCTAGCACAGCTAGTAAAGCAGCTGCGGCTAAAGGGAGTACGCTCCTTGTTTTTGCTCTACAAGCAGCAGGAGCAGGCAGCTCTTTTAGAGCAGCTACCCTTGCTTTATCCTGAGCGAGAGCACATGGCACAGGCCTATAAGCTGGTCATGGAGCTGCTGCAGCAAAGGCAGAAGCTAGAAATGGCATGGCTTTTGCAGGAAAAAGGCAGCTTGCTTAGTGAAAATGCCATAAAAATTATGGCGGAGCTTGGTTTTGTGAGCCTAAATAATGGTATAATAAAAAGAAATATCATCAAGCGCTGTCAGCTGGAGGATTCACCCCTCTATGTAGAGCTCCAGGAAAAACGGCGAGCGCTTGAAAATATCTATAAAGAAAATCTGCGTTTAAGCCAATACGATTTACTCCGTGGCTGACGCTTTGGATGGGAGTGGGGATAGGATGCCCTCTACAGAAAATATTAGTAATGCGGACGAGCTATTCGTCAAAATAGAATCATATTTAAATCCGGAGCAGGTGGCGTATGTGCGCAAGGCCTATGAATTAGCCTCCGAGGCTCATAAAACCCAGGTGCGCAAATCAGGTGAGCCCTATATTATTCACCCCATAGGCGTGGTGGGGATTTTGGCCAGCCTGCAAATGGATGATAAAACACTGGCGGCAGCCTTTCTCCATGATGTAGTTGAGGATACTGATTATACTCTTGACGATATTAAAGAGCGCTTTGGTGTGGTTGTGGCTAACCTTGTGGACGGCGTTACCAAATTAGGTAAAATCGAATATATTTCCAAGGAAGACCGCCAGATTGAAAACTATCGCAAGATGTTTTTGGCTATGGCCCGCGATATTCGCGTAGTTTTGATTAAGCTAGCGGATAGGCTGCATAATATGCGCACCATGAAATTCATGCCCCTGCATAAGCAGCAGTCCATTTCTCGCGAGACCTTGGAGATTTATGCTCCCTTGGCTCACCGTCTGGGCATCTATGCTATCAAGTGGGAGTTGGAGGATCTGGCCTTCCGTTATATGGAGCCCGATATCTATTATGATTTGATGGAGCAGGTTAAAACCAAGCGCCGTGAGCGTGAGGCCATGATTAACGAGGCTATGGCTACGCTCAAGGAGGCCGTGGAGAAGGCGGGCATTCGCTGTGAAATCCAAGGCCGTCCTAAGAATTTCTATAGCATTCATAAAAAGATGCTCCGTGACCATAAGCAGCTTAGCGAGATTTATGATTTGCTGGCCATTCGTGTTTTGGTGGACACGGTTAAGGATTGCTATGGCACTCTAGGCATTGTCCATAGCATGTGGCGTCCTATTCCGGGTCGCTTTAAGGACTATGTGGCTGTGCCCAAGTCCAATATGTACCAATCCCTGCATACCACTGTTTTAAGCTCCGGTGGTCAACCGCTGGAAATTCAAATCCGTACCTTTGAGATGCACCGCATTAGTGAGTATGGTATCGCAGCTCATTGGCGCTATAAGGAAAGCGGTGGCAGCAAGCCTGCCAGCGGCACTGATAAGAGCTTTGATGCCAAGCTGAGCTGGCTACGCCAGCTACTAGAATGGCATAATGATATGAATGATTCCCGTGATTTTGTGAACACGGTGAAGATGGATATTTTTGCAGACGAGGTCTTTGTCTTTACACCCCGTGGCGATGTTATTGACTTGCCCGTGGGCTCCGTGCCTATTGACTTCGCATATCGCATTCATACTGATGTAGGTAATCGTTGCGTAGGCGCCAAGGTTAACGGCCGCATTGTGCCCTTGGATTATTCCTTGAAAAACGGCGATATTGTGGAGGTCATCACCTCCAAGCAGTCCAACGGTCCCAGTCGTGACTGGATTAACATCGTTGGCTCCAGCGACACCCGTAATAAGATTAAAAACTGGTTCAAAAAGGAGCGCCGCGAGGAGAATATTGTTAAAGGTCGCGAAATGCTGGAGCGTGAGGTTAAACGCTTAGGCTATGAAATCAAGGTGCTGGTAACTCCCGAAAAGCTGAAGGCTGTAGGCAATAAGCTGCGCATTGATACGGATGAGAACCTTTTGGCAACTTTAGGTTATGGCGGTGTCACCTTAAACACCGTTATGAGTAAGCTGGTTGAGCTCTATAAAAAGGAGCAGAAGCTGGAGACAACCAAGGATTTAGCTCAGGTATTGGCTGAGCTGAAGCCCCGCAAGTCCAAGGCAAAGGCCAGCCATGGCATCCTCGTCAAGGGCGAGGAGGGCATCATGGTTAAGCTGGCCCGTTGCTGCAATCCTATTCCCGGCGACCCTGTGGTGGGCTATATCACTCGTGGCAGTGGTGTTTCCGTCCATCGTGCGGACTGCCCCAATGTGCTCAGCAATAATCCTGAAGAGCAAAGCCGTCTCATCGAGGTTTCTTGGGATGTGGGTATCGACGATGTTTACAAGGTAAATATCATGATAACATCTCAGGACCGCCCGGGTATGATGAGCGATATTATGAATATTACTAGTGAGGCCAAGCTGAATATTTTCTCCCTCAGCTGCCATACCGACAAGAATAAAATGGCTACTACCCATATGGGCCTGGATATTACCAGCCTTGAGCAGCTGGAATATGTAATGAACCGCATTCGCCGCATGAAGGGCGTGTACACCGTGGAGCGTGTGTTCTCTACCAGCGGTGGCGGAGGTAAGCGTAAATGAGAGCGGTAGTGCAAAGGGTTGACCGGGCCAGCGTCACCGTAGGGGACGCGTGCACGGGCAGGATAGAAAAAGGGCTTTTGGTGCTCTTAGGCGTGGCCGAAGGCGACACCGAGAAGGATTTGGCCTATATGGTGGATAAGGTTTGCGGCCTGCGCATTTTTGAGGACGAAGCAGGCAAGATGAATTTATCAGTGCAGGATGTGGGCGGTAGTATCTTGGCTGTAAGCCAGTTTACGCTTTGCGGCGACTGCCGCAAGGGCAAGCGCCCCAGCTTTGATAAAGCGGCGAAGCCAGAAATTGCGAATAAGTATTATGAGCAGTTCGTGGCTGCCTGCCGCGGCAAGGGACTGCCCGTGGAGACGGGCGTCTTTAGAGCCCACATGCTGGTGGAGCTAGTGAACAACGGCCCTGTAACGATTTTGTTGGATAGTACGAGAATTTTATAGGAGGTACTTCATGAAAATTTATAGACAAGAGGTGGGCATGCTGGCCACCAACTGCTATTTGGCAGCTAATGAGGAGCTCAAGGAGGGCGTAATCGTAGACCCCGGTGCGGACTGTGAGGCTATTTTGGATATGGTTGCACAAGCCGATGTGAAGGTTGTCGCCATTCTTTTGACCCACGGCCATAGCGACCACATCGGCGCTTTAAGCGAGCTGCGTAAGGCAACAGGTGCTCCCGTATATATTTCCAAGGAGGACGAGCCCTGCTTGAGCAAGGCTGATATCAATTTATCCTTCTTCGTAGGCCGTGCCATCCAGTGCGACCCGGCCGAAAATCTTGTGTCTGACGGCCAAACCCTGCATCTGGCAGGCATGGATTTTGCAGTTTTGGCCACTCCCGGTCACACCAAGGGCGGTATTTGCTATTACAACAAAGAAGGCAAATTTATGTTCGTAGGTGATACCGTGTTCTGCGAATCCATTGGCCGTACCGATTTGCCCGGTGGCAGCTATAAGGAAATTTTAAAATCTATCAAAGAAAAAATTCTTGTTTTGGATGACGGGATTGCTCTTCTGCCCGGCCATGGTCCTCAGACCAGCGTGGGCTGGGAGCGCCGCAGGAACCCCTTCCTGCAATAA
>JBJDXC010000186.1:0-6824 GCA_051866475.1 Phascolarctobacterium sp.
CTTAAGCGGCATTCCCTCCATTGTCTATGGCCTCTTTGGTATGCTGTTTTTCGTAACCTACCTGCATTTGGGCTACTCCCTGTTAGCAGGCTCCTGCACCGTTGCGATCATGATCTTACCCCTCATCATGCGTACTACGGAGGAGGCCCTGCGGGCCGTGCCCGACAGCTATCGCGAGGGCAGCTACGGCCTAGGCGCAGGCAAGCTGCGCACGGTCTTTGCCGTGGTGCTGCCCTCGGCCGTGCCGGGCATTTTGGCCGGCGTCATATTGGGCATTGGCCGTATCGTGGGCGAGACGGCGGCCCTGATTTACACCTCCGGCACGGTGGCAGCGTTGCCCACCAATGTAATGAGCTCCGGTAGAACGCTGGCCGTACACATGTATGTGCTGGCCAGCGAGGGCCTCTACATGAAGCAGGCCTATGCTACGGCGGTTGTTTTGGTATTAATCGTAATTGGCATTAACGCAGCCAGCGCTCGCGTGGCCAAGAAGCTGATGAAAGGAAACTGATGTGATGAATAAGAGTGAGCAAGAAGCGAGAACGAAGCTTTTAATAGAAGATTTGAACCTATACTACGGTGATTTCCACGCCCTGCACGGCATTAACATGGATATTAAGGAAAAGGAAATCACCGCCTTTATCGGCCCCTCCGGCTGCGGCAAGTCCACCCTGTTAAAGAGTCTGAACCGTATGAACGATTTGGTTGAGGGCTGCCGCATTGAGGGCAAGGTGCTCTTAGACGGGGACAATATCTTCGCCAATGACGATGTGAACACCCTGCGCAAGCGTGTGGGCATGGTTTTCCAAAAGCCCAATCCCTTCCCCATGAGCGTGTACGATAATATTGCCTTTGGCCCGCGCACCCACGGCATCCACAGTAAGAGCCAGCTGGATGAGATTGTGGAGCGCTCCCTGCGCCAGGCAGCCATTTGGGAGGAGTGCAAGGACCGCTTAAATAAAAGCGCTTTAGGCTTTAGCGGTGGCCAGCAGCAGCGCCTGTGCATTGCTCGCGCTCTGGCCGTACAGCCTGAGGTGCTCTTAATGGACGAGCCCACTAGCGCCCTGGACCCAATTTCTACTATGAAAATCGAGGATTTGGCCCTGGAGCTGAAGGAAAATTATACCATTGTTATCGTTACCCATAATATGCAGCAGGCAGCCCGCATCAGCGATAAGACGGCCTTCTTCCTGCTGGGCGACTTGATTGAATACAACAAAACCACGCAAATCTTTGCCAATCCCCAAAATAAAAAGACCGAGGATTATATCACCGGTCGCTTCGGTTGATGGCGAGACTTGGCTTTGATTAGCCTAAATAGTTTGCCAAAGAGTATGTAAAACTTATTGTGTAAAGGAGCATCAAAAGACTATGGTGAGAAATAAATTTGCTGAGCAAATGGCCCTGCTCTTAAGCAGCGTGCGGGTGATGGGCGTGAATCTGGAGGAGGCCCTGGACAAGGTAATTGACAATCTGGAGAACAAGGATGTGGCACTGGCCCAAGCCATTATCGGCGGCGATGATGATTTTGATAATAGCGAGGTGGATATTGAGCGCCAATGCCTGGAGCTGGTTATTACCCAAACCCCTGTGGCCAGCGATTGGCGTGAGATTGCCTCTTGCTTAAAGCTAGTGGGCGATATGGAGCGCATTGCAGACCACTGCAGTGATATTAGCCAATACACACTGCGCTTGTGCGAAAAGGATCCCGTGCCCATGCCGGATAATTTTATGCCCATGCTGAAGGTTATGCGCCAGATGGTGTATGATAGTATCACAGCCATTAGCGAAAACGATGTGGAGCTGGCCCAAAAGGTTATGACCACCGATGACGAGGTGGACACCTATTTCCGCCAGATGCGTCAGGATTTGACCGCCTTAATGCAGCAATATCCCCAGCTGGTACCCCAATATGTGGACTACCTGATGATTGCCAAATATGTGGAGCGCATTGCGGACCACGCTACGAATATTGCCCAATGGGTGCTTTTCGTAGTGCGCAATGAGCTGAAGAGCTAGTACCTTTAGCAAGCCTCCCCTTTAAAGGGGAGGTGGCAGTCGCGCAGTAGCTATGGCTTGTTTTGCTTAGTAAATGCGACTGACGGAGGGGTTAACAAAAAAGCCGTGAAACCTGATTAAAGGCTTCACGGCTCAATTTATGTGTGTTTATTTTTTCATCTTCTCAAAGGCTTCCAAAAGGCCACCGTTAAAGCAGAGCAGAATGCCGCCGATGGCGCCCACGGTAGCCTGCAAAATCTGGTAGGGCAGCTTGATATAGGCATAGTAGGGAGTGCTGTAGATGAAGGCACGGCCCAGGGAATAGCCCACCACCATGATGATAGCGCCTACAAAAACGCCCAGAGCGGCATTTTTCAAGGTAACCTTGTGGTTAGCAGCACGATGGGCAATGAGGCAAATCACCACGGCCTGCAAACCATGGGTTGCAAGTGATACGAACATGGGCGTGGGATAGAAGAATAAATCGCCCAAGAAGGCGCCCACACCACCCACTAGGAAGGCGGATTTGGCATCGTCCAAAAGGATGGCTGCGGTGCAGATGATCACGTCGTTTAAATAGCAGCGACCACCGGGCACGGGCACGCCGAAGGAACTCATTAAAATATTCAAGGCCATAAAGAGCGCAGTTACGCAAATAGCGTAGGTGGCGCTAGTAGTTTTTTTAGTAGCAAGTGTCTTTTCCATAAGAATTTCCCCTCTTGTAAAATTTATGTTAAATTACCTAGATAGCATAATTATAAAGCTATTTGGCTCTATTGATATGACCAATTGATGATTATTTCATAAGACCAGATTGGCTTGCCTTTAACCTTTCACAGTATCTTGAAAAATGTGTCCCAAATAGTGTGGAATAAAGCAGGAAAAAATGGTATAATTGTTGAATAGAAATTAGGATTAAGTCTGTGTATAGGGAGGTCGTAAAATGACTGAAGAAAAGAAATACAAACGCATCGTTTTGAAATTGAGCGGCGAGGCCATGGCCGGCGAAAAGGGCTTTGGCATTGACCCCACCGTTGTGTATTCTCTGGCTAAACAGATTAAAGAGGTTGTGGAGCATGGTGTTGAGGTAGCTGTAGTAAACGGCGGCGGCAATATCTGGCGCGGCCTCAGCGGCTATAACAAGGGCATGGACAGAGCAACCGCTGACTATATGGGCATGCTGGCAACAGTTATTAACTCCTTGGCATTATCCGATGCACTGGAAAATTTGGGCGTTCCCACCCGCGTACAAAGCGCTATCGAAATGCGCCAAATCGCTGAGCCCTACATCCGTCGTCGCGCTATCCGCCACATGGAAAAGGAGCGCGTAGTTATTTTTGCAGCAGGTACCGGCAACCCTTATTTCTCCACCGATACCACCGCTGCACTGAGAGCTGCTGAAATCGAGGCGGACGCAATTTTGATGGCCAAAAAGGGCGTGGACGGTGTTTATGACAGCGACCCTGCTAAGAACCCCGATGCCAAAAAGTTTGACAAGCTGGATTATATCGAGGTTATCCAACGCAAGCTCAGCGTTATGGATTCCACTGCCAATAGCCTGTGCATGGACAATAGTATCCCCATTGTAGTATTCAATATTGATGAACCGGGCAATATTCTGCGCGCCGCTTTGGGCGAGGACATTGGTACCCTGGTAGGAGGTAAAAAATAATGGCAACTGTAAAAGAAATTACCACTAATATGGAAAGCAAAATGCACAAATCCGTGGATGCGCTGCGTGTGGATTTGGCTAGCCTGCGTGCAGGTCGTGCTACCCCGGCACTGCTGGACAAGATCACCGTGGATTATTATGGCTCTCCCACCCCCGTTAACCAAGTAGCCAGCGTTACCGTTCCCGAGCCCCGTATGATCGTGGTACAGCCCTGGGAAAAGAACATGCTGAAGGCTATTGAAAAGGCTATCATGACCTCTGATCTGGGCCTGAACCCCAACAGCGACGGCGTGTGCATCCGTCTGAACCTGCCCCAGCTCACTGAGGAGCGCCGCAAGGATTTGGTAAAGGTAGTGCATAAGAAAGCGGAAGAATTCCGCGTAATCTGCCGCAATCTGCGCCGCGATGCCAATGATGCTGTGAAGAAGGCTGAAAAGGCTAAGGAAATTACCGAGGACGAGGCTAAGAAGGGCACTGAGCAAATCCAAAAGATCACCGATAAGATCATGAAGGATATTGACGGCGTAGCTGCTAATAAAGAAAAGGAAGTTATGGAAGTATAATTACATATTTCCCGTAGTATTGCTATGACGACTGTTCCCAATGTTTTGGCACTGAGCCTAGAGGAGGCTTCCCGGCGGCTGACTGAGGCCGGCTATGAGTTCACGGTGGAGGCGCTTTTGCCGCCGCGTGATAGGGAAGAGGACTTTCTAGGCAAGGCAGTGCGTAAATATGTCGTAAGGCAGCGTGAGCTGGCTTGCAATAAATTAGTTCTTACTGTAGTGTACAGAGTATAAAGGAAGGAGGTGCTCTGGATGGCTCTGAAAATTAATAAAGACGCTTGCGTAGGCTGCGGTGGTTGCGCTGCTACCTGCCCTGTTGGCGCTATTAAAGAAGTTGACGGCAAATACGAAATCGGTGAAGATTGCGTAGAATGCGGCGCTTGCGCTGCTCAATGCCCCGTTGGCGCTATCGAGTAAGTATAAGGCTAAAATCAGGAAGGAGGCCCTCCTCGCGGGGGCCTGTCTTTCTATTTTATGGATTTGCAAAAATTAACGACTGAAAGGCTGGATTACAGTGTTTAAAGGCTTGTTTCAGACCAAAAGAAAAGTGCCCAACAATATTGTGGTGGATACCGCAGGCTTGGACATGAATAATATTCCTCAGCATATTGCGATTATTATGGACGGCAATGGCCGCTGGGCCAAGGCTCAGGGCAAGGTGCGCACCTATGGCCATCAGCAGGGCGCAGAAACCTTAAAGACCATTGTGAAGGCTGCGGATAAGCTGGGCGTCAAGGCGATTAGCGCTTACGCCTTTTCTACAGAGAATTGGAAACGGCCCGTGACGGAGGTTAACTTCATCATGGAGCTTTTGAGCCGTTATTTAACCAACGAAATTCAGGAATTTAACGATAATAATGTGCAGGTGCGTTTTATTGGTTCCCGTGAGGGCTTGCCCGAGGTGGTTAAGCAAAAGATGGACCACGCTATTGAGGAGACCAAAAATAACACGGGCATCATTTTGAATTTGGCTATCAACTACGGTGGCCAGGCGGAAATTTTGCACGCCGTCAAGAGCATTGCTCAGGAGGCTGTGGAAGGACGCCTGGACGTAGCAAAAATAGATAATCAGGTGGTGGAGGACCATCTTTATACAGCTGGCTTACCGGCACCGGATTTATTAATTCGCCCCGGTGGCGATTTGCGTATTAGTAATTTCCTGCTGTGGCAGATTGCCTATGCGGAAATCTGGACTACCAAAACCTATTGGCCTGACTTTACGCCGGACCATCTGGTGGACGCTATTTTGGCTTATCAGGGCCGGGAGCGTCGCTTTGGCGGTTTAGTAGAAAAATAGAAATAATAAACTTGTAGAAATAAGGTGGATAATCTTATGTTAACTCGTATTATTACGGGTCTGGTGGGCATTGCTGCGGCCATCGCCATTATTACCAAGGGTGGCGTGGTCTTTTCTGCGGCTGTGCTGCTCTTATCCCTCATCGGCTGGCATGAGTATCATAAAATGGCAGCCAGCAAGGGCTATCATGTGTACCCGCTGACATCGGGCTTAGGGAGCTTGCTCATTGTAGGCATGGCAGCCTTAGGTTATTACGTGGAAATGGAGCAGGTGTTCACTCTGGCCTTTACGGTGATGCTGGCAGCTCTGTTTACGATTTTCGGTGCTATTGAGGGACTGTGGCGTCATTGCCATTGTGAGGGCGAGAATTGGCTCATGGATACGGCTTTATCCGTATGGGGTATGCTTTATTGCGGACTTTTGTTTGCTCATGTGATTTTGCTGCGCACCTTTGACGGTGGGCCCCATATCGATTTGGGCTTTAGAGTGTTTGAATACGGCGAGATTTGCCTGTGGGTGGTGCTCTTGGGTACCTGGGCTAGCGATACCTTTGCCTATTTCTTCGGGCGTGCCTTTGGCAAAACTCCCTTCTGTCGCGTGAGCCCGAAAAAGTCTTTTGAGGGCGCTGTGTGCGGCTTTGTGGGCTGCTTTATTACCGTCATGGTGTTAAGCCTTTTCTACTTGGGAATTGCTCTCTGGCAGGCCTGCCTCTTGGCAGCGGCAGTGGCCTTTTTTGCACCGGTGGGCGATCTGGTGGAGTCCATTATTAAGCGTTCCTTTGAGATTAAGGACTCGGGCAATGTTTTCCCCGGGCATGGTGGCGTGCTAGACCGCTTTGATAGCCTGCTTTTCACCGCTCCCGTGGTGTATTATGTGCTCTTATTTATTAGTATTTTTAGATTGTATTAATTAAAGAGGAAAAAGATGAAAAATATTGCTCTTTTAGGCAGCACCGGCTCCATCGGTCGGCAGACCGTGGAGGTGGCGTTAGCCAATCCTGACAAAATAAAAATTAAAGCCTTGGTAGCTCACAAAAGCGACGCGCTTTTGGAGGAGCAGATTAAGCTGCTGCAGCCGGACTTGGCGGTGTTAAGCGACAAGGAAGCGGCTGCAAGGCTTGCTGCACGCTACCACGGCCGGACAGAAATTCTGGCCGGCGAGGAGGGCGTGCTGGCAGCCGCCACCTACGCGGGGGCGGACACAGTGCTGGCCTCCATGGTAGGCTATGCAGGACTGCGGCCTACCTTGGCCGCCATTAACTGCGGCAAAAATATTGCCCTAGCCAACAAGGAAA
>JBJDXC010000187.1:0-6755 GCA_051866475.1 Phascolarctobacterium sp.
TGATTTTAGGCGATAATGCCTTGAAATATTCGCCAGAAAATGGTACTGTATCAATAGGCGCGAAAAAGCTTGCCGATGGTAGCGTCTTGCTCAGCGTATCCGACCAGGGCCCGGGTATTCCCGAAGCGGAAATACCCTTTATTTGGGAGCGCTTCTACAAGGTAGAAAAATCCCATTGCCGCTCTGTGCCAGGTACAGGGTTAGGGCTAGCTATTGCCAAGGAGATCATTCGCGTTCATGGCGCTAGCGCCGAAGTAATAAGCAAATGTGGCTTAGGAACCACATTTGAAATAAAATTTCCAAAGGATAAGGTAGTATGATTTTAAAGTATGTTTGTCCCGATTACAGAGTAAAAAGTATTTTTGACATTTCCCCCAAATGGTTAAAGCGTAATGGCTACATGAAGATTGTTGTGGATATCGACAACACCCTGCTGCCTCGCGATAAGAATTTAGTAGGTCCCCGTGCTATGACCTGGATTCGTCAGCTGCATCAGCTGGGCATTAATGTAGCCTTGATTAGCAATAACGGTGGCGACCGTATTAAGGCTATTACTCGCCAGACCAATTTGGGTACCATTATGCGTGCAGCAAAGCCCATGCCCATGGCCTACAAGCAAATCACCAAAGCTATGGGCGGCGGCAAAATCCTCTTCATCGGCGACCAGCTGATGACGGACGTTTTGGGCGCCAAGATTGCTGGTCATCCCGTGGTTTGGGTGCAATCCCTGGGCGGCAAGGAGCATTTTATTACCCGCTGCACTCGTAAGCTGGAAAAATTCTTTGCCGGTCGTTTAGTCAAGAACAATATGATGCCTAAGGAGCGCGTATTATGAAAATTGCCCTGCTGCAGCTAGCTATTCTCGAAAAGAATAAGGAGGCCAATGTGGCTCACGGTCTGCAGCTGGTGCGTGAATGCGCGCCCGAACACGACTTACTGGTGCTGCCGGAGGTGTGGACCACGGGCTACAGCCTGGGTCATCTGGACACCGAGGCCGAGAGGGAGGACTCGCCGGTTTTGGCCGAGCTGCAAAAGATTGCAGCGGAGCATAGCTGTGCCATTATTGCCGGCTCCGTGCCTATGGGCAGGGAGGGCAAGGTGTATAATACCTCCGTAGCCATTGATAAGTCCGGCACCATTGTGAATATGTACGATAAGGTGCATTTATTTGGCCTCTTTAATGAGGAGCGCTTTTTCGCTCCGGGCAATAATTTTAAGGCCTATGATTTGGATGGTGTGTGCTGTGGCTCCACCATTTGCTACGATATGCGCTTCCCCGAGCTGTTCCGCCATCTGGCGCTGCAGGGGGCGCAGATCATCTTCTGTCCTGCCGAATGGCCCACGGCCCGCGGCGATATCTGGCGCCTGTTGGCTCAGGCCCGCGCTGCGGAAAACCACACCTTTGTGGTAGCAGTGAACTGTGCCGGTGTCTTTAAGGGTGCGCCCTTTTATGGTCACTCCATGGTCATTGCTCCCAGCGGCAAGATTGTGGCTGAGGCCGGTAGTGAGGAAGAAATTATTTCCTGTGAGCTTGATTTGGCAGAGATTGCCAATGTGCGCGCAAGGCTCAATGCGTTGGCCGATGTGCGCAAGGAGTTGATTCACTAATGCATTATAAAAATTTGCTGGCCGGCTTGGCAGCCGGTCTGCTTTTGTATGCCCAAGCAGGCTTGGGGCTAGCCTTGGCGGCGGTGCCGCCGGATGCGCCCAAGGATGTGAAGCATATTCTGGGCTTTTATTATGGCAATGGAGAAAACGTCCTCATCCGTGAAAAGGGTGGTCGCTTAGAGCTCCTCTATCGTTATACCAATAAGGATAAAGCCTTTGGCGGCGCCAACGTTTACCCCCTGGTGAAGGAGCATTTTGACTACTATACCTTGAACGAAGCAGGACCTATGACTAGCTCCGAGTCCACGGTGCGCTTTGAGCGTGACGGGGACGGCTACGGCATTGCCTGCCGCGTGGGCGGGCATGTCTATACCCGCGCCTTTATGGGCAGGGGCACGGGCGAGAGGGGCAAGGAGCTGCGCTTTGCGCCCCACTCCGCCGAAGAGTGGACCAAGCTGCGGGCGCAGGCCGCAGCATCACCTATGCCGGCAGCGCTGGCCGCAGGCCAGCAGGTGGAGCTAGTGGATGCTAGCACTATCGCTGGGGTGCAGGTGGACTCTCGCTATGGGCGTAGCGACAACTGCTTTGGTGCGCCTTTATACACCAGCGAGAAGCTTTATGTGGGCCGTGAGGCAGCCGCAGCCCTGGACAAGGTCCAGCGGCATCTGGCGGCCTATGGCTATGGACTAGTGCTGTGGGACGCCTACAGGCCCTGGAGCGTCAGCAAGCTGGCCAATTTGGCCTTGCCAGCTGACAAGAAGGGCCTTTTGGAGGACCCTGAGAAGAAGGGCAGCGCTCACAACACTGGCAACGCCGTGGATGTGAGCCTGTATGATCTGACTACAGGGGAGCAGCTGGAGATGATCTCGGAGTTTGACGAGCCCTCCTTTAGGCAGTTCGCCAGCTATGCTGGCGGCACCAGCCGACAGCGCTATTGGCGCGATCTGCTGCGAGATGTCATGGAGTTATATGGCTTTAAGGGCATCGAAATGGAATGGTGGCATTTTGACTATAAGCCTGGCACTAACTGGGCTCATTTAAATGTGAATATGTAAATTTTAATGAGGTGACAAAAATGAACGTATACGATAACGCAAACGAATTAGCAAAGGCTATGCGCGAAAGCCATGAATTCAAAAAATTAAAAGAGGCAACTGCTGTTTTAAAC
Organism: Phascolarctobacterium sp.; assembly: GCA_051866475.1. GTDB lineage: Bacteria > Bacillota > Negativicutes > Acidaminococcales > Acidaminococcaceae > Phascolarctobacterium_A. The sequence continues at coordinate 2,777 of JBJDXC010000187.1, forward strand.
AAGGACGAAAACGCTAAGAAAATGGTCAATGAATTCCTGTCCTTGAACCAACAGGCAGAAATGGACAAATATCAGGGCAAGGAGCCTAGCAAGGAAACCACTGAGAAGATTCAAAAGCTCTATGGCATTCTCTCCCTGAACCAAGACGCTATGCAATATCTGAACTCCTTTATGCGTTTCCAGATGATGCTGGCCGATGTAACCAACTCCATTCAAGACGTTGTGAAGGAAGCAATGGGTGAAAAATAATGGATTTTGAGGCTATTTTTGCAGGCTGCACGGCTCGGCCCCTCCTAGTGGCCGAGCCCATGGCCAAGCACACCTCCTTTCGCATCGGCGGCCCTGCGGACGCGCTGGCCCAGCCTGCCGACGAGGCAGAGCTGGCAGCGCTGCTCACAAGGGCCGCGGAGCATGCTGTGCCTGTGACCTTAGTGGGCAATGGCTCCAACCTTTTGGTGCGGGACAAGGGCATTCGTGGCCTTGTCATCAAGCTGAGCAATGCCTTTGCTGACATTGTTGTTGAGGGCAATACTATTACCTTTGGCAGCGGTGTCTCCTTGGCTATGGCTTCCAAAAAGGCGGCTAGCCTATCCTTGAGCGGTATGGAGTTCGCTGTGGGCATTCCCGGCACCATCGGCGGCGCCGTGTATATGAACGCCGGTGCCTACGATGGGGAGATGGCCAAGGTGGTAAGCTCTGTGCGTGTTATGGATGGGCAGGGCAAGGTAAAGGAGCTGGCGGCTAGCCAGCTGGACTTTGCTTATCGCCATACAGCATTGCAAAATAGTGGCCTTATTGTAACCAGTGTAACAGTGCGCTTAGAGCCCGGCGAGGCCGAGGCCATTGCTGCCAAGATGGCCGATTTTAGCCAGCGCCGCATAAGCAAGCAGCCCTTGGAGTTGCCCAGCGCCGGTAGTATGTTCAAGCGTCCGCCTGGCTATTTTGCAGGTACTCTTATTGAGCAAACGGGCCTGAAGGGCTACACTGTGGGTGGAGCCCAGGTTTCCAAGAAGCACGCAGGCTTTGTGGTGAATATTGGCGGTGCTACTGCCAGTGACGTGCTGCAGCTTATCAGGGATGTGCAAAATAAGGTTTTTGCAGCCCACGGCGTGCATTTGGAGCCGGAGGTGCTGGTTTTAGGAGAAGAATAAGGCGTAAGGGAGAAGTTTACGTGGATAATTTATTAAACGATCAGGAAATACATATGCTTGGCCTGCAGGCCTTAATTCCGTGGCTGGAAAGTCATAATTTCGTAGTGGATTATGTGCAGCCGGAAAAATGTGCCGTTCCCCATGTTTTTGCCAAAAGCGGGGAGCTGCTTACGGTGATAGTGGCTGCCACGGATATGTATCCTAAAAAAGGCGTTGTTACTGAGGCTGATAAGGCTGCTGCTTTGAAGGTGGCTAACCAGCTGCAGGGCTTTTGTGCCGTGGCCTCCATTGGCCTCGTGAATGTGGATGGTGTTGAAGCAGGGGATAAGGATTTGATGGGCAAGGCCACTAGGGATGGTCATTACAAGGCTGATTTTAAGGGCCTGGAGTACATCCAATTTGAGAACTGAGGTGTGTGACTATGGATTTGCTAACCGTCGATACTAGTAAATGCTTGCGCTGTGGTATTTGTGTGGAGTGCTGCCCTTCCTGCATTTTAACCTTGGGCGAAAATGGTCCCGAATGCCATTTTGACAGGGGCTGCATGAGCTGTGGCCAGTGCGTAGCGATTTGCCCCGTGGGTGCCCTTGATAATAAATATGCGCCCTTGGCAGAGCAGCGTCCTGTGACTATGCCTGTGCTGGCTGCGGAGACGGCCTACGAATTCCTCAGAATGCGCCGCAGTGTGCGCACCTTTAAGCCTCAAGCTCCTACGGAGGAGGAAATTACCCGCCTTTTGGATGTGGCTCGCTATGCGCCCACCGCTGGTAATTCCCAGGGCATGTATTATGTGGTCATCCGTGACGCAGCCAAAATCAAGGCTATTGCGGACGCGGTGGCCAATTGGATGGAGGACGAGGTGGCCGCCGGTACGGAGAATAAGCGTTATTTTATGACCGTGCTGCGGGCTTATCGCGAGCGTGGGCAGGATATTATCGCCCGCCATGCGCCCTGCTTAATTTTCGCTTTGGCTCGCCGTTTGAACATCACCGGCGTTTCCAATGCAGAGCAGAGCTGGGCTTATGCAGAGCTTTTTGCGCCCACTATTGGCCTGGGTACTACCATCGCCGGCTTTATTCAGAGCTGTGGAATCGCAGGCTACCAGCCCCTGCTGGATTTGGTAGGCGTGCCTGCTAAGCAAAAAATCGTAGGTACCCTGATGGTTGGTTATCCAAAATACAAGTTCAAGCGGATGCCTGAGCGTCAGCACCTGAAGGTGGAATTTAAGTAAGAGCCTTTTTTGGCAAGCAGCGTGACTATCGCTAAGGATAGCATGCATGTAAGGAGGAAATTGAATATGAAAAAAGAAACCGGTGTATTGGCCCTTTTGAGCCAGGTAAGTGCCTTCCTGTCCAGGTATTTTGCGGTGATAATTGTAGTCACCAGCGCTATTGCCTTTGTACAGCCGGAGGGCTTCAAGTGGATTCCCCAGTACACGGCACTTTTCTTAGGTACGGCTATGTTTGGTATGGGCCTCACCATTAAGCGTGAGGACTTCCAGATCGTCTTTTCCCGACCTAAAGAAATTTTTGCCGGTTGCATCCTGCAGTACACCATTATGCCCTTTGCAGCCTATCTTTTGGCCGTAGTCTTTAATCTGGACGCAGATTTGGCCTTAGGCGTGATTTTAGTGGGCTGCTGCCCCGGCGGCACCGCCAGCAATGTTATTGCCTATATTGCCAAGGGTGATGTGCCTCTTTCCGTGGGCATGACCATTGCTTCCACCCTGATTGCGCCCATCGTAACGCCTTTTTTGGTGTACGTATTGGCCGGAACCTGGGTTGAGGTAAGCTTTTGGGCCATGGTCATGAGCGTGGTAAAAATCGTGCTCCTGCCCGTTATCGCCGGTATTATTTTAAATAGCCTGTTCCACGACACTATCGTGAAGCTGGGCAGTGTGCTGCCCATCGTGTCCATCGTAGCCATCGTCATGATTATCGACGGCATTGTGGCTGTAAGCGCTGGCAAGCTTGTTAGCTGCGGCCTGATCGTCATGGTTCTGGTGGTGCTGCATAACAGCATCGGCCTGGGCATGGGCCTCTTCATGGCTAAGGTAATGAAGGTAAATTATGCTAAGGAAACCTCCATTGCCATTGAGGTGGCTATGCAAAACAGTGGCCTTGCTGTAGCCCTAGCAACTGTCAATTTTGCGACCAATCCTTTGGCTAGCCTACCCGGTGCAGTGTTTAGCGTATGGCACAATGTATCCGGCTCCATGTTCGCCAGCTACCGTTTAAAGGGTCTGGAGGGCAAGAAAAGTAAGGATGCAGAGGCTGTGACCTCCATGTAAATGTTTATGATTTCTCAAAAAGGCAGGTTCTACCTATGAAGATACCCTTGCACTACCAAGTATCTAATTATGATTGCGGGCCCACTTCTTTGGTCAATGCTCTTAGCTATCTCTTTGAGCGCGAAGAAATTCCCCCGGAGCTGCTGCGTAATATTATGCTGTATTGTCTGGATTGCTATAATCTGCAGGGCGAGGAGGGTCGCTCTGGCACCAGCCGTTTAGCCATGATGTATTTGAGTAATTGGCTCGATGGCTATGGTAAGACCGGCAGACTGCCCATTTCCAGCCAATATGTATCCGGCAGCGACGTGTATATCGGCCCGGGAAGCAAGCTCAATCATGCCTTGCAGTGTAATGGAGTTGTGGTAGTGCGCCTGTTTTTAGATGAATGGCATTTTATTTTGCTCACAGGTAAGGGAGACCAGGTGGTGCTGGCCTTTGACCCATATCTTAGCACGGAGCTTTTTGAGGAGCATCCTGAAATCAGCTTGGAGTATGACCCATGGCATTATAATAGAATTATTCCCGATGCTTGCTT
>JBJDXC010000188.1:0-6735 GCA_051866475.1 Phascolarctobacterium sp.
CCCTTGCAATTAGCCTAATTATTTGCTAATATTATACTCAGGAGTAGTGCGCCTTGGCGGCACTAACATGAACGAGCAAAGAATATTTAGTAAGAGAGGGAGTAAAGTGGACCAGCATTTTAGTAAAATCGGTGAAGTGCATACCATGCTGCAGGAAGCGAAGATTGGCCTGTGGTGTGTGGAATACGACAAGGATAAGCCACCACGCCTATATGCTGATGATACCTTTTTATCCATGATGGGGATTTCCAAGCACCTTTCGCCGGAGGAAAGCTACAGGATTTGGGAGGACCAAATTCCTTCCTACGAAAAGGAACGTGCTACAGCCTACATGAACGCTATGATCAATGGCGAGCATTCGGAGATTGAGTACGCATGGCAGCACCCGGAGAAGGGCCTGATGTATATTCGCTGCTGCGGTGATTTGGACAAGAGCTATACCCAGGGAGCCCGGGTGCACGGCTGTCATCAGGATATCACGGATGTGGTGCAGGTTCAGCAGACCATAGAAACCAAGCTGAAGGAAACTCAGCAGGGTTATGCGCGCCTGAACAAGGATGACCAGCGTAAGCAAAAGATTTTAAATACTATTCCCGGCGGCGTGGCTGTCATCAAGCAGGATGCTAGCGGCGTGTGGTCTCCGGAGTTTATGTCCGAGGGCTTTGCCGATATGGTGGGTATGAGCCTGATGCAGCTGTGGCTGCTCTATAAAGAGGATGCCATGACCGGCGTGCATCCCGATGATAGAGCCAAGCTAGGCCGCGAGCTAGCAGAATACATTCATAACGAAGAAGATTCTCGTGAGTTCATCTATCGTCTCATTCGCGGTGATGGCAGCTATGTATGGGTGCGCAACACCATTAACTCCATGACCAGCGAGGACGGCGTGCGGCGCAATTATTGTGTATATCGCGACATAACGAATGAGCTTGAAGAAAAGGAGCAACTGCGTGCTAAATATCGTGAGCTGCTAGCTAGTCACTACCACGGACTGGGACATGATATGCTTCTGGTGGGACACTGTAATATTACCCGCAACAAGATGCTGGAGGTAGTGGATAACCAGAACAAGGACCTACTAGCCATGCTGGGGGATGACAGGGAAACCTTCGTCAAATTTATTGGGAAATATATTGTCAGTGACGTGGATAGGCAGGAGTTTTTGGCCTTTGCCTTGAATGAGCCCCTTTTAGAGGCCTATGCTCAAGGCAAGCGTGAGGTAAGCCACATCTATTTTGTCAAGAGTCCCTTGGAGGAGCATGGTCGTTATGCCCAGTTCAAGGTTACTATGATGCAAAACCCTGATACGGATGATATTATGGGTGTTTTGTCCATTACCGATGCTACGGAGCAGACCATCAATAGAAAAATCGTGCGCAAGATGTCCGTTCTAGGGGCGGACCGCATCACTGATATAGATTTAATTCATGGCACCCGCACTGTGCTTTATGCAGGGCGCATTCATGGGGCCATAATCGGCCGCAAGGGTGCTTATACCGATTTTTTAAGTAATTCTGTGGAGCGCCATGTGGTGCCGGAGGACAGGGAGCAATGGCTGGCATATTTGCAGCCCGAATATATTGAGCATCAGCTTCAGGATAAGGATAGCTATAGCTTTACCTATTCCGTTTATAAAAATCCTCATTTCCCGCCCAAGGTGAAGATGGCTACGGTAACGGCCATTGATATGCGGTTGGGCAGGGTATGCATGGCCCGTACGGATATTACTGCCTCGGTAGAGGCGGAGCGCCGCAGCAAGGAGGCTCTGGAGGCGGCGCTGCTAGAGGCGGAGCAGGCCAACAGAGCCAAAAGCGAGTTTCTATCTAATGTGAGCCACGATATTCGCACGCCTATGAATGCCATTATGGGTATGACCTCCATTGCCATGGATAATTTGGAAAATGGTAATGACCCTCAGGAGCTGCGTAAATGCTTAGAGAATATCGTAGTCTCTAGCAAGCATCTTTTAGGGCTTATTAATAACGTACTGGATATGTCCAAGATTGAGGCTGGCAAGCTAGTGCTCAATCGTGAGCATGTATCCTTGCGCCAGCTGGTGAAAAACATTGTTACTACTATGCAGAGCCAGATTACGGCCAAGCGCCAAGAGCTGGTGCTGGATGTGGGCGAGCTTAATTGCGCCGGTATCTATAGTGATGGGGTACGCCTGCATCAGGTGTTGCTAAACCTCTTGGGCAATGCTGTAAAATTTACCCCTGTAGGTGGCAAGGTAGCATTCTCCTTGCAGGAGGAGGCATCGCCTAAGGGCAAAAATTATGTGCGCCTGCGCTTTGGGGTCAAGGACAATGGCATTGGCATGACCGATGAATTTGTGCAGCATATTTTCGAGTCCTTCGCCAGGGAGGACAACCGCCGGGTGCAAAAAATTGAAGGTACTGGCCTAGGCATGGCTATTACGAAATATATTATTGATGCTATGCACGGGACGATTGCCGTCCATAGTAAGCCTAATCAGGGCACAGAATTTACCATTGTGCTGGATGTGGAGCGTGGTCATCGCTGTGGCGAGAGCTATGCGCCTCAGAAGAAGAATGAGGTGCATTTGGAGGGACTCAAGGTGCTTTTGGCCGAGGACAATGAGCTCAATCGGGAAATTGCGGTGGCGCTTTTGGAGCGCAAGGGAATTATTGTGGATGCGGTCGAAAACGGCCAAATTTGTGTGGATAAATTTAAAGCAGCGCCGCTGGGCTATTACGATGCGGTGCTCATGGATTTGCGTATGCCGGTGATGAATGGCTACGAGGCAACTAAGGCTATCCGGGCCTTGGACAGGGATGATGCCAAGCTACCCATTATCGCCATGACGGCGGATGCCTTTGCCGAGGATATGCAGCATTGCTTGGAGGTGGGCATGAACGCTCATATGGCCAAGCCCATCGACATTGACAAGCTGATGGATATGCTGGCGCAGCTGTGTGGTTAGTTTTAAGGGGAGATTTATGATGATTGAGAATACACCGAAGGGAACAGAATGGGCTACTACACTAGAGCAATTGCGCTCTAATGTAGAAGAATTACGTCAAAAGTCCGAGGCTTTGCAGGAAACAGTATACGCTCTGAGCCAGGATTATTACGCTTTGTGGCGAGTGGACTTAAACAAGGATGTTTTCTACCTGCAGCGAGACGACCACGTGCGTGCTGCGGTAACCATGGATGGGCTTATCGGTCGCAAGTATTCCGAGGCCATCAAGGCTTATATCGAGCGCTTTGTGCATCCTGAAGACCAGGCTAGGACTATTGAAGAAAGCAAGCTGGAAAATATTTGCCGGATTTTGCGCCAGGAGCCTTCCTTCGTCATCCGCATGAGGCGCAGAGCCATGCCTAACAGCATCGATTATGGTTACGGTGAATGGCGTATTTTGCGCATGCATATGGACGAGGAGAATTTTACAGCGGTTTTCGCAGTGCGGGATGCAGATAACGATGTGCTCAACGAGATGAAGCAGCAAAAGCTGCTGCATGATGCTTTGGCTGAAGCAGAGCACGCCTCCAAGGCTAAGACCACCTTCCTCTCTAACATGAGCCACGATATTCGCACACCCTTGAATGCCATTATCGGCTTCACCAGCATTGCGGCCAGCCATTTGGATAATCGGGAAAGAGTGCAGGATTGCTTAGACAAGATTATGAGCTCCAGCAATCATTTGCTAAGCCTGATTAATGATATTTTAAATATGAGCCGCATTGAAAGCGGCAAGATTGTTATTCAGGAAAAGGAATGCAATCTGTCTGAGCGCATTCACAATATCGTGAATATGATTCGGCCCCAGATGCGAGCCAAGCGCTTGGAGTTTTATGTGGATACCATTGATGTGGAGGACGAGGAGCTAATTTTCGATCCCCTGCGTCTGGATCAGGTGCTCATCAATATTTTGAGTAACGCGGCCAAGTTCACGCCCATCGGCGGCGTGGTATCCTTCACAATTCGTCAGGACGTTTCCAAGCAGCCGGGCTTTGCCCATTATGATTTTATAATTCGTGATAGCGGCATCGGCATGAGCGAGGATTTTTTGAAGCATATATTCGACCCCTTTGAGCGGGAAAAAACGGCTACCGTTAGCGGCATCGAGGGCACGGGCCTGGGCATGACCATTACCAAGCATACAGTGGACATGATGGGCGGTACCATCGAGGTACAAAGCCAGCTGAAGAAGGGTACTACCTTCACGGTGGGCTTTGACTTTGCTTTGAGCAGCGTAGTGCGCAAGAAGGAGGACACTGTGGAACTGGAGGGCCTGCGCGCTCTTGTAGTGGACGACGACTTCCAGACCTGTGACAGCGTAACTAAGATGCTGGGCCAAATCGGTATGCGCTCCGAGTGGACCACCTCCGGACGCGAGGCCGTGTTCCGTGCTCAGAAGGCCCATAACGATGGTGACCCCTTCTACAGCTACATTATTGACTGGATGATGCCCCAAATGGATGGCATCGAGACCGTGCGACGCATCCGCAGGGTGATTGGCAATGAAGCGCCTATAATCATTCTCACGGCCTATGATTGGACCGATATTGAGCAGGAGGCACGGGAGGCAGGGGTTACCGCCTTCTGCAATAAGCCTCTTTTTATGTCGGATTTGCGCAGTGTACTCATGGAAACAGCTAGGGCCTGTCAGGGCTTAATCACGCCCAAGGTCGAGGAGCCCAAGGTAAGCTTTGAAGGTAAGCGGGTGCTGGTGGTAGAGGATAATGATTTGAATCGTGAAATCGCCTATGAAATCCTCTCACGAGCAGGCTTTGTGGTGGAGGAGGCCGTGGATGGCTCCGAGGCAGTGGATATTATGAAGGCTCGGCCTGAGTATTATTATGACCTGGTGCTGATGGATATCCAGATGCCAATTATGGATGGGTATGAGGCCACCAAGGCCATTCGCAATTTGCCACGACAGGATGTGACCAGCCTGCCTATTTTGGCTATGACGGCCAATGCCTTTGAGGAGGACAAGGAGCGGGCGCTGAAAAATGGTATGAACGATCATATTGCTAAGCCAATTTATATTGACGTGTTATACAAGACCTTGCAAAGAGTATGGCAAAAAAACTAAGCTGAAATATTTTGCTTTTAAGTGGGAAATGAGTTACAATATGTATAGAAATCTTTACATTTCGGAAAAGGATGTGCACGTATGAGTATAAAAGACTGTTATGACAAAATGGGCGCCGATTACGAGAATATTTATAGCCGCTTGGGTGATGCCGATATGATCGAGTATTTGGTGCTTAAATTTACCAAGGATACCAATATGCAAAAGCTGATTGATGCTTTGGCTCGTCAGGATTATGAGGCGGGCTTTATGGCAGTGCACACCTTAAAGGGCGTGGTGCTGAATTTGGGCTTGACCCAGCTGGAGCCCTCTGTGGTGGCTATCACCGAGGAGATGCGGGGAGGCAAGGCACCCAAGAGCTTGGCACTTTTGGAGAGCATGAAGGATATTTATGCTCGCACCATGATGATTTTAGAGGATTATCGGGCCAATAAGTAGTTTTGCTCTGGTTAGTTGTTTTGGTGGTGAATGATGAACGAAGATGTTTTAAAGAAAAAGATTTTGATCGTAGATGATCAAGAAATCAATAGGGATATGCTGGAGGGCATTTTGTTCAAGGAGTATGAGCTTGTTTTAGCAACCAATGGCTTAGAAGCTTTGGAAGCTTTGGGCAAGAATGGTAATGGCTTTGACCTGATGCTCTTGGATTTAAAAATGCCTGATATGGACGGGTTTGAGGTCTTGCAGCACATTAATGATAATGGGATCATTGAGGTAGTGCCGGTTATTGTTATCAGTGCTGAGGATGACCATGAAACAGAAAATATATGCTTGCATTTAAAGGTAACTGATTTTATCCGCAAGCCCTTTGATAATCTGACCGTAAAGCGTCGTGTGGAGAATGTTATCAAGCTGTATACCATTCAGCATGATCTGGAAAAGCAGGTTTACGAGAAGACCAAGGAGATTCAGGCGCAAAACGCCAAGCTGGCGGAGCAGGCTTCTTGCCTGAAGCGTACCAATGAGCGCATCATCGAGCTTTTGGGTACAGTGGTAGAGTATCGTAATCTGGAAAGCGGCAAGCATATCCAGCGAGTAAAGGGCTTTACGCGGATTTTGGCGGAGCAGCTGGCTGGCAATTACCCTGAATATGGCCTGACACAAAAGCAGATTAATATCATCGTGGCTGCTAGTGCGCTCCATGATGTGGGTAAGATTGCCATTAGCGACAGCATTTTGCTTAAGCCCGGTCGTCTGACCAAGGAAGAGTTTGAGGTTATGAAAACACATACTACGGAGGGCAGTGCCATTATTGAGCATATCAAGGGCATTGGCACCAATGAGTATGAAAAGGTGAGCTATGAGATTGCGCGTTACCATCATGAACGCTTTGATGGACGTGGCTATCCTGATGGCTTAGTGGGGGATGAGATTCCTATTTCTGCCCAGATTGTGGCCATTGCTGATGTATATGACGCGCTGGTAAGCAAGCGCTGCTATAAGGATGCTTATGGTAAGGGACAGGCCTTTAAGATGATTATGGCTGGTGAATGCGGCGTGTTCTCGGAGAAGATCTTGACCTGCTTTACGAAGGCAAAGGAGGCCTTTGAGGCTCTGGCGGACGAGTACGCTGAATGATGGATATATAAATTAATAACTGAACAAAAAATCCCTGTCGGGTAGAACCCGACAGGGATTTTTTACTATGCATTACATAAACATCTGTTTCCTA
>JBJDXC010000189.1:0-6730 GCA_051866475.1 Phascolarctobacterium sp.
ATATTTATGTACATGGCAAGCAGGGTTATAAGGAATATGCTGAAGCTTTTGCCAAAGTGGCCGAGGCTAAGGGCTATCAAACCTTGAGCTTTGATTTGCCAAGGCATGGCGAGAGAAAGGACGGACAGGAGCCTTGTGATGTTTGGCAGGGGATAAAGGATTTGGAGAAGATCGCTGTCTTTACTTTTGAAAAATGGACGGAGGTTAATCTTTTCGCCTGCAGCCTTGGTGCCTTCTTTGCCCTTCATGCCTATGCTGACAAGCCTTTTAAGAAATGTCTGCTGCAATCGCCTATTATTGACATGCCCTGGCTGATAAGGCAGATGATGCGATGGTTTGATGTTTCTGAGGCTAGGTTAGAGCAGGAAAAGAAGGTGGCTACACCTTTTGAAACCTTGGATTGGGATTATTATCAGTATGTGCTGCAGCATCCCATAGATGAGTGGCCCTTTCCTACGGAGATTTTATATGCGGGTAATGATAATTTGCAGCCTGTGGAAGTTATGGAAGCTTTTGCCAAGCGCTTTGGTGCTGTGTTAACCGTTTCTCCAGATAGTGAGCATCCCTTTATGGGGGCTGAAGATGAAGCCATTGTGGAGAAGTGGCTGAAGAGAGTAATATAATGTCATGGAGGTTTGGAAGTGGATATTAGAAAGGCAAGACCTTCTGAAGCAGAAATTTGTTATAGCTTTATAAATGATGCTAGAGCGTACCATGCCAAGCTTGGTTTCGTGCAGTGGCATGAGGGGTACCCCGTTTTGCGGACCATTATGGACGACATTAATACAGGAATCGGTTATGCCCTGGTGAATAAAAGTGATGAACCTGTAGGTTATTGCTGTTTCGTTGTTGGGGAAGAGCCGGCTTATAAGGTTATCGATGGGAAATGGCTTAATGATGCTACTTATGCAGTTGTCCATAGGATGGCTTTTAGCAAAAATGTCAGGGGTAAAGGGGCTTCCGGTGAGGCTATGGAGTTGCTTAAAGAGCTAGCTCTTTCTTTGGGCATAAAAACCATAAGGGTGGATACCCAAGCAGAAAATAAAGTCATGCAGCATATTTTGGAGCGTGAAGGTTTCGTGCACTGCGGTTATGTGCAGTTTGATGGCGGTCCTAAGCTGGCCTACCAGTGGGACGAAGAATAAAAAAGTTGGAGCAATCATTAAAATATGGCAATGAGTCCATGCCATATGAGCTTGGGAGCAGGAGTGTAAATCGCACCGATTGTGCAGTGACAGTGGACGAACAAAATAAGCTCACTGATGAGGGCAAAGAGAAGCGCCCCTGAGTAGCGGCAAGGATGAGATTAATGCAATCACATCTTTCGCTGTACTGGGGCGCTTTTGTTATAGATGACAGTAAATTTGTTGTATATAATGTCAGGAATGCTAAAAAATGTCAGCAAAGCTAAAACCTAGTGCCGTTAGTGAGCTTAATGACCTCGGCCTTGGCCTCAGCCAGCTGGGCCTGATTAATCAAGCCGTATTTGTGCATAGCGGCCAGGACTAGCTGCTGGCGCTTCTTGCAGGCCTGGGGATTTTCCAAGGGATTGAGAGCGCTGGGGGCGTAGGGCAAGGAAGCGATAACGGCTGCCTCTGCTAAGGTCAGGGCCGAGGGAGCTTTGCCAAAATACTTATTAGCCGCCTGCTTGATGCCGTTGGCGCCGGCGCCGAAATAGGTAGTGTTGAGGTAGAGCTCCAGAATTTCATCCTTAGTATAATTATCCTCCAGCATCAGGGAAAGGATGGCCTCCTCAATCTTGCGCTCCATGCTCTGCTCATGGGAAAGGAAAACATTCTTCACAAATTGTTGGGTAATGGTGCTGCCTCCCTGCACCACCTCACCGGCGGTAATATTCACCAATAAAGCGCGCAGCACGCCGTCCACAGCAATAGCACCGTGCTTATAAAAATCGTGGTCCTCGATAGCGATGAGGGCCCTGGGAATATCCTGACTCATGGATTTAAGGGGCGTCCACTGGGGGTTTTGACGAATGGGATCAATAACCTCGTCCATATTGAAGGCGAGATAAAATTTTTGCATGGGGGAGGGCCAGGTTTTTCTATCCGGCAGCAGGCTCACAAAAAGGGCCATGGCTGCCGATTTTTCATGTTTATTTATTTTTTCCTGTTGCTGCTGCTCCTGCTTGGTGGGCGGCGCGGTGGGCGTGGGCTTGCTCGTAGCCGAGTCATAGGCCACCATACCCGCGAAAATCAGCAGGGCCATAATAATTGTTTTTATCATAAGTATACCTCTTTCGCTTTTCTATCCTCTATTGTAGCAGGAATTGTGTATTTTTGTAAAGTAAAGTGAAAAAAAGGCTAGGAAAATTCGGCGTGAAGTAGTAAAATAGGTAGTATAAAATGGATGAGTGTTTCTTGCCCTTTTTATAAAGAAATTTTACAAAGGCCTTGCAATTTTATGCAAAGAAGTTGTATAATTATCATTCGTAAAGGAGGATGGATATGAGAGCAAGTGTTATCGGCGCAACCGGCTATGCGGGTGTGGAGCTTTTGCGGCTTTTGGATGGTCATCCCGAAGCAGAAATTGCCTGCATCACCTCTGAAAGCAGCACGGGCGAGGCTATCGCCAGCATGTATCCCCATTTAGCCGGCAGAATTGAGAAAAATCTGCAGTCCATGCAGGATATTGAAGCGATTGCGGCTGACAGCGATGTAATTTTTATCGCCCTGCCTCATGGCCATGCCATGAAAATTGGTAAAAAGCTGCGTGGCAGCGCAACGAAGATTATCGATTTGGGCGGAGACTATAGATTTAGAGATTATCGCGTCTTTGAAGAGTGGTATAAGGTAAAGCACGAGGACCCAGAGGCCCAGGCTGTGTATGGTCTGACGGAGCTTTATCGTGACCAGGTGAAAAATGCCAGCTTAGTGGCCAACCCCGGCTGCTATACAACCTGCAGCATCTTGGCCATGGTACCACTTTTAAAGTACGATTTGATTGAGCATCAGGGGATTATCGTGGATGCTAAGTCCGGCACCAGCGGCGCAGGGCGCAGCTTGAAGGCGGGCAGCCTGTACTGCGCAGTCAACGAGAGCTTTAAGGCTTACGGCGTGGCTAGCCACCGTCATACACCGGAAATCGAGCAGATTTACAGCGAGTTTGCCGGTGAGCCCGTGGTCATCCAGTTCACTCCCCATCTCTTGCCGGTGGACAGGGGCATTTTGGCCACCTGCTACGGTCAATTAAAGGAAGGCGTCACCGATGCGCAGATTGAAGAGGCTTATCAGGCCATGTATGGCAAGGAGTTTTTCATTCGCCTGCGTGGCAAGGGCGGCTGCCCGGAGCTGAAGAATGTGCGCGCCTCTAATTTCGTGGATTTGGGCTGGCAAACCGATAGGCGCACCGGGCGTATTATCGTCATGAATTGTATTGATAATCTAGTAAAGGGCGCGGCCGGGCAAGCTGTGCAGAATATGAACGTCATGTTCGGCATAGAAGAGAGCTTAGGTCTGCGTGCATTACCCATTGTACCTTAAAATAAAAGAGGGATAGAGAATGCAAAAAATTGAAGGGTGGGTAACGGCTCCCCAGGGCTTTATTGCTGCCGGTGTAAAGGCTGGCATTAAGGTCAGCGGCAATCACGATGTGGCTGTGATTTATAGCACTGCTCCCGCTGCCTGCGGCGCTGTGTTTACCCAAAATAAAATGTGCGCGGCCCCTGTTCTGGTGAGCCGCGAGGTTAATCAGCATGGCTATGCGCAAGCTATTGTGGTCAATAGCGGCTGCGCTAATGCCTGCACCGGCGAGCAGGGCCTGGCGGACGCTCGCAAGATGCAGTCCCACGCAGCGGAGCTGCTGGGCATTAAGCCAGAGGAGGTTTTCGTCTGCTCCACCGGCGTTATCGGGCAATTTTTGCCCATGGACAAGCTTTTGACTGGCATCGCCGATGCCATCGACAGCTTGGACGAGTGTGAGGGCGAAAGCTGTGCCATGGCTATCCAGACCACCGATACCTTTATTAAGCGTGCTGCTTATGAGACGGAAATCGGCGGGCACAAGGTAAAATTTGCCGGCATTGCCAAGGGCGCCGGCATGATTCATCCCAATATGGCTACTATGCTGACCTTTATTACCACCGATGCGGCCATCGCTCCCGATGTGCTGAAGCGTGCGGTGAAGAGGGCTGCGGACCAATCCTTTAATATGGTGGTTGTGGATGGTGATACCTCTACCAATGACAGCATGATTGTGCTGGCCAATGGCTTGGCTGAAAACGAGATCATTTTGAGCGAGGAGCACCCTGATTATCCGGCCTTTTTCGAGGCTTTGGTGGCCTGCGCTACGGATTTGGCCAAGATGATTGCTCATGATGGTGAGGGCGCAACGAAGTTCTTAGAGGTGAATGTAGTGGGCGCTGCTACCTGGGCGGACGCGAAGACTGCGGCAATGGCTATTGCTAAGTCTCCGTTAGTTAAAACGGCCTTCTTCGGGGAGGACCCCAACTGGGGACGCATTGTGTGCGCAGCTGGGTACAGCGGCGCGGAGATGGTTGCGGACAAGGTTAATCTGGAGATTGGCGGTATTCGCTTGGTGGAAAACGGGATGAATTGCAATGTGCCGGCGGAGGAGCTGGCTCCGACTATGGCGCAGCATGATATTTCTATGACGATTGATTTGGCGGCGGGCAGCGAAAGCGCTACTGTTTGGACCTGCGACTTCAGTTATGAGTATGTGAAAATTAATGGTGAGTATCATACTTAATTGATTCGTAAATATAATAATTATTCCGCTCAAAAGAAATTTCTAATAAATATAACATAAGGAGGATTTTACAATGTTGATGAATGATTCTCAAGTACAAACTCTCGTGGAGGCATTACCTTATCTGAGCAAGTTTAAAAATAAAACCATCGTGGTTAAATATGGCGGCAACGCTATGCTCAATGATGAGCTGAAGAATAAGGTGCTGCAGGATATCGTGTTCCTGCAATGCGCTGGCATGCGTCCCGTTGTGGTACACGGCGGTGGCCCGGAAATCACCCGTATGCTGATGCAAGCTGGCAAGAAGAGCGAGTTTGTTAGCGGTCTGCGCGTAACTGACGCTGAGTCCGTGGGCATTGCTGAGATGGCTCTGGTTGGCAAGATCAATACTGATTTGGTAGCTCGCCTGAATACTCTGGGCGGTAAGGCTGTGGGCCTGAATGGTAAGGATGCTACTCTGATCCAAGCTAAGAAGCATTTGGCTGACGTTTATGAAAACGGCGAGGTTAATCTGGTAGATATTGGCTATGTGGGCAATGTGGAGAAGGTGAACACCGAGCTTATCGACGTACTGCTGAACGCTGGCTTCATTCCTGTTATCGCTCCTACCGGCGTAGGCGCGCAGGGCGAAACCTATAACATCAACGCCGACAGCGTTGCCGGTGAAATCGCTGGCGCCTTGAAGGCTGAAAAGCTGCTGGTGCTGACCGACGTACGCGGCATTTATTCCGATTATCGCGATGAGAACAGCTTCATTTCTACCTTGACCTTTGAGAAGGCCCAAGAGCTGATTATCCGCGGAAAGATTGACGGCGGCATGATTCCGAAGGTGCGTGCTTGCATCACCGCTTTGAGCGGCGGCGCTAAGAAGACTCACATCATCGATGGCCGCGCTGAGCACACCATTTTGATGGAAATCCTGAGCGACAAGGGCGTTGGCACCGAGGTTGTGAAGGAATTAAAATAAAAATTTCTCAGAGGAATTCTAGAGGGGACCTAAGATAAATGAATAAACAAACTGTTATTGAACAGACTGAGAAATACTATCTGCCTGTTTTTGGCCGTTACCAAATGGTGATGGACCACGGACAGGGCTGCAGAGTATGGGATAATGAGGGTAAGGAATATATTGATGCCTTTGCCGGCATTGCCGTAAATTCCTTGGGCTATAACCATCCGGTGCTGGTAAAGGCTATTGCGGACCAAGCTGCTAAGGTGATGCACTGCTCCAATTTATACTACACCGAAATCCAGGCTAAGGCGTTGCGCTTAGTGGCCGAAGCCACCGGCATGGACCGCATTTTCTTTGCCAACTGCGGCGCGGAGGGCAATGAGGGCGCTATGAAGCTGGCCCGTAAATACGGCGTGGCTAAATCTCCCACCAAATACAAGATTATTTCCGCGGATGAGTCCTTCCACGGACGCACCTTTGATACCTTGGCTGCTACAGGTCACGATTATTATCATGTGGGCTATGGCCCCCTGAGCCCCGGTCACGTGCTGGTGCCCTATGCCGATATCAAGGCCTTGGAGGCTGTAATGGACGAGGATGTGTGCGCTGTGCTCTTAGAGCCCATTCAGGGCGAGGGCGGCGTGCATGTGCCCAGTGATGAGTATTTACAGCAGGTGCGTGCCCTGTGCGATAAATATGATGCGCTGCTGATTTTTGACGAGGTACAGACCGGTGTAGCCCGCACGGGCAAATGGTTTGGCTATATGCTTAGCGGCGTGAAGCCCGACGTGCTGACCTTTGCTAAGGGCATTGGCGGGGGCTTTCCGGTGGCAGGCTTTGCTGTGACCGAGCATTTGGCTCACGTGTTTAAGCCCGGCGACCACGGCGGTACCTTTGGCGGTAACCCGCTGGCCTGCGCTGCTGTGTATGCCACCTTGGCGACTATTAAGTCCGAGGGCTTGGTGGAGAAGGTGGCCCAAAAGGGCGAGTATTTCATGGGTGAGCTCAAAAAGCTGCAGGCTAAGTATCCTGCCAAGGTGAAGGAAGTGCGCG
>JBJDXC010000190.1:0-1527 GCA_051866475.1 Phascolarctobacterium sp.
TTACCCTTTAATACTCTAGCACTGTAACGGGTGCGCCCGGACGACCTAAATGCCTTTAGCTAGGGCAATTCAGTCCATCAGCTCCGAGACCATCTTCAGCGCTACCCCTTGCTCCTCCTTGCACCATAGTGGAGGCTCTCTGTGCCAAGCTCCTGCGCTTACTCTTCTCTTCATCGCCTACTATTTAGCTACGTGCTAGATGATACAGCAAGATTTTCTTGCCGTCAACTAATTTTTGCAAAAACTTACAAACGGTGGATGTTTTATGGGAAAATGTAAGCAAGTTTACAGTTTTTCCAGATTTCATCAAAAGCATTAATCAATAATGCTTAGCGCAAGTACTCAGGGATAATATCTCGGCCGAGGCTGGTAAGTAATGCTTTATCACTGGCAATGGTGGAGCCGGAGGTGGTGAGCATGTTGCCGGTGATAGTGGCGCTGGCACCGCCCTTGAAGGCCTCCTCGCCATCATTTTTCATGAGACGACGACCAGCTGCCAAGCGAATATTGGCCAAAGGATTAATATAGCGGAAGAAGGCTACAGTGCGCAGAATGTCCTCCTCCTTCAAGGTGGGCAGATTTTCCAAGGGCGTGCCCTTGATGGGCATCAAAGCGTTGATAGGAATGGACTCAATGCCCAGCTCTGCTAGGCTAATGGCCATGTCCAGTCTATCCTCCCAGGTTTCGCCCATGCCGATGATACCGCCGCTGCAGACGCAGAAGCCTTCCTTTTGAGCCAGCTTAATGGACTCAATTTTCTCATCGTAGGTGTGGGTAGTACAGATATGGGGGAAGAAGCGGCGAGAGGTTTCAATATTCTCGTGGTAGCTTTCAACGCCAGCTTCATGCAGTCTATGAAATTGCTCCGCAGTCAAAAAGCCGTGGGAGGCACACAGGGAGAGCTTGCATTTTTGCTTCATGGTTTTATAAGCATCAATGGCTTTTTCAAAATCTTCTCCTACTAGGCCACGCCCTGCGGTTACAATGGCAAAGCGGTCCACGCCCTCGCTTTCGTTGGCCAGCGCTTCGTTTACAATCTTATCCTTGCACAGGAAGGGATATTCCTCGATGCCGGTTTTATTATGAGCAGATTGAGCACAATATTTGCAGTTCTCGCCGCAGCGCCCGCTCTTACCATTGATGATGGTGCATAAATCCACCTTGTCACCACAAAAATGCTTACGGATTAAATCTGCGCCTTCTTGCAATTCCTTCAAATCACAGGTTAAGAAAAAGCTTAAATCATCCTGACGAGTTAAACGCTTACCCGCAATAATTTCCTCCGCTAATTTCTTTACATTCATACTAATCCCTCTTTCTTAATATACCTAGTAAATTGGTATGTATATACTTTCTAAAAAAGCGAAAGTAAAAAGCTGCTATGCCACCTTACTTTCGTTAACCCAAATTATAGCATCTAGTTAACAGAAATGCAAGTGGAAAATCCTATTGTTTCACTAAGCTTTTGTAATTTCCTTTACACTAAAGCCTTGCTACAGACTGCAAGAAAGATTTTTTGAGAAAAAA
>JBJDXC010000191.1:0-1518 GCA_051866475.1 Phascolarctobacterium sp.
ATATAGTCATTTTTATATACATCAAGTATAATTATTCTTCTGGCATTTGTCAATGCTTAGAGCAACAAAAAGCACCACGACCTTTGTAGTCGTGGTGTCTGCTTTTAAGCTTCTAAAATTGTTATTGGGGAGCAGAAGTATCCTCCATGGCCTCGAACTCCGCAATGGCAGGGTTAATCAAGTTCATATAGTAGGCCGCTACCTGCTCCGGGGTCTGGCGCATGCCATTTTTCAGCCACCAGCGCACCATGCCGATAAAGCTGCTGGCGATGTGGCTGGCCAAAAACTCCTCCGGAATCATAGCAATGCGCTCCCTGTCAGGACCTTGAATTATAATGCGCAGATTTTCCTGGATATACTCGCGGAAGAAACGCAAAAATAAATTGCCATCGTCGTAGGTAATGATGCCCCAATAATATTTGCGCTTATCCCGCAGATGGTAGAGAATATGGGCAATGCGGTTTTCGGCATTCTGGGGTAGCTCCGAAAAATTATGGGTGGAGCAGGGCGGAATCGTATGACTAAAAATGTGCTTAAAAAGCATCAGGCACATTTTGCGCGCTAAATCATCCTTGGTTTCGAAATGACTATAAAAGGTACTGCGACCGATATTAGCCGCATCAATAATATCCTTCACGCTGATTTTTTCATAGCTGTGCTGGTCCACGAGCTGCACGAAGGCATCAAAAATGGCCTGGCGTGTTTTTGTTTGCCGTCTATCCATGGCTATTTACCATCCTCTAGTATGTTTCTCAAGTAACTTGCAATGCTTTCCTAGCATTATTTTAGTACACTTTGCGGTATTTGTTCAATATCTGACAGGTAAAAATTTCTGTATCTGTTCATAGAAGAATTTTTTAGCTATGATATTAGCAGAAAAAATCAGTGAAGGACCACAGTGCGGTAGGAAAGGAGCAAAACGTGGATACTTTTAAAGAGCTTATGGCAGTAAGACCTGTAATTGGTCGTAGAATTAGACATGATGGTGCAGCCGAAAGCGCGTGGCTGCTGCCCATAGAACAGCTGGCAGCGGGCGATATTGTGCGCGTAATGCCCGGCGAACGCATCCCCTCCGACGGCGTGGTAGTGAAAGGAATGAGCATGGTGAGCAAGCAAGCAGTAAATAGAATGAGCCCCACCTTTGAAGCAAAGGCAGAGCTGGACAAGGTAAGCGCCGGTCTGCTGAACGGCACCGATGTACTGGAGGTAAGGCTGACTAGCGCCGGCTGCCATTCCAGCTTTGAGCAAAGGCTGGAGCAGGCTCGTGCCGAGCAGGACGCCAAGGGCGTCATGGAGCGCCTGTGGAGCCATCTCAGCGATGATTTCAAGCCCAGCTATAACCATTAAGAGAACATAGAAAGCTGAAAAAGCTGCTAGCGAGAGCGATAAGCTCAGGCTAGCAGCTTTCTTTTTGTTTAATTTGTTTATAAGCCTAGAGAGCTAGCTCCTTATGCTAAGAGCAGCTTCTTCCAGAAGGGATAGGTGCTCAAAATCACGGTAAGGAGAAGCACCAGCACA
>JBJDXC010000192.1:0-6632 GCA_051866475.1 Phascolarctobacterium sp.
GACCAGCACGTTCTCGCTGCACTGCGCTTGCGACAACGTGGGTCTTAGCGTCAAAGGGAGGGGGACCGCTTGCGGTGGAGGAATTTTTACTGGACAAAACTAAGCTTTTGTTGTATAATACTCTAGTAACTTCATACAGACAGTTCGAAACCATCCTGTCTTTAAACAAAACTACGGGCGATGTGCTGGCCCCGGCCAGTATCTAATTTGTATGTCAAGGATTGCGTCTGTAGGTGCAATCCTTTTTTGATGCGCCTGTTCTTCACCTGAAAGGAGCAACATTATGCAACACATTAACAATCAAAAGCTAGTTTTTTCCGCTCTGTGCATTGCACTCTATATCGTGGTTATGCTCTGCACCCAAACCTTTGCCTTTGGACAATACCAAATCCGCATTGCCACCGCTTTATATGGCCTGAGCGCCTTATTTCCCTTTTTGGTGGTGCCCTTTGGCTTGGCCAATGTCATCAGCAATACCGTCATGGGCGGACTGGGCCTGCCCGATATCATCGGCGGCGGTCTCGTAGGCATTGCTACCACGGGCCTCATTGTCTTCGCTAAGCGTCATGGCTGCGGCAATTGGATTGTGTGGCTGGCCGTAACCTTCGTGCCGGGCCTCGCCGTACCCCTGTGGCTGGCACCGATTTTGAACCTGCCCTATTGGCTTTTGGCTTCCAGCGTTTTAGTAGGCCAATGCATCAGCGGTATCGCTAGCTTCATGCTGGTAACTGCCCTAGAGCGCGTGGGTGCAGGCCGTTTTTTCGCTCTTGAAGGAGGTAATAAATAATGACCAGCGGTAGAAGCAAGGAGGAGCTGGCAGGGGTGAGCCTTTTAGGCCACAGGACTGCCTATAAAAGCGATTATGCGCCGGAGGTTTTGGAAAGCTTCCCCAATAAGCATCCCGGCAACGATTATTTTGTGAAATTCAATTGTCCCGAATTTACCAGCCTGTGCCCCATGACGGGTCAGCCGGACTTCGCCACCATCTATATTTCCTATGTTCCCGACCAGCGCTTGGTGGAGAGCAAATCCTTGAAGCTCTATCTCTTCAGCTTCCGCAACCACGGTGATTTCCACGAGGATTGCGTGAACATCATTATGAAGGATTTGATTAAGCTGCTGGACCCTAAATATATCGAGGTCTGGGGTAAATTCCTACCTCGCGGAGGCCTGTCCATTGACCCCTATGCCAACCATGGCAAGCCGGGCACCGAGTGGGAGGCAGTGGCCAAAAAGCGCCTCTTCATGCACGATATGTATCCTGAAAATATCAATAATCGCTAAGAACTTACCTTCATAAGTAAGCCTTAGCATAGCTTGGCGTTCGTAACAAAGAACGCTCGCAGAAGCTTATAACAGCGTAGTAGTCAGCTGACTGCTACGCTTTTTATATTGGCCGTATATTTTAAAATAAGGACAAATGTTCTCTTTATATGCTTGACCTAGGGCGGGCAATTTCATATAATAAGAGTAGGTATGTCTGCGTTGCTGCGAGTACCAATGTGGCAATGCATTAGATAAATGTGCATGAATTAAGTGAAATTTTCTGAGGATGAAGTAAGAAGTAAAGCAGGTGCAGTGATGGATTTTCAGATTAAGGCTCCCTTTGAGCCGGCGGGGGACCAGCCCCAGGCCATAGAAAAATTAGCAGCGGGCGTGGCAAAGGGACTGCGGACCCAGGTGCTTTTGGGCGCTACGGGCACGGGTAAAACCTACACTATTGCCCAGGTGATCAATAAGGTACGCAAGCCCACCTTGGTTATTGCTCATAATAAAACACTGGCGGCTCAGCTGGCTAGCGAGCTGAAGGCCTTCTTTCCCGATAACGCGGTGGAATATTTCGTCTCCTACTACGACTACTACCAGCCCGAGGCCTATATTCCCCAGTCCGATACCTATATTGAAAAGGATGCTTCCATCAACGATGAAATCGATAAGCTGCGCCACTCGGCCACCAGCGCCCTTTTCGAGCGCAAGGATGTCATCATCGTAGCCAGCGTGAGCTGTATTTATGGCTTGGGCGCGCCCCAGGAATACTACGATATGGTGCTGTCACTACGTCTTGGCCAAATTATTGATAGGCAAAAGATTTTGCACAAGCTAGTGGAAATCCAGTACGATCGCAATGATATCGACTTCAAGCGTGGCACCTTTCGCGTTCGTGGGGACGTGATCGAGGTTATTCCCGCGGCCTACGGCGAAAAGGCAGTGCGCATTGAAATGTTCGATGATGAAGTAGATAGAATTCTAGAATTCGATGTGCTCACCGGTGAGGTGCTGGCCCAGCGCAACCATGTGGCAATTTTCCCTGCGTCCCACTATGTAACCAGTCGGGAAAATCTGGAGCGAGCCATGGCCGATATTCGGGTGGAGCTGGCGGAGCGCTTGGAGTTTTTAAACCATAATTTTAAGGTGCTGGAGGCCCAGCGCTTGGAGCAGCGCACCAATTATGATTTGGAAATGATGAATGAAATGGGCTACTGCTCCGGCATTGAAAACTATTCCCGTCACCTGGCGGGACGCAAGCCGGGGGAGCCGCCCTTTACTCTGGTTAATTATTTCCCCAAGGACTTTTTGTTAGTCATCGACGAGTCCCACGTAACCCTGCCCCAAATCAGGGCCATGTACGCCGGGGACCGCTCCCGCAAGGAGATGCTGGTGGAGCATGGGTTCCGCCTGCCCTCTGCCTACGACAACCGTCCTCTGACCTTTGACGAGTTCCAGGAGCAGATTAACCAAGCCATTTATGTTTCTGCAACGCCGGCAGCTTACGAAATGGAGCAGGCCCAGCAGGTGGTGGAGCAGATTATTCGTCCTACGGGCCTACTGGACCCGCAGATTGAAATCCGACCCATTAAGGGCCAAATCGATGATTTACTCAGCGAGATAAATAAGGTGGCCGCGGCCAATGAGCGCGTTTTGGTAACCACCTTGACCAAGCGTATGGCCGAGGATTTAACGGAATATTTGAAGCAGGCTGGCGTAAGAGTGCGCTATCTGCATTCGGAAATCGCCACTATTGAGCGTGCGGAGATTATCGACAGCCTCCGCGGCGGCAAATTTGACGTGCTGGTAGGCATTAACCTGCTGCGCGAGGGTCTGGACTTGCCGGAGGTGTCGCTGATTGCCATTCTGGATGCGGATAAGGAGGGCTTTTTGCGCAGCGACACCGCCATGATCCAGACCATCGGTCGCGCAGCGCGTAATGCCCACGGGCGCGTCATCATGTACGCGGACCGCATTACGGATAGTATGCAGCGGGCCATCGACGAGACCAATCGCCGCCGCGAGAAGCAGGAGGCCTATAATAAGGCCCATAAGATTACACCGAAGACTATTTACAAGGAGCAACGTCAGCTGATTAAGCTTACGAAGGTGGCCGAAAGCGACGAGCACGGCGAGTATGGCGCTAAAAGTAAAAAGGCCCGCTCCAGGAAGGAGCTCACGGCCTTGGCGCGGGAGCTGGAGCGGCGCATGCAGGAGGCGGCCAAGGCCTTGGATTTCGAGACCGCAGCGGAGCTGCGTGATCAGCTGATCATCGTAAAGGGGCAGCTGGGACAGAAGTTAGAGCCTAAAAAGAAGAGGTAAATATGCAAGAAAAGTTAATTGTCAAAGGCGCACGCCAACACAATTTAAAAAATATTACGGTGGAAATTCCGCGCAATAAGCTGGTGGTCATCACAGGCCTCAGCGGCAGCGGCAAATCCAGTCTGGCCTTCGACACCATCTACGCTGAGGGCCAGCGCCGCTACGTGGAGAGCCTCTCGGCCTACGCACGCCAATTCCTAGGCCAGATGGACAAGCCCGAGGTGGATTACATCGAGGGCCTCAGTCCCGCCATCTCCATCGACCAAAAGACAACCAGTCGCAACCCCCGCTCCACTGTGGGCACAGTAACGGAGATTTATGACTATTTGCGTTTACTTTTTGCGCGAGTGGGCGAGCCACACTGCCCGCAGTGTGGCAAGCTCATCGAGCAGCAAAGTGTACAGCAAATAGTGGATAGAGTGATGGAGCTGCCCGCCGGCACCCGCTTTATGGTCATGGCACCCCTGGTGCGAGGCCGTAAGGGCGAGCACCAAAGGGTGCTGGACGATATGCGTCGTGCCGGCTATGTGCGCATCTTCGTGGACGGCGAAGTGCGCACGCTGGATGAGGAGATTGCACTGGAGAAGAATAAAAAGCACAGCCTGAGCGTCGTTATCGACCGCCTGGCTGTGCGTGAGAATATTCACCAGCGCTTGACGGACTCCGTGGAAACGGCCCTGAAGCTGGCCGACGGCTTTGCTGAAGTGGCCGTTTTGGGAGAGCAGCAGGAAATACTGCTCTTTAGCGAGCATTTTGCCTGCAACGATTGCGGCATTAGCCTGCCTGCCATCGAGCCCAGGCTTTTTTCCTTCAACAACCCCTACGGGGCTTGCCCTGCCTGCACGGGCCTGGGCATGAATATGGAGTTTGATAAAGCCTTGATTATGCCGGACCCCTCCAAAAGCTTTACGGACCGCTGCTTGCAGGCCTTTAGCAACAATCCCAATTCCTATTTCCTGCGCCAGCTGGCCGTGGTCTTAGCGTCCTATGGCTACAGCTTAGATAATTCTTGGAATGATTTAAGCCCTGAGGTGCAGGACATCGTTTGGAACGGTGCCGGGGAGCGCAAATTCTCCTTCTGGTACGAGAATTTGCAGGGGGAGACCAAGCTTTACGATAAGGAATACGAGGGCGTTTTAAATATTCTCAAGCGTCGCTATCGGGAAGCCTTTAGCGACGCCATGCGCCAAGAGTACGAGGAGTTCATGACCAGCACTCCCTGCCCCGTCTGCCACGGCAGCCGGTTAAAACCAGAGGTGCTGTCCATTTTAATCGGCGGCAAAAACATCTGCCAGGTCACCGCACTGACCGTGCGGGACTGCCTGCAGTTTTTTGCCACCTTACAGCTAACCCAGCGCCAGCAAATCATTGCTCGCCAGGTGCTGAAGGAAATCACTGCCCGCTTACAGTTCTTAAACGATGTAGGTCTCGATTATTTAACGCTGGACCGCAGCGCCGGGACCTTGTCCGGCGGCGAAGCCCAGCGCATTCGCCTTGCTACCCAAATCGGCAGTGGCCTGACGGGTGTGCTCTACATCTTGGACGAGCCCAGCATCGGTCTGCACCAGCGTGATAACGGCAAGCTTTTGGAAACCCTTAAGCACTTGCGTGATTTGGGCAATACCTTGCTCGTGGTTGAGCACGACGAGGAGACCATGTATGCTGCCGACCAAATCATCGACATCGGCCCCGGTGCCGGTGAGCACGGGGGTGAGGTGGTGGCCCAGGGGACGGTGGAGGAGATTAAGCAAGTGGCTAATTCCGTCACCGGCACCTATCTCAGCGGGCGCAAGTTTATTCCTGTACCCAAAAAACGCCGTCCCTTGGACGGACGTTACCTGACCATCAAGGGCGCACGGGCTAATAATTTGAAGAATATTGATGTGTCCATTCCCTTGGGCGTCTTTACCGTGGTCACCGGCGTCAGCGGCAGCGGTAAGTCCACCCTGATTAACGATATTTTATACAATACCCTAGGCTCTAAATTGAACGGCGCGCGGCTGCGCCCGGCGGAGCACGATACCATCGAGGGGCTGGAGCTGGTGGATAAGGTCATCAACATCGACCAATCCCCCATCGGGCGTACCCCGCGCTCTAATCCCGCTACCTATACAGGGGTGTTTGACTTCATCCGCGAGCTCTTTAGCCAGACCAACGAGGCCAAAATGCGTGGCTATAAGTCGGGTCGCTTCAGCTTCAATGTGAAGGGCGGTCGCTGCGAGGCCTGCAAGGGCGACGGCATGAACAAGATTGAGATGAATTTTTTGCCGGATGTGTATGTGCCCTGCGAGGTGTGCCACGGCGCTCGCTATAACCGCGATACGTTGGAGGTGCATTATAAGGGCAAAAATATTGCCGAGGTGCTGGATATGACTGTCAGCGAGGCCTGCCAGTTCTTCAAGAATTTACCGCGGATCTATCGCAAGCTGGAGGTTTTGCAGGATGTGGGCTTGGGCTATATTCATCTAGGTCAAGCGGCTACCACTCTGTCCGGTGGTGAAGCCCAGCGCGTAAAATTAGCTACGGAGCTATCCCGCCGCAGCACCGGTCGCACGGTGTATATCCTTGACGAGCCCACTACGGGTCTGCATATTGCGGATGTGCACAAGCTGCTGGAGGTTTTGCAGCGCCTAGTGGAGGGCGGCGACAGCGTTATCGTCATCGAGCACAATCTGGACGTGATTAAGGTGGCCGATTATCTTATTGACTTAGGCCCAGAGGGCGGCGACAAGGGCGGAACTCTCGTAGCCTGCGGTACGCCGGAGGAGGTGGCCAAGGTGAAAAAGTCCTACACGGGCCAATACATTAAGCAGGAGCTGGCCAAGGCCAAGCGTAACGGGTGGTATCAATGAGTGAGCTAGCAGAGGGCTTTAGCGACAATATTAGAAATGCGCTGGCGGTGCTGCCGGATAAGCCCGGTGTCTATTTGATGCACGATGCCGAGGGCAAGGTTATTTATGTGGGCAAGGCCGTGGTGCTGAAAAACCGTGTGCGCAGCTATTTTCGTAATTTAGCCAGCCACACCCCTAAGGTGAAGGCCATGG
>JBJDXC010000193.1:0-28682 GCA_051866475.1 Phascolarctobacterium sp.
TTCCTTTACACTAAAGCCTTGCTACAGACTGCAAGAAAGATTTTTTGAGAAAAAAGTTGACAAAGCCTAGAAATCAGATAGAATTACTACAATAACTATTGTCTTACTATGTATTAAGGGAGTGTTCTTATGGAATTTGCAACTCAATGTGTTCATGCTATTGGTGAGGCCGATGCCACTGGCAGCATTACTCCGGCCATTTATCTTTCTTCTACCTTTGCTCATCCGAGATTAGGTGAATCCACGGGCTTTGCTTATACCCGCGAGTCCAATCCCACCCGTGCTCGTTTAGAAAACTTGCTGGCTACCTTAGAGGGTGGTGTGGATGCACTGGCCTTTTCCTCCGGCATGGCCGCAGTGGACGCAGTGATGAATCTTTTTAGCCCTGGGGATCACATCATCACGGGCAATGATTTATATGGTGGCTCCTTTAGGCTCTTTCGCAATTTGAATGCCAAAAATGGTGTGCAATTCACCACAGTTCATACATCAAGACTGGAGGAGATTAAAGCGGCTATCAAGCCCAATACCAAGGCCATCTTTTTGGAAACGCCCACCAATCCTACCATGGAAATTTCAGATTTAAGAGCTATTAGCCAAATCGCTAGGGAAAACGATTTTCTCGTGATTGTGGACAACACTTTCTTGACTCCCTATTTTCAAAAGCCTCTGGCCTTGGGTGCTGATATCGTTATTCATAGTGGCACTAAATATCTGGCAGGGCATAACGATGTGCTGTGTGGCTTTACGGTGGCTAAAAGTCAGGACATTGCTGATAAGCTGCGTTTAATTTTTAAGACCACAGGTGCGGTGTTGGGTGCCTTGGATGCATGGCTGGTGATTCGTGGCATCAAGACTCTACCCTTGCGCATGGAGCAGCATCAAAGAAACGCTCAAGCCATTGCTGCTTGGCTGCAACAGCAGCCCAAGGTGAAATATGTGCTTTATCCGGGACTCAAGGAGCACCCCGGCTATACTATTAACGCAGGTCAGACCACGGGCTTCGGCGGTATGATTTCCTTTGCGGTTGACAGTCCTCAAACGGCGGAGCTGCTCTTGGAAAGAATTAAGCTTATAAAATTTGCAGAAAGCTTAGGTGGTACGGAAAGCCTGTTGACCTATCCTATTCGCCAAACTCACGCCGACTTAACACCGGCAGAATGCGAGGAGAAGGGGATTACGGACTGCCTGCTACGTCTGTCCACGGGCATTGAGGCCACCGAGGATTTGCTTGCCGATCTAGAGCAGGCCTTTGCTAGCATTTGAGGCTATAACCATAAGCTGTAGGAGGGGATGGAAGATGGTTACCTATAATTTTGATAAGGTTATCGATAGACGGAATACTGATTGCTTAAAATATGATTTTGCTGTGCAAAGGGGGAGACCCAAGGATGTGCTGCCCTTTTGGGTAGCGGATATGGATTTTCCCATTGCCGAGGAAATTACGGAAGCCTTGGTAAAGCGGTGTCAGCATGGAATTTTTGGCTATAGCGAAGCCACTGAAGGCTATTTTGCCGCTCTACAAAAATGGTACAGCAAGCATTTTCAGTGGCAGCTACAAAGGGAATGGCTTCTTAAGACACCTGGCGTGGTCTTTGCCCTGGCCATGGCCGTGAAGGCCTTTACCGAGCCCGGTGACGGAGTTTTAGTGCAGCAGCCTGTGTACTATCCCTTTACAGAGGTTATTAAGGATAATGGGCGTGAAGTAGTAAACTCATCCCTAGCTCTAATAAATGGACATTATGAAATAGACTTTGCTGATTTGGAGCAAAAGCTGGCCAATCCCAAGGTAAAGCTGATGTTTTTATGCTCGCCCCATAATCCCGTAGGACGGGTGTGGACGGAGGCAGAGCTGCGTAGGGTGGGCGATTTGTGCCTGCAATACAATGTAATTACTGTCAATGACGAAATTCATTCTGATTTTGTGTGGGATGAGCATGTGCATACCTCCTTTGCTACCTTGGGTAAGGCATATGAACAGAATTGTGTTGTGTGTACTGCGCCTAGCAAAACCTTTAATTTGGCAGGCTTGCAGGTTTCCAATATTTTTATCCCCAACCAAAAGCTGCGTCGCGCTCTGCGCAAGCAAATCGATGCTGCAGGCTATAGCCAGTTGAACACCCTGGGTTTAGTGGCCTGCCAAGCAGCTTATGCCTATGGCGAGGAATGGCTCACCCAGGTCAAGGCTTACATTAGAGGCAATATTGCCTTTGTTGATGAATATTTAAAGCAATATCTGCCCCAAATCAGGATGCTGCCTATCGAGGGGACATACCTTGTGTGGCTTGATTGCAGTGCCTTAGGCATGACTGCCGCTGAGCGTGAGCAATGGCTTTGGCACGATGCGAAGCTGTGGCTGGATGGGGGAGGCATTTTTGGTGCTGAAGGCTCAAGCTTTGAGCGTATTAACGTGGCTTGCCCTCGTGCTACGCTCGTGCAGGGCTTGGAGCAGCTTAGGCAAGCCGTGGCAAACCTGCAGCAGGCTAACGCCAAAGAGTAGTATTTGTTAATGCAAGAGCTATTTTTTTACTAGATTATATGATTCTTTACAAAGTCGGAGCTTTTTTACTAAAAAAACAGCTCCGACTTTTTTCTTGTTTACAATCGCAATTAAACAGAGTACAATAATAGGGTAAAAGTATATATCAGATTTCAGGAGCGATGTGTATGAAGCTAAGTGAAGTACAAAAGCTGCTTGATGCCAGGGTATTGGGGGGAGAAGAATTCTTAGACCGCCAAATTGAAACCTGCTGCGGCAGCGATATGATGAGCGATGTTTTAGCCTTTACTAAGCGCAATACCCTTTTATGTACAGGACTGACCAATATGCAGGTGGTACGTACCGCCGACATGACCGAGCTAAGCGGCGTGGTCTTTGTGCGTGGCAAGGTGCCCTGTGAGGAAATTGTGGAGGTGGCGGTAGAGAATATGCTGCCTATTTTGGTAACTGAGCATACTTTGTTTGATGCCTGTGGCATTTTATATGGAGCCGGAATTCGTGGCTGTAGTAAAAGAGGTAAGTGAAAATGAGTGAGAATAAATCTGTAAAATTAGCCTTTGATTGCGCTGGTGGCGATTTTGAGCGAGCCGGTGAGGCTTCCTCCAAAATCAAGAAGATGCTCCAGCGCTTGGGCATTCCTGCTGATTGCGTGCGCCGTATTGCCATCGGTACCTATGAGGCGGAGATGAATGTAATTATTCACGCCGGCGGTGGCAATGTAGCTGCGGAGGTTTTCCCTGACCATACTGTGATTACGGTTACGGACCAGGGTCCCGGCATTCCTGATATCAATAAAGCGTTGCAGGAGGGCTGGTCCACAGCCCCCGATTATGTGCGCCAAATGGGCTTTGGTGCCGGTATGGGACTGCCCAATATGCAAAAATGCTCCGATAAGTTTGATATCCAGTCCAAGGTTGGCGAGGGTACTACCATTGTGATGCAATTTAAACATCAAAGTGAAGATTTATAACAAATTACACGCGCAAAGTGAGGTGATACGCATTGGCTCCTACAAAGTACTACCATTCGGTACAATTAAACAGTGAAAAATGTCAGGGCTGCGTATCCTGCGTCAAGCTCTGTCCTACGGAAGCCATTCGCGTGCGCAATGGTAAGGCCGAAATTCTGGCGGACCGCTGCATCGATTGTGGTGCCTGTGCCAATGGCTGTCCCTACCACGCCTTTTCTGTAAAAACAGATACCTTAGAGGGGCTCAGCAAATTCGTTTATAATATTGTTTTGCCTGCGCCCAGCCTGTATTCCCAGTTTCCGGCCAATGTTCCCTTGGAGGATATCTGGCAGGGGCTGCACAATTTAGGCTTTGACGAGATTTTTGATGTATCCCTGGCCTCAGAATACATTGCTAAGGAAATTGAAAGCTATTTAAAAAATTATACCGGTGGTCGCAAGCCGCTGATTTCCAGTACCTGTCCTGCAGTGATGCGCCTTATTCAGGTCAAGTTCCCTGAGCTGATTAAGCAGGTGGTGCCGGTGCTGGCCCCGGCCGAAGCGGCGGCTATTTATGTGAAAAAAGAAGCTGCGGCCCGCAAGCAGCTGCCCACGGAGCTTATCGGGGTGTGGTTTATTTCGCCCTGTCCATCCAAGGAGACAAATATCCGTCAGTCCGTGGACGTACAGCATACGGAGCTTTCCGGCAGCTTTAGCCTAAGCGAGATTTATGGACTCCTGCTGAAAAATATGGGTGGAACCCATGAGCTGAATGTGCGCACCGGCTCCTCCTATGGCATGGAATGGGGTACCTACGGTGGCGAGCTTTCTTCAGCGGGGATTACCAATGGCCTTGCCATTCACGGTATTGACAATGTCTATGAAATTCTGGAGCAGATTTCCATGAATAAAATGCCCCAGCTGGATTACGTGGAGTGCAATGCCTGTCAGGGAGGCTGCTTAGGCGGCCTCTTGGCAGCGGAAAATAAATTCGTGGCCGAGAGCAATTTGCGGCAGCGGATTAGGCAATTGCGTCAGCTAGAGCCGGCTGATAGAGTGGAAGCTATGCAGAAAACCATGGTGCTGCAGGATTTTCCTGCCTCTGCTGCTTATCGTAAAAAACTGGTGCCCAGACCCATGATGCAGCTGGATGACGACATTATGGAGGCTATGAAAAAATTCGAGCGCATGGAGGAGGTGCTTTGCTCCCTGCCCGGACTGGACTGCGGTGCCTGTGGCGCGCCCAGCTGCCAGGGCTTGGCCGAGGATATCGTTCAGGGCAAGGCCCACGAGATAGATTGTATTTTTAAGCTGCGCGCTAGCGTTCATAAGCTGTCCCAGGGCATGCTGGAGTTAGCGAAGCAGATACCAATATACCATGAACCTAAGATGCTGAATAATATGGAGGATGATAGAGATGAAGGTTAAAGAAATGCTGGAGCAATTGAATTTAAAGCTGTTGACCAAGGATGTGTCCGAGGATGCGCTGTACGCAGAGGTGGAGGGTGGCTATGCCAGCGACCTTTTGAGTAACGCCATGGGCCAGGCGCAGCCGGGCATGGTGTGGATCACCATGCAGGGTCACCAGAACGTGGCTGCTGTAGCCTCCTTGATTGGCCTTTCCTGTGTAGTTGTCGCAGGAGATGGTCCTGTCGCTGAGGAAACATTGCACAAGGCTAACATGAATGATATTGTTATTGCAGCAACAGAGGAGCCGACCTTTGAATTAATTGGCAAGCTTTATGAGCTGGGCGTAGGCAAAAAGTAAGCCTGGACGCCAGTTTTAGCAAGTTGACTGCCTAGTCATTTTAAAAATACTAACCGATTTACGAAAATATTTCAAAAAAG
Organism: Phascolarctobacterium sp.; assembly: GCA_051866475.1. GTDB lineage: Bacteria > Bacillota > Negativicutes > Acidaminococcales > Acidaminococcaceae > Phascolarctobacterium_A. Next base: position 5,297 of record JBJDXC010000193.1, read on the forward strand.
GCTCAGCTGCATGCTTTATGAAAATTAAGGCGGCATTTTTCCGCATAGAGTAATGTTTTGTTTTTGTAGAAAAGAATACAACTTAAAATGAGCTGAAATGTCCTGCTGAAAAAGTACAAAAAAGCTAGATATACACGGGCATCACAAGTTGTTTTCCAAAATTTGTAAAGAAAAAGCTTGCTATGTTACAATTTTATTGGTATTATAGTAGACGCTGAGTCTTGAAAATGTCCACGCCTCTTTGGTCGTGGCATGTAAAACTGACGAAAATTTTTCCGAAAAGCAAGTGAAATATCTGCTAAAATGTGTTATAATTGTAGCAGAATGGAAAAAGAAAAATAGAAAAAATTTACTCGCTCTAGCAGGAGTTTTCCTTGCTATGTCGAAAACACAATATAGTTAAGTATGAAGTCTTTGTGAAATGCTTGACTTGAGGCAATACCTTATCTGGTGGTTCCACTCAGGAACAGCAGATGAGTTATAAGCAGAAAGGGTTATCCCTTTTATAAACACAATGTCCTAATTATAAGGAGGAAGGTAACATGATCGACATTAAAGATCGCATTGTTGACGTAGTAGCTGGCAAAGTTATGACCGCTGAAGCTGCTGCAGAATTCGTACAAGATGGTGACAACGTAGGTACCAGTGGTTTTACTCCGTCTGGCTATCCGAAAGCTGTACCTCTGGCTCTGGCTGAGAGAGGCAAAAAAGCTCCTTTCAAAATCAACGTTTGCACCGGCGCATCCGTAGGTCCTGAAATGGATACCGCAATGACCCAAGCAGGCATCGTTGACCGTCGTATGCCTTACCAAACCAACAATGATATGCGTAAAGCTATCAACGCTGGCGAAGTTAAATACACCGACCTGCACCTGAGCCATGTTGCTCAATTGACCCGTTATGGTTTCTTGGCTAACCGCCGCGACATCGATGTTGCAATCGTAGAAGTTTGCAAAATCATCGACCTGGGCGAAGGCAAAGTTGGCTTGATCCCCACCACTTCTATGGGCAACAGCTCTTCCTATGTTCAATCCGCTAAAAAGGTTATCGTTGAAGTTAACGTAACCCAACCGGTTGCTCTGGAAGGCATGCATGACTCCTATGTTCCTCTGGATCCCCCGAACCGTAAAGAAATCCCGGTTTGCGCTCCGGAAGACCTGATCGGCACCCCGTACATTCCTTGCGAAATCGACAAGATCGTTGCAGTAGTTCCCTGCGACATCACCGATAAAGTTCGTCCTCTGGGCGCTATCGATGAAGATGCTCAAAAGATGGGCAAAAACCTGGTTGAATTCTTCAAAGCAGAAGTTGCTGCTGGCCGTCTGCCGAAGAACCTGCTGCCGTTGCAATCCGGCGTAGGCTCCGTTGCTAACGCAGTTATCAATGGTCTGGTTAACTCCGATTTCGAAGACCTGACCGTTTACACCGAAGTTATCCAAGACGGTATGTTCGACCTGATCGATGTGGGCAAGCTGCGCGTTTGCTCCGGTACCGCTCTGAGCCCGTCTCCTGAGTGCCTGAAGAAATTCTATGAAAACGTAGAAAAATACAAGAAATACATCATCCTGCGTCCGCAAGAAGTTGCTAACAGCCCGGAAGTTGCTCGTCGTATCGGCGTTATCGCTATGAACACCGCTATCGAAGTTGACATCTATGGTAACGTTAACTCCACTCATATCTGCGGCACCAAGCTGATGAACGGTATCGGCGGCTCCGGCGACTATGCTCGTAACGGCTTCCTGACCGTATTCTTCACCACCTCCTTGGCAAAAGGCGGCGCTATTTCTTCCGTAGTTCCTTTCTGCAGCCATGTTGACCACACCGAGCATGATGTTGACGTTATCGTTTCCGAACGTGGCGTAGCTGACCTGCGTGGCCTGTCTCCGAAAGAACGCGCTCTGGTTATCATCGACAAGATTGCTAACCCGAAATATCAACCCATGCTGCTGGATTACTTCCATCGTGCATGCGAAGCTTGCAAGAACAGCCAAACCCCGCACATCCTGTCCGAGGCTTTCTCCTTCCATACCCGCTTCAACGAAACCGGCACTATGGAAAAATAATTTGAAAATATCTTAAGAATCTACTTGAGAAGTTTTCAAAAATATTGTAAACTATGTAATGTACTTGCCGATGGGTGAGAGCCCCATCGGCAAGTATAAATAAAAATGTTGACGAGGCCTTGCGGCTTTGCCATATACCGTCTCTGACGGACACTCTCACCATGATTTCGGATCCGTCCAATCCGAAATATGCAAACCAAATATTTTAAGGAGGATTTGAGAATGGCATTTGAAGAAATTAAAGCTGGTTTAGAGAAATACACCGCTGGTGTTGAAGCTAAACTGGAAAAAAACCCTGAACGCGCAAACCTGGTTCCTAACAGACTGTACACCCCGATTGATCTTGGTGAAGACTTTGACTACATGACCAAATTGGGCTTCCCCGGTGAATATCCTTACACCCGTGGCGTACAACCCACCATGTATCGTGGCCGTTTCTGGACCATGCGTATGTATGCTGGTTTCTCCACCGCTGAAGAATCCAACAAACGTTATCGTTACCTGCTGGCTAACGGTGGTTCCGGCCTGTCCTGCGCATTCGACCTGCCGACCCAAATCGGTTATGACTCCACCGATGCTATGGCAGAAGGCGAAGTTGGTAAAGTAGGCGTAGCTATCGACTCCCTGGCAGATATGGAAATCCTGTTTGACCAAATCTCTTTGGACAAAGTTTCCACTTCTATGACCATCAACGCTCCTGCATCCGTACTGCTGGCTATGTACATTGCAGTTGCTGAAAAACAAGGCGTTTCCGCTGACAAACTGCGCGGCACCATTCAGAACGATATTCTGAAAGAGTATGCAGCTCGCGGCACCTACATTTTCCCGCCGAAACCCTCTATGCGTTTGATCACCAATATTTTCGAATATTGCTCCAAGAACGTACCTCTGTGGAACACCATCTCCATTTCTGGTTACCACATTCGTGAAGCTGGTTCCACCGCTTCTCAAGAAATCGCTTTCACCATCGCTGACGGCATTGCTTATGTAGAAGCTGCTATCAAAGCTGGTCTGGACGTTGACGCTTTCGCTGGCCGTCTGTCCTTCTTCTGGAACGCTCATAACAACGTACTCGAAGAAGTTGCTAAATTCCGCGCTTCTCGTCGTGTATGGTCCAAAGTTATGAAAGAGCGTTTTGGCGCTAAGAAAGCTAAATCCATGATGCTGCGCGTTCATACCCAAACCGCTGGCTCCATGCTGACCGCTCAACAACCGAACAACAACATCGTTCGTGTTGCTCTGCAAACCGCTGCTGCTGTAATGGGCGGCACCCAATCCCTGCACACCAACTCCAAGGACGAAGCTTTGGCTCTGCCGACCACTGAGTCCGTAACCATCGCTCTGCGTACCCAACAAATCGTTGCTTACGAATCCGGCCTGGCTGACACTGTTGACCCGTTGGGCGGCTCCTACTATGTAGAAGCTCTGACCGACAAGATCGAGAAAGAAGCTTGGGAATACATCGAAAAGATCGACGAAATTGGTGGCGCTCCGGAAGCTATTGCTAAAGGCTACATCCAAAAAGAAATCCAAGACTCCGCTTACAAGTGGCAAATGGAAATCGAAAAAGGCGACCGTATCATCGTTGGCGTTAACAAATTCACCCAAGAAGAAGAACCCCCGAAGAACCTGCTGCGCGTAGACGGCTCTGTAGGCAAACTGCAAGCTGAAAAGATCGCTGCTCTGAAAGCTCGCCGCGACAACGCTGCTGTTGAAGCTGCTCTGAAAGCTTTGGAAGCTGGTTGCGCTGATGAGTCTGTAAACCTGATGCCTTTGATCCTCGACGCAGTTCGTGCATATGCTACCGAAGGTGAAATCTGCGGCGTTATGAGAAAAGTATTCGGCGAATATCAACCTCATACCACTCTCTAATTTGTAAACACTAACATATACGGAGGTATTTTACAATGGCTAACATTAAAGTTTTAGTTGCTAAACCGGGTCTGGACGGCCATGACCGCGGTGCTAAAGTAGTTGCTCGTGCTCTGCGCGACGCTGGTTTCGAAGTTATCTACACCGGTATCCGTCTGACCCCGGAACAAATCGCTGAAGCTGCTCTGCAAGACGACGTACAAGTTGTTGCTCTGTCCCTGCTGTCCGGCGCTCACAACACCCTGTTCCCGAAGGTAGTTGAACTGCTGAAGGAAAAAGGCCTGAACGACGTTCTGGTTATCGGCGGCGGCGTTATTCCTGACGCTGACATCCCCGGCCTGAAGGCTGCTGGCATCGTTGAAGTATTCACTCCTGGCACCCCGACCAGCAAGATCGTTGAATGCATCAACGCTAACGTTAAATAATTTTATCCCTAACCTATAAGTGCAAGCCGGGTTTGTCCCGGCTTGCCTTATCAAAAATTCACAATCTGACAAGGCGGTGTGAACTATGGAAATAGTAGATAAATTATTAAATCATTCTCGTCTTGCATTATCTAAGGCAATCACTGCTGTTGAAAATGAATACGATGACGCTGTCAAAATTATGACAGAGATCTATCCTCATACTGGTAATGCGTATGTAATTGGTATTACTGGCCCTCCGGGTGCTGGTAAAAGTACTTTAACTGATAAACTTGCTAAAGAATACCGTAAACGCGGTAAGACTGTAGGCATCGTAGCGATTGACCCCACTAGCCCGTATTCTGGCGGTGCTATTCTTGGTGACCGTATTAGAATGATGGATCTGATGGCGGATGAAGGCATCTTCGTTCGTTCTATGGCTACCCGTGGCAGCCTTGGCGGCCTGTCTCAAAAAGCAGGCGACGCTGTAAAATTAATGGACGCTTATGGCATGGACGTAATCATTATCGAGACCGTAGGTGTAGGCCAATCTGAGGTTGATATTGTAAAGACCGCAGATACCACTATGGTTGTTGTTATCCCCGGTATGGGCGATGACATCCAAGCTATTAAAGCAGGTATACTTGAAATCGGTGACCTTTTCACGATTAACAAAGCTGACCGTGAAGGTACAGACAAGCTCAACATTGAGATTGAAATGATGCTCGAATTAAATCCCGAACATGTTGGCTGGCGTCCTCCGATTAACAGGACCATTGCTAGCAAGGGTGAAGGTATAGAGGCTGTTGTGGACTCCATTGAGGCTCACAAGGCATATTTAATTGATTCCGGTAAATTGAACGATATCCGCAAAAAACGTATTAAAAACGAAGTTGAGGCTATGCTCAATGACCGCGTAAATCGCTACATCGACAAGGAAGTTATTCAAACTCAGGAATTTGACGATCTAGTTGTTAGAATGCAATCCCGTGAGATTGAACCTTACTCTGTCGTTGATGACATTGTTGGTAAAGTTTTGAAATAAAACCACCAAAATTACATTTATTTAGGAGGAATTTATTATGGCATTCAAAACTATTTGTGTTGACCACATCGGCGTTGCTTGCGCTGGTACTCTGGAAGAAGCTGCTAAAATCTACACTGAGGCTCTGGGCTTGAAAGCTACCGGTACCGAAGAAGTTAAGGAACAAGGCGTTGCTACCATTTTCGTTCCCTGCGGCGAAACCCTGATCGAACTCCTCGTTGACATTACTGAAAACGGCGATGGCCCTATCGGCAAATATGTTGCTAAGAACGGCCCTGGCATCCAACATATGGCTCTGCGCGTTGACGACATCAAAGCTGCTATTGCTGACCTGCAAGCTGCTGGCGTTCGCATGATCGACAAAGCTCCCCGCAATGGTGCTGGCCAAATGAAGATCGCTTTCATTCATCCGAAATCTGCTGGCTGCCTGCTGGAAATCTGCCAACCCATGGCTACCTACGTTGACTAATTTACAAGCTTAGCTGGTAAATTCCAAGATTTAGGTTAAATTATTATTGATACATTGTGCTGAAGGCATACAAGTGATATGCCTTCAGCATATGTATATAAATTTGTTCTCCCAAATATGATGGAGGTGTAAGATTTGTCTACTCAAGAAAGAATTGAGAAAATGCTCAAAAAAGCCGAAGTAATTCTGGCTGCTGGCGGCGAAAAACGTGTTGCTAAACAACATGAAGCTGGCAAAATGACTGCTCGCGAAAGAATCGCTGCACTGCTCGACGAAGGTTCCTTCGTGGAATTGGACCGTTTCGTTCGTCATCGTTGCACCAACTTCGGTCAAGAAAAGAAAGAACTTCCGGGTGAAGGCGTTACCACCGGTTACGGCACTGTAGATGGCCGTCTGGTTTATGTATTCGCACAAGACTTCACCGTAGAAGGCGGCTCTCTTGGCGAAATGCATGCTGCTAAGATTGTTAAGGTTCAACGTCTGGCTCTGAAAATGGGCGCTCCGTTGGTTGGCCTGAACGATTCCGGCGGTGCTCGTATCCAAGAAGCTATCGACGCTCTGGCTGGCTATGGTAAGATCTTCTTCGAAAACACCATCGCTTCCGGCGTTATTCCCCAAATTTCTGCAATCATGGGTCCCTCCGCAGGCGGCGCTGTATACAGCCCGGCTCTGACAGACTTCATCTACATGGTAAAGAACACCTCCAAGATGTTCATTACCGGCCCTGCAGTAGTTAAATCCGTAACCGGTGAAGATGTAACCCAAGAACAACTGGGTGGCGCTATGACCCACAACAGCACTTCTGGTGTTGCTCACTTCGCTGCTGAAAACGACGAAGACTGCCTGCAACAAATCCGTTATCTGCTGAGCTTCCTGCCCTCCAACAACATGGAAGGTGCTCCGATCGTTGAAACTGGCGACGATCCGATGCGTACTGCAGATCACCTGAACACCCTGCTGCCCGATAACTCCAACCAAGCATATGATATGTATGAAGTTATTAAGGCTATCGTTGATAACGGCGAATACTATGAAAACCAAAAATACTGGGCAACCAACATCATCACTTGCTTTGCTCGTATGGATGGTCAAACCATCGGTATCATTGCTAACCAACCGAAAGTTATGGCTGGCTGCTTGGACATCAATGCTTCCGATAAATCCGCTCGTTTCATCCGCTTCTGCGACGCTTTCGGTATTCCTCTGCTGAACCTGGTTGACGTTCCTGGCTTCCTGCCCGGCTGCAACCAAGAATACGGCGGCATCATCCGTCACGGCGCTAAGATGTTGTATGCTTACTCCGAAGCAACTGTTCCCAAAATCACTCTGGTAACCCGTAAAGCTTACGGCGGTTCCTACCTGGCAATGTGCTCTCAAGACTTGGGCGCTGACCAAGTTATTGCATGGCCGACCGCTGAAATCGCTGTAATGGGTCCTGCTGGTGCTGCTAACATCATCTTCAAGAAAGATCCCGATGTTGAAGCTAAGACCAAGGAATATATCGACAACTTCGCTACTCCGTACCAAGCAGCAATGCGCGGCATGGTTGACATGGTTATCGAACCGAAAAACTCTCGTCCCACCATCATCAACGCTCTGCAAATGCTGGAAAGCAAACGCGAAACCCGTCCGGCAAAACGCCACGGCAACATTCCTTTGTAATTCACAAGCGGCTTAGCGCTTAAAACCCTATTTTAAGATAAGATGAGGTGAAATAAATGGGTCCTGTTACCACTAACCCTTGGCTGATCGCTCTGATCAACATGACCATCGTATTCGGCGTTTTGATTGCGTTGGGCGTTATGATGAGCCTTCTGCAAGTAATCGATCCGACTAAAAAAAAAGTTGCTAAACCGGCAGTAGCTCCTACCCCGGCAGCAGCTCCCGCTCCGGTTGCAGCTCCCGCTGCCCCGGTACAAGATGACAGCGAAATCATCGCTGTTATCGCAGCAGCAGTAGCAGCTTGCGGTTGCAGTGCTGAACAAATCGCTTGCGTTCGTCGCGTTAAATCTGCTGCTTGGAACGTGAATGCACGTGCCGAAGCTATCAGCGTTCGTAAAGAATGCTTCTAATGCATTAAGCATTTAGGATTTGCAAGTTTGCAATTTTAATTTTTAAAAAAATACGAGATTTTAAGGAGGATTATATCCATGAAAAAGTATACTATCACCGTTAATGGTACCGCATACGAAGTTGAAGTTGAAGAAGCTGGCGTTGTAGCTTCTGCTCCGAAAGCTGCTGCTCCGAAGGCTGCTCCGGCTCCCGCTCCTGCTCCGAAAGCTGCTCCGGCTCCCGCTCCTGCTCCGAAAGCTGCTGCTCCGGTTGCTGCTGGCGCTACCACCGTTTCCGCTCCGATGCCCGGTAAAGTTCTGTCCGTTAACGTTAAAGTTGGCGACGCTGTAAAAGCTGGCGACGTTCTGATGATTCTGGAAGCTATGAAGATGCAAAACGAAATCATGGCTCCGGCTGACGGCACTGTATCCGACGTTCGCGTTTCCGCAGGCCAAACCGTTGGTACCGGCGACGTTATGATCGTTATGTAATTTTTACTGATAGTTTGCAATATCAGTTGAAATTAATCTAGTACCCTGATCCTTTGGAGGGCCTCTATCCCGGAGGCCTTCCACAAATTGAAAATTGGGAGGATATTAAATGGAAGCATTTCTCGTTGCTTTAGCATCCGTTTGGGCAGATTCCGGTTTCTCCGCTCTGACTGGCGGCCATGTTATCATGATCATTGTTGGTCTGGTACTGCTGTACATGGCTATCGGCAAAGGCTTTGAGCCCCTGCTGCTCTCTCCGATCGCTTTTGGTTGTATTCTGGCTAACATTCCTAAAAACGGTTTCGAACAACCTGGCGTTATGTCCGTAATCGCATACGGCATTCACCACGAAGTATTCCCTCCGTTGATCTTCTTGGGCGTAGGCGCTATGACCGACTTCGGTCCTCTGCTGGCTAACCCCAAAACCTTGCTGCTTGGTGCTGCTGCACAAGGCGGTGTATTCGTAGCTCTGCTCGGCGCTATGCTGCTGGGCTTCTCCGTACAAGAAGCTGCTGCTATCGGCATCATCGGTGGTGCTGACGGCCCGACTTCTATCTATCTGGCCGCTAAAATGGCTCCCCAACTGTTGGGCGCTATCGCTGTAGCTGCATACTCTTACATGTCTTTGGTTCCCCTGATTCAGCCTCCTATCATGATGTTGTGCACCACTGAAGCTGACCGCAAGATTGTTATGAAACAATTACGTCCTGTTTCTCGTTTCGAAAAGATCGCTTTCCCGATCATGTGCACCATCATCATTTCCTTGCTGTTGCCTTCCGTAACCGCATTGATTGGTATGCTGATGCTTGGTAACCTGTTCAAAGAAGCAGGCTGCTTGGATCGTCTGTCCGATACCGCACAAAACGCTATGATGAACATCGTAACCATCATGCTGGCTACCGGTACTGGCTGCACCATGTCCGCTGAATCCTTCTTGAACTATCAAACCATCCTGATCATCTGCTTGGGCCTGGTAGCATTCATTGCTGGTACTGCAATGGGCGCTATTTTCGGTACCCTGATGTGCAAACTGGATGGCGGCCAAACCAACCCCTTGATTGGTTCTGCAGGCGTATCTGCAGTTCCTATGGCTGCTCGTGTATCTCAAAAAGTTGGTCAAAAATGCAATCCTGCTAACTTCTTGCTGATGCATGCTATGGGCCCCAACGTAGCAGGCGTTATCGGTACTGCAGTAGCTGCTGGTACCATGCTGGCTATGATCGGTCCTGTTAAATAATTTAATTATTTAGCTATGAAAGAGCTCACCTTTTGGTGGGCTCTTTTTTAATGCCTTCTTACAGCACGATAATATAAGGAAAAACTTTAAAGCTAAAGTAATGAAGAAAAATATCAGTGAAAAATCCATAGAAATTCTACTATTCAAGTCATATTTGTTGTATAATGAAGAGGTAATCTAAGTAAAGGAAGCGTTGTGCAGGTGCAGAATTTTACTATTTCAAAGCAATTTTTTAAGGATGTTTGGTTCCTGACTAAAAGCTATTGGCAATCCGAGGAAAAGAAGAAGGCCTTCTTTCTATTAGGGTGTATTATTGCGCTAACATTAGGCGTTGTATATATGCTAGTGTTATTAAATCAATGGAACAATAGGTTTTATAATGCGCTGCAGAACTATCAGACTGAGACCATCTTTCATGAGCTGTATGTTTTTTCCGGTTTAGCAGCAGTATACATAATCCTTGCCGTCTATTCTTACTACCTACAGCAATGCTTAATTATTAATTGGCGTAAGTGGCTTACGGCGCGTTTTCTGGATGTTTGGCTGAAAAATAAAACCTACTATCATCTGCAGATGTTTGGTAAGGACACAGATAACCCTGACCAACGTATTTCTGAGGATGTGCGCTTATTCGTAGAGATGACCTTGGGCTTTACTGTTGGCATTATTAAAGCCTTCTGTACCTTTGCATCTTTCGTTGTTATCCTCTACAGCATGTCCGGACCTCTCGTCTTTTCTCTCTTTGGGCATACCTTCACCATTAACGGTTATCTCTTCTGGGCATCCCTGCTCTATTCCATCGCTGGTACTTACGTAACCCATTTAGTAGGTCGCAAGCTAGTACAGCTAAACTTCATCCAACAGCGCTATGAAGCAGACTTTCGTTTTGCTATGATCCGCCTGCGGGAAAGCGCTGAAAATGTTGCCTTCTATCGGGGCGAAGCACAGGAGGGAATGGTCTTTAAGGAGCGCTTTAAGCTTTTAATGGATAACTTCTGGAAGCTGGTCAATAAGCAGAAGCAACTAGTGTGGCTAAACTCAGGCTATAGCCAAATCGCCATTATCTTTCCCTTTGTGGCGGCCATGAATCGGTATCTGAGTAAAGAGTTTACTCTGGGCAGCCTCATGCAGGTGGCCAGCGCTTTTGGCCGCGTGCAGGATTCGCTGTCTTACTTTGTAGACATGTATTCAAGCTTGGCCCAATGGCAGGCTGTAGTAATGCGTTTGACCTATTTTGGTCGCCATATGCAGGAGGTTTCCGCGGAGGCAGAGCGCTTTCATTTAGAAAGATTCGCTACTTCTACTGCAGTGAGCGCAGACAATATGCAAGTCAATCTGCCCGATGGCTCGTCTCTCTTGCGAAATATCAGCTTTACCCTGCAGCCTGGTACCAATGTGCTTATTAAAGGTGTCAGCGGCAGTGGCAAGAGCACTTTGTTGCGTGCTATCGCAGGCATATGGCCCTTTGTAGAAGGTAAAATTAATTTGCCTAAGACCGAAGAGCTGATGTTTATTCCTCAAAAGCCCTACATTCCCTTGGGCACCCTTAGAGAAGCCTTGCTATACCCAGGCACCAAGCCCATGGAGGATGCAGAGCTGAAAGAATTAATGCATACCTGTCAAATTGGCTATTTAGAGGATAAGCTGGATATGGTTGCCGATTGGAGTCATGTGCTTTCTGTGGGTGAGCAGCAGCGCTTGGCCTTTGTGCGGGCCCACATTCAACAGCCCATCTGGTTATTTCTAGATGAAGCGACATCTGCTTTAGATGAAGAAACTGAAGCAGCAATGTATCGCTTGCTAGGTGAGCGACTCAAAAACACCACTATCGTCAGCGTCGGACACCGTAGTACCCTTAATAAATTCCATGGCATGGTACTACGTTTGGATAAAACAGCACATAGTGTGCAGCTAGAAAAGCTTTAAGGAGGAGAAAAAATGTTACCTATGCAAATTGCACCTAATATTTACGATGTGGGCGTGCAGGATTGGGCTGTGCGCGATTTTCATGGCTACAAAACTGAGCGAGGCGCTACCTATAATTCCTATCTCATTATGGATGAGAAAATTACCCTTATTGATACAGTCAAGGCACCCTTCGCTGAGGAATTATTGCACAATATCAGCTTGGTAACTCCTTTAGAAAGCGTTGATTATATTATCATCAACCATGTGGAGCCCGACCACAGCGGTGCTATGCCTGCTTTGGCTAAGGCTTGCCCCAATGCGAAATTTATTATTTCCATGGCAGGCAAAAATGAGGCTATCCAGCATTATGGTAATATCTTTGATTTTGAAGTGGTGAAGGATGGCGCTACTTTAAATATCGGCAAGCGCAATTTGGTCTTTGCTATGATGACCATGCTGCACTGGCCTGATAGTATGGCTACCTATTGTGTGGAGGACAAAATCCTCTTCTCTAACGACGCCTTTGGCGAGCATTATGCTACCAGCAAGCGTTATGATGATGAAGTGGATGAGGCCGACCTTTTCTATGAAGCACGCAAGTATTTTGCTAATATCCTGTGGCCTTATGCAAAGCTCATTGGCAAAGCTATTACTAAGGTTGGCGGTTTAGAAATCAAGATGATTGCTCCCAGCCACGGCGTGGTATGGCGCAAGAACATTGCTAAAATTGTGGATTGCTATAGCAAGTGGGGCCAGGGCGTGTGCGATGGCAGCTTGGTAATCGCTTACGACAGCATGTGGGGTGGTACTGAAAAGCTGGCTCGTGCTATGGCTCGCGGTGCGCAGAAGGCAGGCATCGAGGTAAAGGTATTCAAGCTGAGCGCTACGCCTAACAGCACTGTAGCTGCTGAGGTTTTCACTGCTTCCGGTCTTTTGGTTGGTTCTCCTACCTTGAACAGCGGCATGATGCCTAGCATGGGCTCCTTCCTGACCTATCTGAAGGGCTTAGCTCCCACGGGCAAGAAGACTGCTGCCTTTGGTACCTTCGGCTGGGCCGGTGGCGCGCAAAAGGATATGGAAGAAATGCTGGGTAAATTTAGTAAAGAAGTGTTGCCTGGACATACCTGCAAGTGGACGCCGCAGCCGAACAATTTGGAAGCTGCCGAGCAATTTGGCTATGACTTCGCCCAAAGCCTTTTAGAGGATGAACACGAGGAGTGCCACTGCGCAGACTGATAAACAGAAAAAGTTGCTTTTTATTCACGCTTTTGTAATTAATTCTGCTGTGAAAAAAGTCTTAAATAGTGTATAATAGAGCTAAAGAAAGTGAAAGCGAGGTCTTATGATGAATCTTAAGGCGCAAAAATTTACCAATTTTATTAATGACAGAAATATTAACGTTTTCCAAATGCAGGAAATCGATGGCGATATGCATCCTGTGGTTTATCGCAGTGCTATGGAGGTTGGCGGCCAAAACCTGCCCACCATGCTGGTTATTGACGAGAGCATTTATGTAATGCTGCAGGTGCGCGTGGGCGCAGGTCTGGTTAAAGAGTCCAACAAGGCTGCTGTCATGGAGCACATGAACAGCCTCAACGAAAACTACAAGGTTTTCAAGTATTATGCAAATGAGAACGGCGATATCGTGATTGAAAGCTGTATTCCCACTACTGATGAGGAATTTATGCCTGAGCTGGTGCATGCAGTAATCGATGTAGTTCTGAAGCATCTGAACGAGGAATATCCCAAGCTGATGAAGACCGTTTGGTCCAACTAGTTTTCACACTCATAAAATAAAGGGAGTAGCTGGCATGGCAGCCTCAGGGCGACCATGTTTGCATTGCCGTCAGTACGATTAGAGTTGCTCTAGTCCGGTAATGTGAGTAAATGGCGAGACTTTGTTGCAAAATTATTGTTTTTGCAGCATTGCCTCGCCTTTTTCTATGGGCAAGGTAATGCTGAAGGGAGGCAGGACTTATGCAAAAATATGGATTAAGCACAAAAGAAGTACTGGAAAGTCAAGGTTTACACGGCAAAAATGTTTTGCCACAGCCGCTAAGGCAAAGCTTTATGAGCAAGCTGTGGGATAATTTACAGGATCCCATGATTAGAATTCTGCTTGTAGCGTTGCTCATCAATGTAATATTTGTCTACGCTGGCCACAGCGATTGGGTGGAAACGGCAGGCATTTTTGTAGCTATAGTGCTGGCGGTGCTGGTTTCTACTTGGTCGGAGTATAGCAATGAGAGCGCTTTCGAGCGCTTGCAGGCGGAGGCGAGCCGAACTACCTGCAAGGTGTGGCGTGACGGCAAGCCACAAAGCCTGCCCATTGAGGAAATTGTGGTGGGTGATGTGGTGATTTTGGAAGCCGGTGACAAGGTGCCGGCGGACGGTGTTCTATTAGAAGGTAAGCTAGAAGTGGACCAAGCTGCCTTAAATGGTGAGAGCGAGCCGATTGCAAAAATTTCCCGGGAAATAAACCATGACGGTACCCAAAGCATTGACCTGCTGGATGAGCATAGTCTCTTTCGCGGTAGTGTTATTGTAGAGGGCAATGGCTTGCTACTAGTCCAAAAAATAGGCGCAGCTTCTTTATATGGGCGGCTAACCCAAGAGCTGCGTGAGGACAATAGGGAAAGTCCCCTCAAGCTGAAGCTCAAAGCCTTGGCGCAGCATATTAGCAAGCTGGGCTATAGCGGTGGTGTGCTTATTGCGGTAGCAGTGATGCTGCATAAGCTGATGGCAGCTGGTGGCTGGACTGCTTATACCAGCAATTGGACGCTGGTGTTAAGCGATTTACTGCAAGCCATCATCCTGGCTATTATTATTATCGTGATGGCAGTGCCCGAGGGCTTACCTCTAATGATTGCCATAGTATCCTCTTTAAACATGCGCAAAATGCTGCAGGATCAGGTGCTAGTACGCAAGCTTGTGGGCATCGAAACAGCGGGCAGCCTGAATATGCTCTTCACTGATAAGACGGGGACTATAACCAAGGGAAAGCTAGAAGTGCTTACCCTGCGCACGGGTGAGGGGAGAAAAAATAACAGCTTAGAGCAAGCACCACTAGCGATGCAAAGTTTATTCCTAGAACAAGTGCTATTAAATACCTCCGCTACCTTGGGAGAAGAGGGGCTTGTAGGCGGTAATATGACGGAATTGGCCTTAGAGAATTTTGCTCAAGCACAAATAAAAGAGCTGGAGGTAAAGGCATTGCCTGAGCGAGAGGCATTCCAGCCCTTCAATAGCAGCAAGAAATTTTCTTGGGCCAAGGTTAAGCAGGACAACAAGGAATATTATTTACTCAAGGGTGCTCCGGAAAAGCTCTTGCCTAAATGTAAATATTATTGGTCCGATGATGGCTTACGGCTTACAATGTCTGATACACTGCGCTTGCAGCAGAGTTTTTGGCTGGACCAACAGGCTAAGAAGTCCATGCGGCTACTTGCCCTATGTACTTATGAAAGCGCTGGGCGAGGTGCTGAGCTAGGCGAGGAGCTACCTAAGTGTGGTTTAACCTTGCTAGGCGTAGTCGCGATTCGTGATGATGTACGGCCGGAGGCCGTACAAGCTATCGCGCAGGTGCAGCAGGCCGGCGTGCAGGTGGTCATGATCACCGGTGACCGCAGGGAGACGGCGATGGCCATTGCTAAGGAGGCCGGCCTGCTGCGTTCTGAGGATGAGATTGTATGGACATCATCAGAATTACAGGAGCTTAGTGATATTGAAATCAAAGAAAATTTAAGTAAGCTAAGAGTAGTTGCAAGAGCATTACCCATGGATAAGCTAAGATTAGTACGACTTGCCCAAGCAATGAATCTTGTGGTAGGCATGACTGGCGACGGTGTCAACGACGCGCCGGCTCTGAAGCATGCCGATGTGGGCTTTGCCATGGGCAGCGGCACGGAGGTGGCTAAGGAAGCCGGTGATATCGTCATCATGGATGACAACTTCCTCAGCATTAAGCAGGCCATTTTATATGGACGCACTATCTATAACAATATTTGTAAATTCATCGTCTTTCAGCTCACGATTAATTTCGCGGCTGTGGCTATAAGCTTTTTGGCTCCCTTTATGGGGATTGATAAGCCCTTGACCATTACCCAAATCCTCTGGATTAACCTTGTGATGGATACCCTTGCTGCTCTAGCCTTCGGCGGCGAGCCTGCTTTGGCAAGCTATATGGAGGAGGAGCCGAAGCAACGTAGCGCACCCATTGTAAGCAAAAAAATGCTGCGGCAAATTAATTTTAGCGGGAGCTTGATGACAATATTAGGATTAGCTTTTTTTGAAAGCAGCTGGGTGGACAGCTTGTTCCGTAATGCGCCTGACCACATCTATACTTACACGGGCTTTTTCAGCGCTTTTATTATGATGGCCGTGGCTAATGCCTTCAATATGCGCTCTAAGGATACTCACATATTGAAAAATTTAGGGCAAAACAAGGCCTTTATGCAAGTGATGGCTCTCATTGTGGTAGTACAGCTTGCCATGACTTATCTAGGAGGAAGCGTTTTACGCACCACGCCCTTGCAGCTTCAGGAGTGGCTGGTGGTGGTAGTGTGCGCTGGGATTACCCTAGTCGCAGGACTGCTTTTTAAGCTGGGCAGGCAGGAGTAGCTTGCAAGGCTACCTAGGTAGTCATAAGATAAAATCCCAGTAGGGGCCACTCAAAGAGGCTCTCTACCGGGATTTTTGTATAACAAATTATTTTAAGAGTTCAATATAATCAATTTCTAAGGATTGAGCTAACAGGAACAAGGACTCGATATTAAAGTTTTCCTTGCCATGCTCCATCTTACTAATGCGGGATCTGGATACGCCTGACTTTTCCGCAAGCTGCTCCTGAGTCCAGCCTTTCAGCCGGCGCTGTCTCAGGATATTAAAGCCTATTCTTTTGTATAAATCCTGAAACATATAGCTTTTCTCCCTTCTTGATGCGTACTACTATTATGACATAATTACTCTAATTTTTCAGTGTAAGATAGAGCACATTTGTGACTTTTACGACACATTACGTCTAGCAGGCACTTACCTATCTGAGCACGTTTGAACTAATCATTTTTATAATGAGTAAAGCTAGTCTTGTCATCAAATACTCTATTTGTACCTGTGCTCACTATCTAAAGTATAACATCCCAAAAGGACATTGAGTGTCATTTGAAAGAGAAGCTGGAAAATAATTTAGGACTTAAAGCAGAATTCAGAAATACAGGAATATAGGAAGGGAGGATTAACTGGCAAATTAACAGTTGTAAAAAGTTGTAAAAGGAGCGGGATTGAGATGAAGAATCCATTTTCTCTCACCTTTGGGAAAGAATCTCTTACCCAGATTTAAAGAATTTGTTTTGAGAAACTACGATATGGAAGGTTAAAAAAGAAAGGTTTAGAAGGTTTTTCCCATTCTAAGCGTCATGATAATGATTTAACATTTACAAAAAAAATAACGCTTCTAACGGAAATAACGGCTTTTTTACGATGAGAACCTAAAGAAAAGTCTTTCTTTCGGGATTTTGTAATTTACATCAACTTATAAACATCTGTTTCAAGTAACGTTTCTGCAATCTGCGCTTATATTCTAACATAAAAAATGACAAAATAACATAATCGTATTATAATGATAAAAAATATGTTAGAAAGGGGCTGAGCAAGGTGGAGAAATTTCTTCAAATGTTTTTAGGAGAGACTGTCAGCGTTAAAGAATATACTAGGCTTGAAGGGCTGACCTATTCTTTGATAAGCAGTTATAAATTTTTTCTAATTAACATAGGGGAGACTGAATTTTTAGCAATCCTGCCTCTATATGGACAGCCTACTATACCTACATTAAAAAAACATATAGCTAAAATTATGACTGTTTCTAATCTAAAAGTAGTGTATTTGGTTCGAGACTTGAGTTATTCTAAAATGCAGGGATTAATTAAAGACCGTATTCCGTTCATAGAAGAGGACAAACAGATATACTTACCTTTTTTAGGAGCATACTTGACGGCAAAGGAAAACAATAATAGCATTATTATTGACCATTTTTCTATTCCTGCCCAGATTCTTGCGATGATGTTTATATATAATGCTGATAGTAAATTGCCAATAAGAAAAGCTGTGAACTTTCTGCCTTATTCAGCTATGAGTATCAGTAGGGCTCTTAAAGAACTAAATGCTACAGATCTCTTTTATATAAAGAAGGATGGGGTAAGCAAGATATTAAAAACGGAACTATCAAAAAAGGAACTATTTGAAGAGATAGTTGACAAGTTTAATAGTCCTGTAAAATCGTGGGGATATCTAGCTAGTGATAGGATAAATGATAAGATGGTTTTAGCCGGGGAAGATGCTATAGCTGAGGTAAGTATGCTGGCTCCTCAAAATCTTAAGACCTATGCTGTTTTTGAAAAAGAGGCTGATAAAAGTAGGCTTTTTGGGGAATTGATAGATAATAAAGTGCAAAGCAAATTGGAACTTTGGTATTATCCGCCTCTTCTCTTTTCTAACACCAATATTCCAGATCCTATATCCTTAGCTTTATCACTTAGGGATATTCAAGATGAGCGGGTGGAGCAGGCTATAGTAACAGTAATGAATGAATTATGGGAGGGTAAACATGGTTCCTGGGTTAAACAGTTTTAGAGAGTGGTTTAAAGACTACAAAGACCAGTATGTTCTTATAGGCGGGGCTGCCTGCGACATATATATGGAAAGTGCAGATCTTCCATTTAACCCACTCTTGAATCATACACCTAAAATGCTTTTGACTTACGTCATTTGGCGTATCTGGCCATTGACCTTGGCGATACATATCTACACATTTTCTTTTGTATTCATAACTATACCGCATGAAAATACCCTCCTTACTAGTTTGTCCAGTAAAGAGGGTACATCTCATGCAAAAAAGCCGTTATTTCCGTTATTTTGTAATTTAGCAACCTACGATTTTATGCAAAATCCATGGATAACGACATACGATTTTATGCAAAATTTTGGAAAAACAACCTACGATTTTGTGCAAAAATACGGATAAGAGACTTACGATTTTATGCAAAATATGGTATAATAGACCTACGATTTTATGCAGAAATACCGATGATGAGACTGCGATTTTATGTAGGGGGCGTCAAAATGCTGGAAAGGAAAATTTACACAGAGCTATTGGAATGGAAAAGAAAAAGGCAGCAGGAAAAAGTAAAGAAATGTCTTATCGTTAAGGGTGCAAGGCAAGTAGGTAAGTCCTATATCATCAAAAAATTTGGCATGAATGAATATGACTCCTTTATAAATATTGACTTTTATAGCCATCCTGAATTAAAAACTATTTTTGAAGGAGAGCTGACTTCGGAAGCAATCTACAAGAGAATCAGTGCTAATATAGCTGGGGTTAAACTTGTTCCTGGAAAAACTCTTATATTTTTAGACGAAATTCAAAGATGTGGCAAGGCAAGAACAGCCATAAAGTTTCTCGCTGAAGATTTCAGATTTGATGTCATTTCATCAGGTTCATTATTAGGCCTAGCCTATGGCATGGATGCTGATGAAGAAGTAGATGAGGTTGAATCTATTCCTGTAGGATACGAAACCCAGCTGACTATGTATTCTTTAGATTTTGAGGAATTTCTGTGGGCTAATGGCTATAGCCAAGATATCATAAATGATCTCCAGCAGTATCTACATAGTGAAGTACAGATTCACGAGTCCATTCACCAGAAGTTCGAAGAACTGTTTAGAGAGTATATGGTAGTAGGAGGAATGCCTGAAGTCGTGGAGAGTTTTGTCCGTAATAAAGATTTTAGCGTTGCCTATGAAATCCAGCAAAACATTTTAAATGAATACAAGGACGATATTTCCAAACATGCCAAAGGAAAAGAAAAGCAGCTAGTGCGCATGTGCTATGATGCTGTGCCTAAGCAGCTAGCAAAAGAACTGAAAAAATTCCAATACTCTACAGTTGAAAAAGGACAAACACGGCGTAAATTTGGCGGCAGTATTCAGTGGCTTATAGATTCTTATATCGTAAACCCATGTTATAATGTGGCTGAACCATATATACCTTTAATGGCAAATGCAAAAGAAGATCAGTTTAAGCTGTACATTAATGATACAGGACTACTTACTTGTATGTACGGCTTTGAGACTAAGAAAGCTATCCTGAATGACACAATCCGGGGCAATGCCCGTGGTGGCTTATATGAAAATATTATTGCAGAGTGTTTGGTCAAACGAGGGTATAAGCTATATTACTATAAACCGGATGACAATCATGAGCTGGAATTTTTATTGGAGAAGAATGGTGAAGTAGTCCCCTTAGAAGTGAAGGCTAGCAATTCTGCAACAGTATCTCTGAATAATTTTATCAAGGACTTTAAGCCTTCTGTTGCATATAAGCTAGTGGGAAGTAGAAATGGAAGGGCTGGAGTCAAGATAACTTTGCCACATTACATGATAATGTTTATCTGATTTCCGAAACTTCACTGGTCCACAATTTAATCAGCATCCAAAAAGAGTATATGAAAGATAATGTTTTTTCTAGCAGGAGGTGAGCTCCCATGCCCCAGGTCAGGCTAATCAAGGACAGACTGCTCTATTTTTACTCCCTTTTGTCAGAGGGAAAAGTGATACACAAGGAAGAAGAGGCGAAGCATTTCAACTGCTCCACCCGCTCCATTCAAAGAGATATGGACGACATCCGTAGCTTCCTCCACGACCAGAGCTAAGCCACAGGCTATGTGCAGGAGCTGGTCTACGACCGCAGCGCCAAGGGCTATCGCTTGAGCCCCGTCATCAGGCAAGTGCTGAGTAATGAGGAAGTATTCGTGGTGCTCAAAATATTATTGGAGAGCCGTGCCTTTACCAAGCAGGAGCTGAATCCTATCTTGGATAAGCTCATTGAATGCTGTGTGCCCAAGGAAAAAAAGCGCATGGACCGCATTACCAGCTTCGAAATTTTGCCAGAGCATTTTCATGTGCCCTATCAGGATCGCTTTGAAGAGGGTGAATTTAGAAAAAGAGTGCAGTTTATGTACGGTGGCAGACTGCAAAAAATAAGATTCTGGTTCAAGGGCCCGTCTATTGAGGCAGTGCTGGACCGTCTGCCCACAGCGCAGATTATAGAGCATAATGAAAAAGGCTATCTCATTAGCGCTGAAGTCTTTGGCAAGGGCATTGAAATGTGGCTGCGCAGCCAAGGGCCTTGGATCGAAAGAGTTGAATAAAGAGCTATTTACGTAAACTTCACAAAAAAGCTGAGGAAAAAGCCTCGGCTTTTTTGCATTTTGAGGCTGTTTCTGGTATAATTTAAAATTAGGTGTATAGTCTTTTGTTACACATGAATTTAAGGAGTGATCGTTTTGCTCGATAGCATTTTGAAAAAAATTTTTGGTGACCCCAACGAGAAGGAATTAAAAAATATTCGCGTAATCGTCGATAAGATTAATAGCTTGGAAAAAAGCATGGAGAGCCTGAGCTCTGCCAATCTGGCAGCCAAAACTGCTGAATTTAAGGTGCGCCTGCAAAAGGGCGAAACCCTGGACGATATTCTGCCTGAAGCCTTTGCTGTAGTGCGCGAGGCTTCTAAACGTGTGACCGGCATGCGTCATTTCGATGTACAGCTCATCGGTGGCGTAGTGCTGCACCGTGGCAAAATCGCTGAAATGCGTACCGGCGAAGGTAAAACCCTGGTAGCAACCCTGCCCGTATACCTCAATGCCTTGACCGGCAAGGGCGTACACGTTGTTACCGTCAATGATTATCTGGCTCGCCGCGATAGCGTGGACATGGGCCGCATTTATAAGGCTCTGGGCTTGTCCGTAGGCTTGATTGTGCATGATATGGATTATCCCGACCGCAAGGCTGCTTACGCTGCGGATGTAACCTATGGTACCAATAATGAGTTTGGCTTCGACTATCTGCGTGATAACATGGTTGTAAGCGAGGACCAAATGGTACAGCGCGAGCTGAACTATTGCATCGTCGACGAAGTGGACAGTATCTTAATCGACGAAGCACGTACTCCCCTGATTATTTCCGGCCCCGGCGAAAAATCCACCGACCTGTACCGCATCATGGCCCAGGTTGTGGACAAGATGACCGAGGAAGAGGATTATACCGTGGATGAAAAGCAACGTCAGGTTGCGCCCACAGAAAAGGGTATTGCTAAAGCAGAAAAAATGCTGGGCATCAAAAACCTCTATGATAATGAGCACGGTGTGGACTATTCCCACCAGATTATGTGCGCCCTGAAGGCTAAGGCCTTGATGCACCGCGACCGCGACTACGTTGTGAAGGATGGTCAGGTTATCATCGTCGATGAATTCACCGGTCGTTTGATGTTCGGTCGTCGCTTCTCCGAGGGCCTGCACCAAGCTATTGAAGCTAAGGAAGGCGTAAAGGTTGAGCGCGAGAGCCAAACCCTGGCCACCATTACCTTCCAGAACTACTTCCGTATGTACAAGAAGCTGGCCGGTATGACCGGTACTGCTAAGACCGAGGAGCAGGAATTTGTGAAGATTTACAACCTGCCCGTGGTAGTTATTCCTACCAATAAACCCATGATTCGTGTGGATGCTCCGGACGTAATCTATAAGACTCGTCTGGCAAAATACAAGGCAGCTGTGAAGGAAATTGAAGATTGTCATAAGGCAGGTCAGCCTGTGCTGGTCGGCACCACCTCCATTGCCCAATCCGAGGAGCTCAGCGCTATGCTGAAGCGTCGTGGCGTGCCTCACAATGTTTTGAACGCTAAATATCACGAGAAAGAAGCAGAAATTATCGCCTTGGCCGGTCAATATGGTGCTGTAACCATCGCTACCAATATGGCAGGCCGTGGTACTGATATTGTTTTGGGCGAGGGCGTGCCTGAGCTGGGCGGTTTGCACATCATCGGCACCGAACGCCATGAAAGCCGCCGCATTGATAACCAGCTGCGTGGTCGCTGCGCTCGTCAGGGTGACCCGGGCTCTTCCAAGTTCTTCCTGAGCCTGGAGGACGATTTGATGCGCCTCTTTGGCAGTGACAATATCGCCGGCATCATGGATAAGCTGGGTATGGAGGACGATGAGCCCATTGAGCATAGCTTAGTAACCAAGTCCATTGAAAATGCGCAAAAGAAGGTTGAAGCTCGCAACTTCAGTATTCGTAAGCACGTTTTGGAATATGACGATGTTATGAACCAACAGCGCGAGGTTATCTATGCCCAACGCAAGAAGATTTTGCGCCAGGAGGATTTGAGTGGCAATATCAAGGAAATGGTGGAGAAGGTTGTGGACCGCACCATGGCTATGTATGCACCGCCAGAGGTTTACTCCGAGGATTGGGATCTGAAGGCATTAATTCAATATGCTGAGGAATTCTATGCGCCCCGCGGCCTGATGACCATTGAAAATCTGCAAACCCTGAGCCGCGAGGAGCTGGATGAGTACCTGCATAAGGTAGCAGAGGACTGGTACCAAGCCCGTGAGAACGCCATTGGCTCCGAGCTCATGCGTGAGCTGGAAAATCTGGTTATGCTAAAGGTTGTAGACAACCACTGGATGGAGCATTTGGATGCTATGGATATGCTCCGTGAGGGCGTGGGACTCAGAGCTTATGGCCAAAAGGATCCGCTGGTTGAGTATAAATTTGAAGCCTATGATATGTTTGAGGCTATGATCGATGCTATTCAGGACGATGTAGTACGCTATATTTATCATGTAAATGTAGTAACTCAAGCTGCTGATGATCATTTAGAAGGCGCGCAAGAGCACGGCGCTGAAGAGGTCTAATTTTTGAGTGAAAAACTCGCCAAATAACTAAATTTGCTAGATGAAAGGTTGTGAATGAATTTTGTTAATCGAAGAATACAAGCCTGAGATTGTCA
>JBJDXC010000193.1:28782-32090 GCA_051866475.1 Phascolarctobacterium sp.
ATGAAAGGTTGTGAATGAATTTTGTTAATCGAAGAATACAAGCCTGAGATTGTCAACTTACAAGCAAAATTAGAGGAAATGAGGGGATCTCTTTGACATCGCTGTCAAAGAGGACCGCATTGCCGAATTAGAGCATAAAATGGGCGATCCCACCTTTTGGGATGACCCGGAGAAGGCCCAAAAAACTGCCCAGGACGTGAATGCACTGAAGGAAGAGGTGGATGGCTTCCACAAGCTTTCCGACAGCGTGGACGAGCTGGAAATCATGCAGGAAATGGCTGCCGAAGAAAATGATGAAAGCTTGATTCCGGAAATGGACGAGCTGCTCAATAAATGCCGCGAGGAGCTGGAGCATTTGGAATTAGGCATGCTGCTCAGCGGCGAATATGACGCTAACAACGCTATCATTACGCTTCACGCAGGCGCCGGCGGCACCGAGGCCCAGGACTGGACCAGCATGCTGCTGCGCATGTTCACCCGTTTTGCGGAGCAAAACGGCTTTGCGCTGGAGCTGCTGGACTACCAGCCCGGTGATGAAGCCGGCGTCAAGAGCGCTACCTTCCAGGTGAACGGCCACAACGCCTACGGCTTTTTGAAGTCCGAGAAGGGCGTACACCGTCTCGTGCGCATTTCGCCCTTCGACGCTAACGCACGCCGCCACACCTCTTTTGCGGCCTGTGACGTTATGCCGGAGCTGGACGATAACGTAGACGTACAAATTAACTGGGATGAAGTGCGTGTGGACACCTATCGCGCCAGCGGCGCCGGTGGCCAGCACGTTAACAAAACATCTTCTGCAGTACGCATGACCCACGAGCCCACCGGCATCGTGGTGCAATGCCAACAGGAGCGCTCCCAAATCCAAAACCGTGAAAAATGTACGCAAATGCTGCGTGCCAAATTATATGAATACGAAAAGGCTAAGCAGGACGCCATTGTCAGCGATTTGGCCGGCGATTACCAAAATATTGAATGGGGCAGCCAAATTCGCTCCTATGTTTTCCAGCCCTATACCATGGTTAAGGACCATCGCACCGGCTGCGAAACCGGCAATATCGGCGCTGTCATGGATGGCGATTTGATGCCCTTTGTTGAGGCCTATCTGCGCAGCCAACAAAAGAAGATTTGATTTAAGTGCAGGTGACAATAATGAAGCATCGTTATAATCCTGTGCTCTTAGCAGTGATTGCGCTGGGCCTGGTCTGCGGGCTGTGGCTCAACCTGACCCGCCATAAGGTGGAGCAGGCCAATAACACTGTAGAAATGGCAATGGAATATGAGGGCCTACGCAAGCTGGCGATTTTGCAGGGCGTGAGTGAGGATAAGGTGCTGCGGGATTTCCAGCAGGCCGGCATTAACTCCTTGATGCTTTTTGATACGACGCTGGAGCGCTTGACGAAAAAGGGTGAAATCCAAAGCAGCACCACTGAGGAGCTGCGCAAGGCGGCCAGCCTTGGCGCAGACAAGGGCGTGTTCGCGGCAGTGCCGGCGGAGAAGTTCACCGTGGATGCAGCCTTTGTAGCGGCGGGGAATAACCCTGCTGTGCTTCCCGATGTGCTGGAGGACCTCAAGCTACGTTATGGCGTTGAGCGCGTGGAGATAGTGAGCCAAGCGCCACAGATTATTCGCGTGGTGGGCAAAACGGAGCTTTTGCCGGAGGGCAAATTTGATGAGCCCCATGGGATTTTGCAGGCTCCCTTGGGCTTGCCCGTGCGTGATATGCAAAAGCTGGCGAACATGGGCTTTGAGCTTATTGTGCGTCCCCAAAACTAT
The DNA here is from genome assembly GCA_051866475.1 of Phascolarctobacterium sp. Taxonomy (GTDB): domain Bacteria; phylum Bacillota; class Negativicutes; order Acidaminococcales; family Acidaminococcaceae; genus Phascolarctobacterium_A. The sequence continues at coordinate 30,556 of JBJDXC010000193.1, forward strand.
CTCAATGTTACGGAAGCACAGATCGATAGTATCTTCAAGCGCATTGATAAAGCGGGCGTGAAGGTACATGCCCTGATGCCCTGTGGCCGCGAAACTGTGGGCTATCCTAATAAAGTGGAATATCTGGGACAAAAGCTGCGGGAGCGGGACATGACGCTGGTAATGCTGGAGCACTATACCCAGCTGCGCTTTGCCCAAATTGATGGCCTCATTCCCTTGGCTGAGTTTAATAATTATAAGTCTGCTCGCTCCTACGTTATCGATGCCTTGGAGCAAAAGAAGATTTCCGTGGCTACGGCGCTGCATCGTTGGGCCTTGACCGACGAGGAGCGCAATATCCGCGTCAACTATATCCGTCCCTTCCTGCTTCCTGTGGAGGGCAAGGATATTATGACTACCAATTTAAAATACGTCCGTGATATTAAGGCTAATGTAGAAGCACGTGGCTATAGCATTGGCCAAGCAGGAGTGTTTGCAGGACCAAGCTCTGAGCAGGGCTTTGCGCCTTATTTTCCGTCCAAGACCATGTGGATGCCCATCGTGTTAGCCATTGTAGCCGGCGTAGTGCTTTACGGCAGCCTGCTCTTTAATTGGACTAGTAAAACTGAGCTCATGCTGTGGGCAGTGTTCTCTGCAGTAGGCTGCGGCTTGCTAATGCTTGGTCGCGGTCTCTTGACCCGCCAGCTTTTGGCTTTAGCAGCGGCTAGTGTGTTCCCTGTGCTTTCCATGAGCTATATCATGCACATCTGGGATCAAAATACTTCTGCCAAGAACAGCTTGGTAAAAATTATCTGGAATGCCCTGTGGCAGCTGGCCTTGGCCATTGCGCTGTCTCTGGTAGGAGCGGCCTTCCTGTCTGCAATTTTAACTGACAGTCGCTTCCTTTTGGAAATCGATATTTATCGCGGTGTGAAGCTGACCTTTATCCTGCCTGTGCTGCTGACCGCAGTGCTTTACTTGAAACGTTATGACATGCTGCAGGTGGTGGGCAAGGGCTTCAAGCAGCTTTTGAGCAAGCTTAACAGTTTGCTGGATACGGGCTTGACCTTTAAGCATGTGGCAGTGCTGATGGTTTTCCTCTTCATTGCCTTCTATTTCGTAGGCCGCAGCGGTCACACCGGTGGTGTGCCCGTGCCTGCTATTGAGCTCAAGATGCGTGCTTTCCTAGAGCAGGTAATGTATGCTCGTCCTCGCGAAAAGGAATTTATGATTGGTCATCCGGCCTTCTTCCTAGCAGTGTTGGCTGCTTATAAATGTGCACCTCGCTGGTGGCAATTTGTGCTGACCTGTGGCGCAGTCATTGGCCAAGGTAGCTTGGTGCAAACCTTCTGCCACATGCGTACGCCTGTGGTGATGAGCTTTGTGCGTGCGTTGGATGGCTATGCAGTGGGTATTATTTTTGGTATTGTGAGCATTCTGGGCGTAAGCTTGCTTATGATGCTGGGTGAGAAGCTGAAAAGGAGATACATGGAGCAATGAGTAAGATCGTGATTTCCGGGTACTATGGATTTGCCAATGCCGGAGATGAGGCTATG
>JBJDXC010000194.1:0-6474 GCA_051866475.1 Phascolarctobacterium sp.
TTTTCGGAAGGAAAACGTGAACATCATGGATCTACAAGGTCATATAAATGCAATTTGGCCCCAGCTCCATGCTCTGGCAGAGCCTGCCTTTAAAGAAGTCCGCACGGCTTCTTTTTTGGCAGGCTTTCTGCGCAAGCTGGGCTATAGTGTGGAGGAGGGCGTAGGGGGCACCACGGCCGTGGTCGCCGCTCTCGACAGCGGCAAACCCGGCCCGGTGGTGGCCCTGCGCACGGATATGGACTGCCTGCTTTTCAAGCAGGCGGACGGCAGCGACAAGCCCATTCATGCCTGTGGGCATGATGGGCATATGACCATCGCCTTGGGCGTGGCCCGGCTCCTAGCGGAGCAGGGCTTGCCTCAGGGCAAGGTCAAGATTTTGTGCCAGCCGGCCGAGGAAATCGGCCGCGGCGCGCTGGAGCTCATCAAGGCGGGCGCCTTGGATGATGTGGACTACGCTATTGGCTATCACCTGATGCCCCAGGATATGGCGCGTAGTGGCCAAATTATCGCCCAGATTAACTGGACGGCGTGTACCCTCATGGAGGGGGAAATCCGTGGGCTGGCAGCCCACGGCTCCCAGCCCCACCTGGGGGTGAACGCCATCGATGTAGGCGCCGCCATTGTGGGCGCGGTAAATGCGCTGCCTACTAATCCTTTGCTGGGCGGCAGCGTGAAGACCACGCGGTTTATGGGCGGCGCCGGTTCCCTCAACGCTATCTGTGATAAGGTGAACATCGGCTTCGATTTACGCAGCACCTCTAATAGCGAAATGCTAAAGCTGCGTCAAAAGGTGCAGGACATCGTCGTCAATACGGGGAAGGTGTACGGCGCGGAGGCACAGTGCCACATTGTGGGCACTTGCCCCGCGGCGGAAGCGGACCCGTCGCTTTTGGCTGTGACCAGCGAGGCCATTGTGGCTGAGCTGGGAGCTGAGGGCCTCATTCCCGCTGCTTCCATCACTGTGGGCGAGGACTTTAACTTTTTTAAGGAGCAGCGTCCTAGCTTGAAAACGGCCAGCCTGGGCATTGGCTGCGACCTCCTGCCGCGGCTCCATGACCCGGAGATGGCCTTCGACCACGCTGCGCTGGCTCCAGCCATCAAGGTCTTAGCGTCCTTGTGTCTTAAAATTTTACAGGCCAAGCCTTAAAGCAGCAGCCCCCTGCCTAGCAGGGGGCTGTTTTTATGTCCTTGTTTGTTCCACTTGTAATTCTAGCCTCTAAGCAAGCTACTATTTAGTGCAAAGTTAAGGAAAATATGCTATAATACACTAAAATTCTCTTAAAGGAGCGATATTTTTGGAATTGCAAAAAGTACAGGACGAGAATTTGCTTTGGAAGCTTTTTAAGTCCACCTTTATTATTAGTGCCTTTACCATCGGCGGTGGCTTTGTCATTATTCCCCTGCTCAAGGCCAAATTTGTAGATGAATATAAATGGCTGGACGACAAGGAAGCCTTGAATTTGGTGGCTATTGCTCAGTCCGCACCGGGCGTTGTGGCAGCTAACGCGGCCATTAGCTTGGGCTATCGTCTGGCGGGCATCCAGGGAACGCTGGTGGCTTTGGGAGCCACTATATTACCGCCGCTGATTACTCTGAGTATTATTTCCTATGCTTATGATGCCTTTGCCAATAATCAATATATCCAGCTGCTATTAAAGGGCATGCAGTGCGGTGCTACGGCCATCATCATCAATGTGGCCATCGATTTGCTGAAAAAAGAGTGGAAGAAAAAGCTGGCCTTGCCCCTGGCGATTATCGTGGGCACCTTTGTGGCCAATTATTTCTTCCATGTCAATCTCATGTATGCAGTTGTTGTGGACGCTATCATTGGCTTCTTCCTGCTGCGTGATAAAAAATATGCTTAAGGAGGTGGCTGACTGATGAACTTAATGATTTATTGGGAGCTTTTTTGGAGCTTCGTCAAGGTTGGCGCCTTCTGCGTGGGCGGTGGCTATGCCTCCATGCCCCTTATTCAGGCCCAGGTTATTGATGAGCATGGTTGGCTAACCATGCAGCAGTTTATTGATATTTTTACTATTTCCCAGATGACACCGGGACCCATTGGTATTAATGCAGCCACCTTTGTTGGTACTAAGGTAGCAGGCATACCCGGTGCTGTGTGCGCCACTGTGGGCTTTGTTTTTCCTTCAGTAATCATAGTACTCATCCTGGCTCACTTATTCTTTAAATACGGCGATATAGGCCCTGTGAGAGGCATTCTCAACGGCCTGCGTCCGGCGGTGGTGGCTTTGATTTGCTCTGCAGGCCTCAGTTTCGTTTTTTTGGCACTGTGGAATACGGAAACCCTGCCCAAGGACTTTACGAAAATTGATTTGATTGGCGTGATTGTACTGCCCATTTCCCTCTGGTGCATTCGCCACAAGATGAGCGTTATCAAGCTTCTCTGCATGAGTGGTGCCCTGGGCCTCTTTTTGGGCTTGGTCGGGATAAGGTAAAGATTAACAAGGGAACCAGCGAGAGCCTTTAAGCATATAAAAAATCTCCATGTCGCGTGACATGGAGATTTTGTGTTTGTAGGGTTATTTACTAGGGCGGACCATACGGTAGAGATAGCCCAAAAGGATACCGCCAAAGCAGGGCAGCAGCCAGCCAAAGCCCACATCAAAGAAGGGCAAATACCGGGTCAAGAAGCTGTCCAGCGCTCTTAAATCAAAGCCACCGGCTCTGAGACCATCAAAGATAGCGAAGATCGTGGTCAAGGTCAAGCAGATGCGGAAAATGGCCTTATCCCGCTTGAAAATGCTTTGACCCACATTCAAAATCACAATGGCGATAACGATGGGGTAGAGCATGCAGATAACGGGAATGGAGAACTTGATAATGTTATTCAGACCAAAATTAGCCACTACCAAGCTAAATAGGCAGATGTAAACGCAGAAGCGTTGATACAGCACGCGACCACCGGTGAGCTGGTTAAAATAGCTGCTAATAGAGGTGGTGAGGCCGATAGAGGTGGTGATGCAGGCGAAGAAAATAATCAAGGCCAAAACAACCTGACCGGGGAAGCCCATGTAATGCACGCTGATCATATTCAGCAGCTGGCCGCCGTTGGCCACAATGCCGAAGGCTGCGGTGCTGGAGGCGCCGGCATAGGCCAAGGCACCGTAAATCACAGCTAAGCAAATAGCAGCGATAATGCCAGCATAAATGCAGACCTTGGTGAGCTGCTTTTGCTCGGTTACGCCCTGGGATTCAATAGCCTTGAGCGTCGCTGCGCCATAAAGCATGGTGCAGAGCAGGTCCATGGTGTTGTAGCCTTCCTGAAAGCCCTTGAAGAAGGGAGCATTTTTATAAACGCTATTGGCAGGCTGAAAATCGCCCATGGGATTGGTGATAACACAGAAAATCAGGATGCCCAAGCAAACCAAAAGCAAAGGAGACATGATTTTGCCGATGTTATCAACGATTTTGGACGGATTAACCGATAGAAAATAAGTTAAGGCAAAAAAGAAAATAGAGTAGAGCACTAGACCCATGGTTTCATAGCCCTTGGGCAGCAGCAGCAAAATGCCCGTATCAAAGGAAACTGCTGCCGTACGGGGAATGGCAAAGAAGGGACCGATGGTCAGGGCACACAAAATGGTAATGGCCTTACCAAAGGCGGGACTCATGGGACTGGCCAATTCATTAGGGTCGTCGCCATTTAAAATGGCCATGGCCAATATACCAAGCAAAGGCAGGCCTACACCGCTGATGCAGAAGCCCAAGACCGCCGCCGGTAAATTCTCACCGGCCATTTGACCTAAAGCAGGAGGGAAAATCAAATTACCTGCGCCAAAGAAAAAGGAAAACAGCATCAAGCCGATGGGCAGGATTTTTGCTAAGCTCATATTATTATTCATCACATACTCCCAAATCCATAGTAAAGCAGCTCCCCTCAAAGCTACTTCTCAAAAAAAGAGGGGCGACCTTGCCAGATGCGCCCCTACGAGTTAACCTTATTATTTCACCAGCAGGCGGAAATATTTCTTTTTACCCTTGCGGATGAGCAGGCTCTTATCAGCGTCGAACATGTCAGCGCTCAGGGTTGCCTCCGGATCCTTCAGGATTTCTTCTTTAACGGTGAGGCCGCCTTGGGTAATCATTTGGCGTGCTTCACGCTTGCTGCTGAAAATCTTAGCAGCGGTAAGCACGTCGATAACCTTAGCATGCATATCCTCGACAGTGATCTCGATAGTGGGCACATTGCTTAAATCTGCGCCGCCACCGAAGAGCGCTTCTGTAGCAGCCTGAGCCTTGAGGGCTTCCTCTTCGCCGTGTACCAGCTTGGTAACCTCGAAGGCCAGCACCTTTTTAGCCTCGTTAATAGCAGCGTCCTTTAGGGATGCCAGACGATGTACCTCGTCCATGGGCAGGTAGGTCAAAAGTGCCAAGCAGTTTTCTACATCGCTGTCGTTCACATTACGCCAGTATTGGTAGAAATCGTAGGGAGAGGTCTTCTCCGGATCCAGCCACAGGGCACCCTTTTCGGTTTTGCCCATCTTCTTGCCCTCGCTATTGGTCAAGAGCTTGCAGGTCATGCAGTAAGCAGGCTTTTGCTCCTTGCGGCGAATTAATTCCACGCCGCCCAGCATATTAGACCATTGGTCGTCACCGCCCAGCTCCATAACGCAATTGTAATCCTGATGCAGCTTCCAGAAGTCATAGGATTGCATAATCATGTAGTTGAACTCAAAGAAGGTCAAGCCCTTTTCCCAACGCTTTTTGAAGCATTCAGCAGTGAGCATACGGTTTACAGAAAAATGCACGCCTACCTCACGGAGCAGGTTTACATAATTCAAATTCAGCAGCCAGTCAGCATTGTTGGCAATAATAGCCTTGCCCTCGCTAAAGTCGATGAAGCGGCTCATTTGCTTTTTAAAGCAAGCAATGTTATGGGCAATAAACTCAGGGGTGAGCATTTTGCGCATTTCGTCCTTGCCGCTGGGGTCGCCAACCATACCGGTGCCGCCGCCCAACAAAACGATGGGGCGATGGCCGGCCTTTTGCATATGGCTCATCATCATCAGGGCGATGAAATGGCCTACATGCAGGCTGTCGGCGGTGGGGTCAAAACCAATATAAAAGGTAATTTTTTCTTTCTCTAATAATTCTTTAATTTCAGCCTCGTGGGACATTTGTTTAATAAAGCCACGTTCCTGTAACACGTCTAAAACAGACATCTAATGACCTCCTTAAATATACAAGCTTGCAGAAAAAATCAGCAAGCACATAAGCTCATATCATTATACCTTATCAAGCATGTTTTAGCAATTAAAAAAGCACCGGAAGCACATATTTAAGGCTTCCGATGCTAATTTTCATCTCAGTGTAAAGCTTATTTGGCGTCCAGCTGGGAGGTGCAATGGGGGCAACGGGTTGCGTCCTCGGCAATCTCGCTCTTGCAGTAGGGGCACAGGCGGGGCTCCGGCTTGGGAGCGGGCGGAGGAGTGAGCTTATTGATTTGCTTCACCATCATAAAGATAACAAAGGCTAAAATCAAAAAGTCGATGACGGTGTTGATAAAGCTGCCGTAAGCGAGCACGGGAGCACCGGCCTTTTTAGCAGCCTCAAGAGTAGCATATTCCTTGCCATTGAGGCTTACAAAAAGGTTTTTAAAATCCATTTTGCCCATGGCCATGCCGATGGGAGGCATAATGATATCATTTACAAGGGAACCAACAATTTTGCCGAAGGCACCGCCGATAATTACGCCAACAGCCATATCCATAACATTGCCACGTAGAGCAAACTTTTTAAAATCTTCTTTGAGAGACATAAACGTTCCTCCTTATTCTTTTTTCATTTTGCATTTTACTTATATTCTACCCAAAGGTAAAAAATCCTGCTGCTTGACTGAAAAGTCTTTGTGTTTTATAATATGAGAGAACAAGTCTTGCTCTGAGCAAGTTGGAATATTAATAGCAGTCTGGAGGAAAAGTAATATGCGTGAAGATTTAGTAGTACCTGGCGAGGGCGAGGAAAATTTTGTCCTGGCTCGTGATGCCCGTGTTGTAACCATTCCCTTTAGTCCCTTGGAAGTAAGAATGCAAAAGGAAAAACCGGAGGTTTTTGCTCGCCTGCAAAAGCTGAAGGAAATTATTGGTGAGGATACCTTTAAGCGTCTCGTAAGCAGAGTGCACAATATCAACTATGCTGATACCCGCATTATGCTGGTTGCTGAAAGCGAGCTGCATCGCACCAATATTGAAAGAGAAATTTTGCCGGCGATTGCCGAGGCCTTTGAAGTAACCAGCATTCGCGTGGTAACCCAGGGATAATTAGCTCAGGGGTGATATTGTAACAAATTAAGCAAAAAGTGGTTGACAAAGAGCTGCCTTTGCTTTATAATGTTATATGTTGCTGATGTGCAAATGTCGGCAAAATGTCGGGGCGTGGCGCAGCTTGGTAGCGCGCTTGTTTCGGGTACAAGAGGCCGTGAGTTCGAATCTCGCCGCCCCGACCAAATTGCAA
>JBJDXC010000195.1:0-6460 GCA_051866475.1 Phascolarctobacterium sp.
CGTCGAGACGCACTATTTCAGCAATTTGTTTTTGCCTGTTACTTAAAGAAATGATGGTCACTCCCCTTCGTAATATTTCTTTTTACTATGTATAGTATACACTGTTTCAAGAGAAAATGCTAGAGGTGGTCATAAATAATTTTGTAAAATTTTAAGTTTTATAGCAAAAAGCTCCCCTTTGCAGGGGAGCCTTGGTGTAAGTATGGTGTTGTGAAATTCGTAATAAGCAATCATCGCGCTCGCGGTGACTTTCTTAACGCAAATTTCGTGGGGTTCAATTGGCCTCTGCGGGGTACTATTTGTCTCGCAGAATAATATTCTTTTTCGAACCCTTGAGGCCATTGTACCAAGCCACTCATTTGCTAAAAGTCACAGCTCACTTGCTGATTACTTATTACTCAATTTCATAAGGTATTTTAATTTCACTCTACTAATTTCAGCTTAGTTGTTGTTTCGGTACCTTCAGTGCCAGAACCACTAGAAACAGATCCACCTTCCGTTCCAAAAGTTACCTCCCAGTCAGGGTCATTCGCAACATAGTTCCAATTATCAGACATTGTCATTTTATCTACAGTATTGCCATTTTCATCTTGAATAATATTAGATGTGCTAGTCATAAATTGCACACCAATATACAGCTGCTGCGTTACAATTGATGGTTTACCATATTTATTCACAAAAGAATTTTTATTACCACCAACAGTACACTGCCCTCCATCTGCAATCTGGGCATATACAGTACCATTAAAAGTATTGTTGTTACCAGCAATTGTAAACTGTGCACCATTGACATACACATTACCATAAGTGATACTATCAGTACTAATTAAGCATTGCGATGAACTCATATAAAGATTATTAATCTTTTTTACATTCTTTAACTGAAGATTTGTTAGTACATTTCTACTTTGTAACCACGATGAATCCTTATGTAACATTGCTGTGGCATCCATGTATAAATCTATTTCGGTATCAGTATCCAGTATTGTAGTATATGCTTCTTGTTCCCATGGTCTATCTGGATTAGTTTTTAAACCAATGTATCTTTTATTGGTGCCATTTTTAACACCATCAATATATTCTTGTTTGCTATTCCTAATCTCTGAGGCCTTATCTTTCCCTTCTTCTACGATTTTAGAGTACTGATCGTTCATTTTATTAGCAATATCTACATATTCTTCATGCAAGGCATTTTTCTGAGCCATTAAAATATCATAATCTGGATCATCTGAACCAGGATCATTTATTGTTCCACCATTCTTTACAGTTGAATTACCATTTGTGCAAATCCATGTCCTACCGTTAGGCAGAGGAGGATCAAACTCAACTGCATTAGTTTTATAATTATATTTCCAGCTTCCTACCCCAGAACCAGAAATACTATTTGCATAAACTGTACCCGTTCCCGGCAGCTTATCAAAACATGCCATGTCTCCTTTAACATACACAGGAAAACTATTATTCGTTATCTTTATTTGATCAGCTCTAGTATTATGCATTTGAATTACACTACACATAAACACAGGATTTCCGCCTTCAACTGCAGCAGGCTGAGCCACACTTCCCCCTTCAGCAGCCGCCTTCGCGGCGACTACGAGGCCGTCGCTGAAGTCGCCCAGGACGTTGAAGAAGAACAACGGGGCGCGCTTGGTGATGCGCACGCGGACGCGGTCCCTAGTCTCCCCGTCCTTGGTCACGCTCACGATGCCATAGGAAACTAAGGCGTCCTGACCCTTGGCTAAGGTATCCTTAGCATCCCAGGCACTGCCGTCCGCCTTATTCATCAAATCATTCGCGCCCAGCTTAATGCCGTTGGCCTCCACATAGGCCTTTACCGCATCCTTCACCGTGGTATCCCTATCGCTGTCGCCCAAATGAGCTGCTCCGGCCAAGGCCGCCGCATCGGCAATATCCTGCATTTTACCATGCTCCACATAGGCTAGGCCCAAATCAATAGAAAAGCCCATAAAGCCAAAAAGCACCGGCAGCAAAACAGCAAAAAGCACCATGATGGCGCCGCGTTGGAAGCTTCTAAATTTTGTATATAAATAAGTCTTGTTCATAATTATACCTCGCTATAAAAGGCTGCACATTATCATAATCTCAAGCTTATTATAACAAGAAATAACTATATTTTCAATTTACTTTTTTACAAAAAAATATGCCCCGACATAGGCCAGGGCATATTTTAGAGGGGAGTTGGGATAGGATAGGAAATTCTTAATGTATTAAGAATTTAGGAAAAAGGTGTATGATTTTTTGGGAAAATGCATCCAAACGAGCTAGGGCTCGCTTGGTTGTTATTTGTTTTTTAGGGCAGTTACCACGTCGTTGGTCAAATCCTTGCCACCGGATACCATGGCTTGGATATTAACAACGCTCTTAATACCCTTTTCAGCAGCCACCTTATCAATGGTGGTGCGGATTTGCTTTTGCACAGGAGCCATTTTTTTAGCTTCGAAATCAGCCAGCTCCTTGTTCAGCTTTTGCTGCAAGTCCTGTTGTGCTTTAGCGTCAAGCTCTTTAGCTTGAGCATTGAAGGATTTTTGTAGCTCGTTGCGTTTATTGGCAATCTCTTGAGCAATGTCCTTGATGCCGGGATAGTTAGCTACAATGGCTTGCATGTTGACAAAGCCCACTACCCCATCGTTTTCAGCAGCCAGAGCGCTGCTGCACAGGCCCAGGCTCATCATCACAGTCATCACAAAGGCGAGAATTTTTTTCTTCATTATCAATATGCTTCCTTTCGCGTTTTAGGCTTCTTTTTTAGCCCAAATCTTGTCCATCAAAGCGGCATAGTTTTCTTCCAGATGACCCTTAACCTGGTCCACCAGAGCGAAAATCAGGCCGGGCTCAAATTTATCATCAGCTGCAGGTACGCTGAAGGTCAGCACCACATTGCCCTGGGGGTTCACGGTATATTTGAGCATGTTGAATTGATTGTTCAGCTCGTTGATGAATTGCAGGGTATCAGCCAGCTTTTCTTGGGGAATGGTTACCAAATGTGCTTGGATATAGGAATAAACAGTATTGTTAACCACAATGAAGAGGGGCAGGGTCTGGCCCTTCACCAGCAGGCGGGTGTTTACCAGCAGGTTGTTTTCGTTGATTTGCAGGTATTGCAGACCAGTGATTTTTGCTTGGTCAGCATATTCTTTCAGAGCAGTGAGTTTTTTCATAGCCAGGGTGGGTTCAGCCTTGGGTGCTTCTTTGGCAGCTTCCTTAGCCGGTTCAGCAGCCTCTGCCTTTACCTCTTCTGCCTTTGCTTCTACTGCTTCTGCAGCCTCTGCCTTTACTTCTTCAATTTTGGTTTCTTTTGCTTTAGCCATCATAGTATCTCCTTTAATTTTACTGGGGCCCAAACTTCAAGTAATGTCTTAATTTCATTTTAATATCATTCCTTGTTTAAGCTCTATTAGTATTATATCCTATTACATTCTAAATGTAAAGTTGAAATCGAATTTTTATTAAATTTTTTTCACAACTTTCTAACGGAAATAACGGAAATAACGGCTTTTCACGCAAAAAGGCGTTATTTCCGTTATTTCGTTATTTTTAGTAATTTTGAAAAAAGAAAATCGAGCAGCGGGTCGCCATCCCTCTGCTCGATTTTCTTTGGGTGGGAGTGCGCCACGGGAGGGCGCACTCTTTATAGGGTGTGTATTATGAAAGCTTAATGAGAAATTAGAAGGTAAATCTCAGGCCGGCATCAACGCGCCATTTTTCGGTTACGTCGCCACCGAAGCTGCGTTGGAAGTCAGCATAGATCATGCTATTAGCGCTGAGCTTAGCAGTGCCACCGATTTGCAGCTCGTACCAGGTATCGCCAAAGTCCAGATGAGTGCTGTTATGGTCTGCACCATCCACATTGTAGCGAGTATCAAAGTCGCCGCAGAATTCGTGTGCCAGAGCCAGCTTAGCAAAGTAGCTGCCCTTCTCCAGTTTTTGACCCAGGCGCAAGCCAACGCGACCAACCAGGGTATCAAAGCTGTCTTGATCAACATTCATCTTAGCACCATAGTAGGTGGTATTAGCGCTGTAGCTCTTACCATTTACATGGCCATAGGTCAGCTCTACGCTGGGCTCGAAGTAGGTACCACGGTCGCCCTCGAAGCGTTTGCCGTATTCGGCACTGATGGAGGTGCCCCAGGTCTTGTAATCGCCATCGATGTTGTAGGTGTTAATCAGGTTGTTGAACTTCAGGTTGTATTCGCTATCCAGACGGCTTGCCTTCATGATGATGTCGGCATATTGACCGTCCTTAGCCTTCCAGCTGCCGTACAGACCCAAGGAAACGTTCTTTTGTTCGCCGTGACCGCTGGACCAAGAGCCGGAGGTATCGCTTACGTTGCTGGTGGAGCTGGTGCCGTCGTTGTAGGACAGGGCTGCACCAACAGTCCAGTTTTCGTTAACCTTGGTATCGTAGCCGATCTGGTATGCCTTGTACTTCTCGCTGAAGTTAGCGTTTTGAGCATCCATTTCTTGCTTGCCGGTGTAGTATTTAGCCCACAGGCCGCGTTCGCCTTCCAGCATGCGCAGGTCGCCCATACGCTTCATCAGGTCGTTATTCTCGGAGCGCCACATCATGGTTGCTGCTGCCATGGAGGACTTCACAGCACGCATTGCTACGGGCTCGCCGCCTACTTGAATGTCGGCCAGCTTGGTGTCGGAGGTACCGGGTTCTTCCGGAGTCGGTTTTTCAGGATCCACAGGCTTAGGATCATCGGTACCAGGTTTATCCGGATCCACCGGTGTGGGAGGTACTACGGGCTCTTCGCCTTCGATGGTTACGTCGTCGATGGATACGGAGCCTTGGCCATTAGCCAGCTGTTCGAAGTTTACTTTGCCTACGGCAAGGGTGGTTGCGCTAGTAGTCAAGCCTTCGGCCAGAGTTGCAGTTGCGCTCAGGTTGTAGCTGGTGCCTGCATTAGCTTCTGCTGCCAGGAGCATTACAGGAGCTACTTCGTTTTCAACAGGAGCTACTACTTCTTCGCCTTGGTAGAACAGCTTGCCAGCCAGTGCATTCAGTACTGCAGCAACCTTGGTCTTGTCTTCAGTCTCAACGCCGTAGCTGCCGGTTACCAGATTTACGCCGGAGCCTTCAGCTGCGCTCTTGATGATGGTGTTACCACCGATCATGTTGGTTACAACGTCCTTATCATGTTCGTAGTAGATATTGGTCCAACCACTGTATTGGCCAATGGTCAAATCGCGTTTATCATGACGAACAATGTTACCAGCTGCATCCTGAGAACCACCGGTCAGCTTGGTGATGGTGTTGCCGCTAGCTTCGGAGATGCTATCGGTCCAGGTTGCGCCGTTAGCCAAGGTCAGGTTCATTACTTGACCGTCAGCTACGCTCAGGCTGCCGTTCCAAGCGGAGTCAGCAGTGTTCAGGGTTACGTCTACGATGCTTTGTTGCGGAGCATTTTCAGTATCAGCTTTAACTGCAGTATTATCTTTATCTACCAGAATGTTACCAGTGATAACGGTGTCATTGGTAGTGCCTTGGTTGATGTATACGTGACCACCGGATACGCTGATGGCATTGCCATTTTCAGCAGTGATGGTGCCACCTGCTACGCTTACTTGACCAGCAACTTCTTTATTGCTATAGCCAAGCTGTGCGTTAATCAAGGTTTGTCCAGCTGCAACGATGGCATCGCCCTCGGTGGAGGTAATCTCGGAGCCTGCGCCAACACTAATTACGCCACCTTCGGTAGCCAGTGCCGTGCCGCTAGCGCTGACATTAGCTGCGCCTTGGATAGCCACGGTGCCGATATAGTCTTTAGAGGTAGAAATACCAGTTTCTGCATTATATTGAACGTCGGTCTTGGAGTTGGTATGAATACCAGTTTCTACACCGGAGATGGTCACATCGCCGCTTACGGTTAAGGTGCCACCGAAGTTGTCGATAGCAGTGTTTTCTACGCCTTGAATGGTTACGCTATTGGCATTCAGAGCAACGGTGCCTCTGTAGCCCACTGCTACGCTGTCATTGAGCTCTGCTTGGTCAGCAGTGATGCTAATGGTAACGTCCTTGGCATCCTTGTAGTTGCCAGTGTCGCCTGCAACCTTGATGCCTTGGAGGATAACCTTGCTTGCACCTTCAATGGAGTCGGTAAAGTTATAGGTCTTGAAGTCCTCAGTTACACCGGCATTAGCGAATTCGCTATCGGCATCGCTACCGGTGATATCGGTGGTGTAGATGCCTGCTACGTGGGTGAGCTTGCCATAGTAGCCTTGGCCGTTTTCAGCAAAGAAGTTTACATCGCCAGTGGTCAGGATTGCACTGCTACCGGTCAAGGATTCAGCGATTTGTACTTGAGCAGTCAAATTACGTTCGCCATCAGCATAGCCAGCGTAAATCAGCTTGCCTGCCAAGGAGTTCAAAATCTTGTTAACTTGCTCTTCATCCTCAACATCGATATTGTAGGAGCGGTTAGTAATCAAGGTGATG
>JBJDXC010000196.1:0-6430 GCA_051866475.1 Phascolarctobacterium sp.
TACTTCGTCAGGGCTCCTAGGAGTATTTCCGATACGCCGTCGTCGCCCTTCCTCGTCTCTGGTACTTTCTCGCCAATCTTTGTGAATCAATGTTACAGAAATTTCATTTGACATTTTTCGTCAAAGAAAATATAATTTTTCTATACTGACTGATTAGTCAGAGTTGAAATGGAGGTTTCCTGATGACTAGACATAAATTAAGTAAACGCTTTTTGATGCTGGGTGCGGCTCTGACCATGATGCTGAGCCAGTCCGCCTTTGCTGGCGAGGTTGTGGAGCTCAATCTGGAGGACGCTATGCAGCGCGCCTTTAATACGAACCCTGCTATTACGATTGCGGGCTATGAAAGAGATAGCGCTCGCGCTAGCTATAATGCGGCACGCAACAGCCGTTGGATTACCATTGAAGGTAAGCATGTAACTACTCGTGGCGGCAATGATGATAATATCGCTACGAAAGAGTCATGGGCTTACGATCCCATATCTGGTGGACATGTTAAAGTAAGTGATGCAACTCTATCAAAACAGATTGGTAACTCTCATTCCAATACTTTGACTGCATCCATGCCCATCTACACTGGTGGTAAGCTTAGTGGTACCATAAAAAAGGCTAAGGCTGGCTATCTGTATTCTGAGCAGGGTGTGCAAAAGGCATACAATGATATGCGTTCCACCGTTACCAACGGTTATTTTGATATGCTACAGGCCGACAATATGCAAAAGCTGGGCCGCGAATCTGTAGAGCGTTTGGCTGATCACCTGAAGAATGTTGAGGCTCAATATGAGGTTGGCGTAGTAGCCAAGGTTGACGTGCTGCGCAGCCAAGTTGAGCTTGCTAACGCTAAGCAAAGCTTGATTAAAGCAGAAAATGCATATCAGATTGCAGAGGCTAATCTGAATAAAATCGTGGGTCTGCCCATGGACACTACCTTGAAGCTGGATAATATTTTAGTATATACTCCTTACGATAACGATATGCAGTATTGTCTGGATTATGCAGCTAAACATCGTCCGGAGCTGGAGCAAGCAAAACAAAATGTAGAGGCTGCTAAAGGTGCTCTGCGTGTAGCGATTTCCGGTCATATGCCTCAGGTAGCTGCAAGTGCTAGTCAAAATTGGAACGATAAGAATTGGCCTGGTGACGAAAATGGTAACTGGTATGTTGGTGTAAGCGTTGGCTTGAACATCTTCGATAGCGGTGTTACCAATTCCAAAATCCATGGTGCTGAGGCTGATTTGAAAAAGGCTCATGAAACCTATCGCGACACTGTGGATGCCGTTAATCTGGATGTGCGCTCCAATTACCTGAATCTGCGCGAGGCTGAAAAGCGTATCGACACCACCAAGCTGGCGGTGTCCCAAGCAGAAGAAGACTATCGTATCGCTCAGCTGCGCTATATGAATGGCGTGGGCACCAACACCGATGTGCTGGATGCACAGGTGGCCCTGACCGACGCGAAGACCAACTATTTGCAGGCCATGTATGACTACAACACCTGCAAGACTAACCTAGAGACCGCTATCGGCGTACCTATGCAGTTCCCCACCAAGGTTGTGGTGGACCCCAAGGTTGCTGCGGCCGAGAAAGCAGTTAACGCTAAGGAAGCAAAGTAATTTCATAAGCACAATTATGACGCCTGTGGCTAGCGCCCCAGGCGTTTTGCTTTGCTAAGCTTGTAGCTATAAGTGCAAGCTTTACTACTCAAAATATTTTACTCCATGTAACAGGAGGATTAGCATAAGCGTCGAACTAATATAAGTCGGAGTATTTATTTTTTACAATAAAGGCGGCGCTGACACAGTTTTGTCACGCACGTCTGTTACAATATTTAATGGTGACGTTTATGAAAAAGTATTTTAGATTTATCGCTTTTTTAATAGTTTTGCTGAGCGCAGGCTATATCTTTTTAGTACATACGGTTATGCCCAAATACATTCGCCAATCCCTGCCCGAGGTGGAGCGCCTTGCCTCTAGCTTTATCAATGGTAGCATTACTATGGAGGATATGACGTGGGACGGTGGCCTCAGCGCCGAGATCGGGCAGCTGGAGGTAAAGGATGTAGAGGGCAGGAAGGTAGCGGAAATACCGCGCCTTATCGTGCATTTTCGCCCTTGGCTAGCTATTGATAAGGGTGCAAGGGCAGTGAGCCGTGTGGAGCTGGTGCGTCCCCAGGTCTATCTTGAGATGGACGAAAAGCAGCAGTGGAATATGGCCAAGCTTTTAAAGCCGTCCGATTCTGACGAGACTCCCTTTTATGGCTTACTGGAAATTTCTAATGGCTTGTTACACGTGAGCATGCCCCAGGGAAAGTGGGATTTCCCGGTAGCAGGCACAGTGGATGGCGGTGGTAATCCTAAATTTGCCTTGGGTCTGCGCGTGGGCAGTGGTATGGATAAGCTAGCTATTGGCGGCCTTGTGACTACTAAGGGCGAGGGCCGGGTGGAGCTGAAAAGCGAGAAGCTGGATTTGGCTCCTTATGCTGCGCTGGCTAAGCATTATGCCAGTGTGGAAGAGCTTAAGGGCGGCCTGAGCAAGCTAGCCTTAATTTACGTCAACGAAAAGGGCAAGCAGCGCTATTCCGGTGAAGTGGCTTTGGCTGGACTGGAAGGTAAAATGCTGGTGGGCGCATCCAAGCATAGCCTGAAGCTGGATGGGCTTGTGCGCGCTCACGATAACTATATAAATATTAGCTCCTTGGATGCTGTAGTAGATGGACAAGGACTGCGCCTTGAGGGCGAGGCCGATTTGCGGGATACGGATGCTCCCAGCGGTAAGGGCGTGCTCTCTGCGGACAAGTTAGCTTATGAAGGCTATAGCTTAGAGAAGCTGCGTCTGCCCTTTAGTGCGGATAAGGAGCAGATTATTGTAGAAGATTTAGCTGCTGCCTACGGCGGTGGCTCTATCAAGGGCAATGCCACTTATAGCGTCGAGGAAAAGGTGCTTACAGGTGACTTGAGCTTAGCAAATGTCACTCATGCTACGCCGGATAGACCTAAGGATGATGTGCATATTAATGCCAAGCTGGCTGTGCTGGCCAAGGCACTGGCTGATAAATTAGAAGTGCATGCTGCTGCTGAGACTTTGGACTTAGAGTGGCGTGGTCTTACAATCGACCGCATGAGCCTAGATGGTGTGCTGGGTAAAAATGGCCTTACCATAGACCATTTCAGCGCTTTTTCAGGCCCCAAGGGTATACTTTTGGCTAGTGGCAGTGTGAATAAGGAGGGTGAGCTGCACATTGAGGGCCGTATGACGGACTTCCCGGTGCATCCTGTGCTGGCAGCAGCTGGCAAGCAGGGCAGTGGCCTGTGCTCCACGGGCTTTGTTTTGGGCGGTAAGCTCACAGCACCGGAATTCGCTGGCATCATCCAATTGCGTCAGGCTGAATTCATGGAGCAAAAAATTATGGAAGCCCATGGCTTTGTAAGCCTGAAGGATAACTTGCTGACCATAAAAGATTTCCGGGCCAATATGGAGCAGGGTCATCATATCGTCAGCGGTCTTGTGGATTTGCGAGGTGAGGAGCCCTTTGTGGATCTGTCCTTGGAGAGCTATGGCGTACGCATTGAGCCCATTATGGAGCTTATTTTAGGCAAGAAGGATGTGCCTGTGACCGGCAATCTTAATAACGTAATGCAGGTGCGTGGCACAGCAAGCCAGCCCTATGTGTATGGCGAAATCCATGCCTCTGACGGTAGTGCTTTGGCACAGCTCTACAACAGTGTGGACGGTCGTTATCTGTACGACAAGGGTACGCTGGAGCTGGAGGACTTTTTGATTAAGGCCTTTTACGCTGATATTAAGCTTAACGGTACCATGGCCGATGATGGGCGCTTGAATTTTGATATGGTGGCCAAGGATGTGGATTTGGCTCATTTGCCCATTAAGGATGAGACAGTGGACTTGGGCGGTAAGCTGAACGCCAAGGGACATCTAGGCGGTAAGCTCACGGCGCCTACCTTCAGGGGCGACGTCGACAGTGACAAGGTTTTGATTAATGGCGAGGCCATTACAGAGCTCTCGGGTACGGTGGACGGTCGTGGCCTTCCCTATAATATGTTCAAGGTTTCCTTTAAGCAGCCCTATAAAAATGATCTTGCCAATTATGGCCTGTATACGGCGGATGTGAACATCGATTTGCAAGAGAAATTCATGCAGGGTAAGGTGCAGATGCTGTGGGGCGATATCGGTGGCCTGTTGCGCATGGCTCGCATGGATTACGATATTAATGGACAAATGCAGGGCCTGTTGGACTTCTGTCCCCAGGGCAAGGGTAGTGGCCTGAATATTGCTATCAAGGCCGATGATGTCAAAATTCACGATTTGAATTATGCGCATATGGTTTTAAATGGCAATGTTAAAAAGACTCTTCTGACATTGGAAGAGGTGAAGCTTCAGGAGCAGGATGGTGTGGTGGACCGTGGCTTGATCACTGCCGGTGGCATCATTGAGCTGAAGGAGCAAACCTTTAATTTAAGCATGGCCTCTACCAAGGCTAATCCTGCTATTGTGACAGCAGTGATGAAAAACCCGCCGGAAATCAAGGGCGAGATGGATATGCAGCTGGTTCTGGAGGGCAGTGTGGCTGCTCCTCAGGGCAAGGGCGTCTTGGAGATTACCAATGGCTCCGTGGCCGGTGTAAGCATGGATAAGCTCAATGCAGAGCTCTCTTTGAAGAATGATGTTATTCAGTTACAGGAGCTGGTAGCAACTAAGGATGCCTATGGCGTGAAGGCCTCCGGCGATATCCCACTGGATGTGTTCCGCTCTAAGGAGCAGCGGCGTAATCCGCGGTCGGAAATGAATATCATTATGGATCTGAACGAGGCTCGCTTGGGAATATTGCCTGCCCTCAGCAAGATGGTGGAATGGGGCGTGGGCGATACCAATGGCCAGGTGCGCTTGGCTGGTACCCTTGAGGAACCACTGCTTTATGGTTCTTTGAAAATTGTTGATGGCGCTGTGAAGATTAAGGATTTGGATACAGCCCTAGAAAGTATCAATCTGGATGTGGATTTTGCGGGCAATGCTGTTCTGTTGCGCAATTTCTCGACCAAGCTGGGCAAGGGCGTTTTATCTGCAGAGGGCAGCTATGCCCTGCAGACTACGGAAAAGGATGCTTATAAGCTGCATATTAAGGCCGATAACGTGGAGCTGGCCTCCCAGCTAGTTAGCGGTCGCATCAATAGCGAAATCGAGATTGTTCCCCAAAGATATCGTGATCGGCGCAAGGCCAAGGGCAATGTGCGTCCGCCTGTGGAGTACAGACCTTTAATCAAGGGGCAGCTGACGCTGGAGGATGTGCTTGTCAATATGCCCACGGTGCCGGAAATGGGCGAGGGCGAGAGCAATTTTGGCCTTGATTTGAAGGTTGATTTGGGCAAAAAGATTCACCTTTATAATAGTTATCTCTACGATATTTGGCTTAAGGGCGGCATACATGTGAAGGGTAGTACTGTATTCCCCATCATTGATGGCACTATTAAAGCCGATAAGGGTACTATTTCCTATTTGCGCACTGACTTTAAGCTGCGTGAGGCAGGCCTTGTGTGGATTGAGCCGGGTACCTTCCTGCCCAATGTGAATTTGGAAAGCACAGCGCGTTTTAGCCGTTATCGCATTTACATGAAGATAAGTGGCCCTGTGGAAAAAATGGATTTGGTGCTGACCAGTGACCCGCCACTAGAGCGCAACACCATCGTGCGTATGCTCACTCTGCAACGCGATACTGCGGGTAGTAATGAGGTTACCAGTGATGATATGAATAATCTCATGACCGTGGGCCTGCAAATGACGGTTTTAGGTGACGTGGAGACTTGGATTAAGCAAACCCTAGGTCTGGACCAATTCCGCATTTATACGGGCAAGGTACGCTCCGGAATTGGCTATGAAAGCTCCAAAGTGGGCAATCAGGACTTGACTACGGACGAGCGTAATCAGTATAATGTATTAGTAAGCAAATATTTGAATAATAATTTCATGTTTGGCTACACTACGAGCTTCGACGCCCTTGACAGGAGCTTTTTTGGGCAGTACGATATTAGTAGGCATATGAATATCACCTATTCCAGAAGCTATGATTTAAACGATAAAACCGATAACTGGTATGGGCTAGAATACAAGATTACATTCTAAATTAAGTATGCCAAGGTAGAAGAATTTTTAAGAAGGGAGGTGCAAGCATGCTGCAAAGCTATCTAGAGGAGCTGCGCAAAACTCCGCTCTTAGAGCCGGAGGAGGAGCGCAGGCTGTGGGAGCAGTCTGCGGCGGGCGATTTACAAGCGCACCAAAGGCTGATGACTAGCTATCAGCCCCTGGTGTTTAAAATTGCGGCCAGCTTTAAGCTGGGCGAGGCCGAGACCATGGAGCTCATTCAAGAGGGCATGGTGGGCCTCTTAGAGGCGGCGGAAAGCTATGATTATACCCGTC
>JBJDXC010000197.1:0-6410 GCA_051866475.1 Phascolarctobacterium sp.
AAATGCTGCACTTTTTGCAGTACAGATTTTGGCAACTAAATATCCTGAATTAGTGGCAAAGCTGGCTGAAAATCGCCAAAAAATGCAGGAAGAAGTTAAGGCAAAGGGCGAAAAGCTAGCTAAATTGAGAGCAGAAAGCAAATAATCCCCTCTTAGTGATTACAAATAAAAGGAGAGTTATTGTGGAAGATTTATTTAAGGATGATAAGCTGCACGAGGAATGTGGCGTCTTCGGTATCTTTAGCCATACAGAGGATGTTGCCCTCAACACCTATTGGGGCCTGTATGCATTGCAACACCGTGGTCAGGAAAGCACCGGTATCGTTGTAACTGATGGCCGTACCATGAAGGTGAAAAAAGGCATGGGTCTTGTACCGGATGTTTATAAGGATGGCGTGGCTGATCTGGATGGCTTTGCTGCTATCGGTCATGTGCGTTATTCCACTACCGGCGCCAGCATGGCCTATAATATTCAGCCTTTAAAGGTCTATTTTGATGGCGGCAATCTGGCTTTAAGCCATAACGGCAATCTGACCAACGCTGGTCAGCTGCGTCAGAATTTAGCCAAGGAGGGCGCTGTTTTCACCACCACCGTTGATACGGAGGTGTTGTTGTCCCTCATCGCACTTAGCGCACGTCCTACCATTGAAGAGCGTGTAGCCGAGTCCGTAAAGCAAATCCGTGGTGCCTTTGCTATCTTGATCATGACCGATAATAAGATCATCGCCGTGCGCGACTCCTATGGCTTCCGCCCCTTGGTTTTGGGCAAGATGGAAAATGGCTGGTGTGTGGCCTCCGAGTCCTGTGCCTTCGACTTAGTTGGCGCGGAGCTGGTGCGCGACGTGAAGCCTGGCGAAATGGTGATCATTGATAGCGATAACGCCGAGCCTCGCAGCATGATGTGGGCTGATAAGGTTCCTGAAAAGACAGCTCACTGCATTTTTGAATATGTATATTTCGCACGTAATGATAGTGTAATTGATAAACAGCCCGTTTACGATGCCCGCATTCAAATGGGACGTGAGCTGGCTAAGGAAACCAAGGATATCCATCCTGATATCGTCATTTCCGCTCCGGATAGCGGCACTCCTGCTGCCATCGGCTATGCGCTGGAGTCCGGCGTCCCCTTTATGGAAGGCCTTACTAAAAATCGCTATGTAGGCCGTACCTTTATCCAGCCCACCCAAAAGCAGCGTGCTAACGCGGTACGTTTGAAACTGAATCCTGTACGCAGCGTTGTTGAGGGAAAATCCGTGGTTATGGTGGACGACTCCATCGTACGCGGCACCACCAGTGGCAAGGTAGTGAAGCTGCTGAAGGAAGCAGGAGCTAAGGAAGTACATGTGTGCATCTCCTCTCCTCCGGTCGTGGACAGCTGCTACTACGGCATCGATACCTCCGAGCGCAAGCAATTGATTGCTGCTCGCTGCACTGAGGATGAAATTTGTCGTTTCATAGGTGCGGATAGCCTGCATTATATTTCTATGGACGGCATGAAGCGCGCTATCAGCCATATTGATCCCAATGGCCTGTGCTGCGCTTGCTTTAGCTCCGATTATCCGGATAAGGCGGATGAGGTTATAGCAGAAGAACCAAAAGGCATTTTTGAATAAGACAGCTTTTTATAGATAAAATTGTTCGTAAAATAAGATTTTATTGGAGGCAATTATGAGCGAAGAAAAGAAACAACTTACCTATGCTGACGCCGGTGTTGATATTGACGCTGGTAATAAAGCAGTAGAGCTGATGAAGGATAGCGTGCGTGCTACCTATCGCAGCGAGGTTATTGGTGATTTAGGCGGCTTTGGTGGCTTATTTGCCCTGAACACCGGCAAATACAAGGAGCCCGTGCTGGTAAGCGGTACCGACGGTGTTGGCACCAAGCTGAAGCTGGCTTTTATGGCTGATAAGCACGATACCATCGGCCAAGATGCTGTAGCTATGTGCGTTAACGATATCCTGGTACAAGGCGCAGAGCCTTTGTTCTTTTTGGATTACATCGCTGTGGACAAGGTTGATTCCCAAAAGGTTGCCAACATTGTAAAGGGCGTTGCCAATGCTTGCAAGGAAAGCGGCTGTGCCTTAATCGGCGGCGAAACCGCAGAGATGGCTGGCTTCTATGCTAAGGGTGAATACGATATCGCCGGCTTCTGTGTTGGCGTTGTAGATAAAGCAAAAATGATTACCGGCGATAAGGTTAAGGCTGGGGATGTGCTGTTAGGCCTGCCCTCCAGTGGCGTGCATTCCAACGGCTTCTCCCTGGTGCGCAAAATTTGCTTCGAGGCTATGGGCTATGATATGGATACTCCCATCGAAGAGTTTGGCTGCACCTTGGGCGAAAAGCTGCTCACTCCTACTCGTCTGTATCCTAAGACCTGCTTGCCCTTGATTGAAAAATTCGATATCCACGGCATGGTACATATTACCGGCGGTGGCTTTTATGATAATATTCCTCGCATCCTGCCTGCTGATTGCGATGCTCTTGTTGATGCTGAGGCTTGGGATGTTCCCGTAGTCTTCAAGAAATTACAAGAGTGGGGCAATGTGCCTTGGCCGGAAATGTATCGTACCTTTAACATGGGCGTGGGCATGGTGCTAGTAATTGATCCTGCTGAGGCTGACGCAGTTCGCGCTCATCTGAAGGAAGCAGGGGAAGTATTCTACGAGCTGGGCTCCATCGTGCCCGGTACCCAAAAGACTATCATGAAGGGCGGCGTTTTCGGTGCGTAAGATTGGCGTCTTAGTCAGCGGTCGTGGCAGCAATCTGCAGGCCATTATGGACCGCATTGCTGATGGCTATCTGCCTTTGGAAATTGCTGTAGTTATCAGTGATAAGAGCGATGCCTTTGCTTTAGAGCGCGCCCAAAAGGGTGGTATTAAAACCGTGGCTGTGGAGCGCAAGGCCTGTGCTTCCAAGGACGAGTTTGAAGCTAAAATCACTGCTGCTCTGGAAGAAAATGGCTGCGAGCTGGTGGTTTTGGCTGGCTTCATGCGTATTTTAAGTGGCAGCTTTGTTAACAAATGGCATCACAAGATTATTAATATTCATCCGGCGCTGCTGCCTAGCTTCCCGGGCCTGCACGGCCAGGGCCAAGCGGTGGCTTATGGCGTTAAATTTTCCGGCTGCACCGTGCATTTTGTGGATGAGGGTACCGATAGCGGTCCCATTATTCTGCAAAAGGTGGTGCCTGTGATGGATGATGATACTGAGGATACCTTGGCCGATAGAATTCTTGTGCAGGAGCATATTGCTATGCCGGAAGCAC
The DNA here is from genome assembly GCA_051866475.1 of Phascolarctobacterium sp. Classification (GTDB taxonomy): domain Bacteria; phylum Bacillota; class Negativicutes; order Acidaminococcales; family Acidaminococcaceae; genus Phascolarctobacterium_A. The sequence continues at coordinate 3,267 of JBJDXC010000197.1, forward strand.
TGAAGCTGTGGGCTGAGGATAAACTGGAAATCAATGGCCGTAAGGTCAAGGTTTTGGCATAAGAGGTGTACAAGATGAAGATTAAAAGAGCATTACTGAGCGTTTCTGATAAAACCGGCATTGTAGAGCTGGGTAAATTCCTGAGCAACAACGGCGTGGAAATTATTTCCACCGGCGGCACTATGAAGGCACTGCGCGAGGCAGGCGTGCCCGTAACCTATGTAAGTGATGTAACCGGCTTCCCGGAAATCATGGATGGTCGCGTAAAGACCTTAAATCCGAAAATTCATGGCGCTATTTTGGCTGTACGCAGCAATCCTGAGCATATGGAAGCTTTGGCTGAGCATAATATTACTCCCATTGATTTGGTAGTAGTAAATCTCTATCCCTTCCGTGAAACCATCTCCAAGCCCGGTGTAACCGAAGCAGAGGCTATTGAAAATATCGATATCGGCGGCCCGGCCATGGTACGTGCTTCCGCTAAAAACTTTAAGGATGTTGTCATCGTTACCTATCCTCGTCGTTATGCACAGCTCATGGAAATGCTGGACAAGGATGGCGATATTGACCAACGTACCCGCAAGGAGCTGGCCTTTGAGGCTTTTTCCCACACTGCTGAGTATGATGCGATGATTAGTGATTATCTGAAAAAGCAATTGGCAGAATAAGAGGTAGTAAAAATGAGAATTCTCTTAATCGGTGGCGGTGGCCGCGAGCATGCTCTGGCATGGAAGCTGGTGCAAAGCCCCAATGTTGAAAAACTCTATGCCGCACCCGGTAACCCCGGTATGGCACTGTTGAACAAATGCGAATGCATCAATCTTAATGTGGACGACCTAGAAGGCGTTGCAGATTATGCAGAAGAAAAGAGCATTGATCTGACCGTTGTTGGCCCCGAGGCTCCGCTGGTTGCAGGCTTAGCCGACGTATTTAAGCGTCGTGGCCTGCCCGTATTTGGACCTTCCAAGGCTGCTGCTCAATTGGAAGGCTCCAAGGCCTTTTCTAAAGAATTAATGGCTAAATATAATATTCCCACAGCTTTCTTCAAGATTTGTGAGGATATTGAAACTGCCAAGGCTTATGTGGAAGAAAAGGGTGCTCCCATCGTTGTTAAAGCTGACGGCTTGGCTGCTGGCAAGGGTGTAGTTGTAGCTATGACCAAGGCTGAAGCTTTAGAGGCTATTGACGAGATGATGGGCGACCATAAATTTGGTGCTGCCGGTGCACGTCTTGTTTTGGAGGAGTACATGGAGGGCGAGGAGGCTTCCCTTTTGGCCTTCACCGATGGCAAGACCGTTGTACCCATGATTGCTGCTCAGGACCATAAGCGCGTTTTCGACGGCGATGAGGGGCCTAATACTGGTGGCATGGGTACCTATGCTCCCGCTCCCGTTATGACTGATATACTGCGCCTAAAGGCTACCGAGCTCATTTTGAAGCCCGTAGTAGAAGCTATGGCTAAGGAAGGCACTCCCTATCAGGGCTGCCTCTATGCAGGCCTCATGATTAAGGGTGATAGCGTGAAGGTTGTGGAATTTAACTGCCGCTTTGGCGACCCTGAGACGCAGGTTGTACTGCCCTTGTTAGATGGCGATTTGGCTGAAATTATGCTGGCCTGCGCTACCGGCACCTTGGACAAGGCTGAGGTAGCATGGCATGATAAGGCTGCTGTGTGCGTAGTTATGGCTAGCGGTGGCTATCCTGAGAGCTACGAAAAGGGCAAGGAAATTACCGGCCTTGCTGCTGCTGAAGAGGACAAGGACGTGGTTGTTTTCCATGCTGGCACTAAGGAAGCAGATGGTAAGATTGTTACTAGCGGCGGCCGCGTATTAGGTGTAACCGCTGTGGACAGCTCTATTAAGGCTGCACGTGACCGTGCTTATGCTGCTGTAGAAAAAATCGCTTTCGAGAAAAATTTTTATCGAAAGGATATTGCATGGAGAGCTTTAAAGAGGTAAAATAGATAAAACTCATTTTAGTGTAAAGTTTGATACAAAAATTTAGAAGAAAAGGATGATGAAAGAATGGCTTTTTATTATGACGAACCTGCTCATACTTTTAGTGAGTACCTGTTAGTTCCCGGTTATTCCTCTGAGAAATGCATTCCCGCCAATGTAGACCTGCGTACCCCGTTGGTAAAATTCAAAAAAGGCGAAGAGCCTGCCATCACCATGAATATCCCCATGGTATCTGCAATCATGCAGGCTGTTTCCGGCGAGAAGCTGGCAGTTGCTCTGTCAAAAGAGGGCGGCATTTCCTTCATCTATGGCTCCCAATCCGTTGAGGATGAGGCAGCTATGGTTGCTCGTGTTAAGGCTCATCGCGCAGGCTTTGTTAGCAGCGATTCTAACATTCGTCCTGACAGCACCTTGGCTGATATTCTGGCTCTGAAGGAACGCACCGGTCACTCCACCGTAGCTGTAACCAGTGACGGCACCGTTAACGGCAAGCTGGAGGGTATTGTTACCAGTCGCGACTATCGTCCCAGCCGTATGGACCGCTCCACCAAGGTTCGCGACTTCATGACCCCCATTGACCAAATGATCGTAGCTGGCAAGGACACTACTCTGCAACAAGCTAACGACATCATCTGGGAAAAGAAGCTGAACACTCTGCCCATCGTTGACGATGACGGCCGTCTGCTGTACATGGTATTCCGTAAAGACTATGCAACTCATAAGGAATATCCTCTGGAGCTGCTGGACAGCAAAAAACGCCATATCGTAGGCGCTGGTATCAACACTCGTGACTACGCTGAGCGTGTTCCTGCACTGGTTGATGCTGGTGTTGACGTTCTGTGCATCGACTCCTCCGAGGGCTACAGCGCATGGCAAAAGATTACTCTGGACTGGATCCGTGAGCATTATGGCGACAGCGTGAAGGTTGGCGCTGGTAACGTAGTTGACGCTGAAGGTTTCCGATTCCTGGCTGACGCAGGCGCTGACTTCATTAAGGTTGGCATCGGCGGTGGCTCCATCTGCATCACCCGTGAGCAAAAGGGTATCGGCCGCGGTCAAGCAACTGCTCTGATCGACGTTTGCAAAGCTCGTGATGACTACTACAGAGAAACCGGCGTATATATTCCTGTATGCTCCGATGGCGGTATCGTTTATGACTATCACATGACCTTGGCTTTGGCTATGG
>JBJDXC010000198.1:0-6234 GCA_051866475.1 Phascolarctobacterium sp.
GCTGCCTCATTTCTTCTCAGAAATTCGTCAGCACTCAACTGGTTAAAACCATAAAACTAAGCGCTCCTGGGCACAATGCACAGGAGCGCGTTTTGTATGCAATTATAAAGCGTCTTTAAAAATGCTGCCACCTACGAACTCACGCAAAATGGAGTTATTAGGAATAGCGGCATCGTCAATTTCCTTGACATAATAGAGCATGGTGAGCAGACGCTGGGCCGTCATAAAGGCCTTGCCGGACTCACGGGGCACCGCCTGCAATAGAGGCACAGCGTACTTTTTCAGCACCGCCAGCTCATAAATCAGCGTTGTATTGAAGACCACATCCGCACTGGTCTGGAAGGGGAAAATATACTTTTCCTCGCCCTCGCGCACATCGATCCACAGGGTCAGGGTGGACTCCGCATCATGGGAGCGGAACTGGCTATCACGCACCATGCGACGCAAGAGACGCGCATCGGTGGTATGAATGCGATTGTGCTCATCAAAGGACATGGGCGTCAGCGCACTGACGTAAATCTTCATTTTTTTATGGGCAGGAATGGAGGCCGTCAGCTTCTCGTTCAAGCCATGGATGCCCTCCACTACCAGCACAGAATTTTCCTGCATCTGCAGCTCATTGCCGCGATACTCTCTAAAGCCTGTGCGGAAATTATATTTGGGCATCTTCACCCGCTCGCCAGCCAATAGCTTTTGCAAATGCTCGTTGAAAAGCTCCAAATCAATGGCCTCTAAGCATTCAAAATCATAGCTGCCGTCAGCCTTGCGAGGTGTATCGATGCGATTGCGATAATAATCATCCATGGAAATGGGCATGGGCCTGAGGCCATTCACCGCCATTTGAATGCTCAAGCGTTGGGCTGTGGAGGTCTTGCCGGAGGAAGAAGGACCGGCAATCAAAACCAGCTTCAGCTCCTCCCTGCGGGCGGCAATCAGATCCGCAATACCTGCCAGCTTCTTCTCATGGAGCGCTTCCGCAACCTGAATAATGCGACCGGCATAGCCCTCTTCAATGAGCTTGTTGAGCTTACCGATGGTATTGCATTTAATCATGGCGGACCAATCCTCCGCCTCTTGGTAAGCAGCATTCAAGCGCGGCTTATCCTCAAAGGGAGGCAAATAAGTCCAGTCCCCCGTATCGGGATAGTTAATGATCACACCATCACCATAGGGCAGGAGCTCAAAATTAGGCACATAGCCGCAATCGGGGCACATGGGACCAAAGAAATAGCCGGGCTGACCTTCAAGAAAATAGAGTGAGAGCACTGCATCCTCAGGCACCTGCTTCAGCAACGCTTCCCTATCGGAGGTACAGAAGGAGCAAGCCACCTGCATAGCCTCAGCCTTAGGCAAACGCTTAAGGGCAATGGGAGCTTTGCTCTCGACCATTTTGCGCATTTCTGCTTCAATAACCTTGATATCCTCAGGAGTAAGCTTGTGGCTGGAATGGTCAGCACAATAAAGAGCACTACCCAAGGTATTGCGCACCTCGATTTCCACATCAGGACGCAAGCGCTTGGTGCACACTAGTAGCATGAAGAGCAGGGTGCGGGTATAAACGCGCATCCCCTCTTCAGTATTCACTTCGATAAAGCCGATCTCGCCATCCTCATAAAGGGGCTTTTGCAAATCAATGGCTTCGTTATTAAAAATGCCTTCCACTACGGGAGAAGCGAAGGAGCCTGCCAAGGATTTGGTTAAATCCAGCAGGGTGCTCCCCTCCTCCACCTGGCGCAGCTGCCCACAAGGCAGCTTCCAGGCTAACATTATTGCTCCACAGCCTGCATAGCTGCGTTCACCTTAGCAGCCATACCGGCGATTTTCTTCAGAGGTACTGCGCAAACAGCAATACGCACGCCTGCAGCCAGAGGTACGGCGAAGATATTATCCTCATGCAGCTTATCGCAGATAGCATCGGGGTTCTTGGCCGGAATGCTCAGGAAGAAGCCAGCTACATAGGGCAGCATGGGCAGACCGCATTCCTTAGCCTCTTTAGTGAAGAGGTCGGCACGAGCCTTAATCATTTGATAGTAGTAATCACGCTCTTGGCAAACCTTTTCCAGCAGCTCAGGATCGCTGTAAATAGTAGCCAGAGTGCGCATAGCGGGACGGTTAATGTTGGACCAGGTTGCGCGGCTGGTGTATTGGTTAATGTCGGCAAATTCCTTGATGACATCAGCATCGGAGGAAATACCGATCATAGCGCCGGTGCGTTGGCCATACATGGTAAAGCCCTTGGACATGCTGTAGCCCACGATGCAGAGGATATTTGCAGGCAATCCACTCAGCTTCTTGAAGATTTTGCGCACCTCTTCCTTCTCGCCAGCATAGTCAATATAAGCTACATCCAGGAAGAACACAATGTTCTTGCCGGGCTTAGCAGCAGCTTCCTTCAAAACGCCCAGCACACCGTCCATATCCTCTTCGCTGAGGCTGTAGCCGGTGGGGTTATGAGCAGGAGTATTCAAAAGATAGAGCAGATTGTCTTGCTGAGCCAACAGCTCATCAATCTTAGCCTTCAAAGCAGGCAGATTAAATTTATTGTTTTCATCCAGCATCTTATAGGTAGTGAATTTGCGGCCCATATCGTCGCAGAGCACCTTGTAAGCGCCCCAGTACCAATCGGAGCACAGAGCTGTCTCGCCCTCGTCCAGATAGTTCCAGATAGCATGGTGAATGGCACCGGTACCACCGGCGGTGGCTACAGCAGCCACATAGCCCTCAGGACGGGATTGGCCAAAGGCAGCGGTCAATACGCAATCCAAATATTCCGGCAGACCGCTGATGGGTGCATAAGCGATTAATTCGTTGGTTTTCAGGCTGCGGTATACCTTTTCCACGGTGGGCAGGCACACCAGATTTTCATCCTCATCCAAAATAGCGCCAATGGTAGCATTGGTAACAGCATCCTTGCCGAACTTGGCAGCAGCTGCTACTGCAGCAGCGTTAGCACCGAAAATTTTGTCCTGGGCAGCCTTGCCCTTAGCATGTTTTGCAGCAATACTCATAACCATAATATATGCCTCCTTAATAATAATTTATATACTCATTATAAATCAATCACCGTTGCGCCGCTGCCTCCGGCATCCAGTGCCGCCGTTTCCAGCTTGCGCACAAAGCGATTATTTTCTAAATAAGCCGTCAGGCCCGCCCGCAGCGCGCCCGTGCCCTTGCCGTGAATCAAACGCAACTGACCAATGCCCGCAATGAGGGCATCGTCGATAGCCTTATCCACCGCCGGAATGGCCTCATCCAAGGTCATACCTCTGAGGTCAATTTCCTGCTTGGCACTGCCGGACTTAGCTACGAACATTTGGTGGGCGTAATTCGCCGCAGCATTTTTCGTAAAGCCCTTGCGCTTCTTCGCCTCCCCGCTGGTGTCGGCAGGCTGCGCCTTGGTCAAGAGGCACTTTTTCGCAGGCACATTCATCTTCAAAATGCCCACCTGCACAGTGACCTCGTTACCCTTGACGTCCGTAATAATACCGTTCTTGCCCAGGGAAATAACGAAAACGTTGAGGCCCTTCTTGGCCGTCTTCGCGTCCAAGGGAGCTCCCTCCGGCAGCGGCGCCTCCTCGCTCAGCGTCTTGTTCAGCTTCTTGCGAGCTGCCTCCGCCGCCTCCTCCAGCTTTTTAGCATCGTAATCGGCCTTCATAGAGCGCAGCTCCTTGAGCACCGCCTCGGACTCACGGCGGCTCCGGCGATAAATCTCGTCGGCTTGCTCCCGCGCCTTGCGCAGCATGTCGTTCTTGCGTCGCTCAAACTCTGCCTTAGAATATGCCAGCGCGTTGCGTAGCTGCTCGCTTTCGCGCCGCAGAGCTTCAATCTCCGCACTGCCGCTTTCATAACGGCGGCGCTCGCTATCCAGCTCCTGCAGCACATTTTCCATGTGCACATGCTCCTGGTTCAGCAGCTTGCCCGCCTGCTCGATAATGCCTTCTGCTAGTCCCAGCCTGCGGCTGATATTGAAGGCATTACTGCTGCCTGGCACGCCCATGAGCAAGCGATAGGTGGGTCTGAGCGACACTGGGTCAAACTCCACGCTGGCATTTTCCATGCCCTCGTGGCCGTAAGCAAAGGTCTTCAGCTCGCTGTAGTGCGTTGTGACCATGGTGAGCACCTTGTTTTCATGTAGATGCTCCAGCATACTCATAGCTAAAGCCGCGCCCTCGTTGGGGTCCGTACCGGCGCAAATCTCGTCCACCAGCACCAAGTCCCCCGCCTTGACCTCATTTAAAATGCTGATTAAATTGGTCATGTGGGCCGAGAAGGTGGACAGGCTTTGCTCAATGCTCTGCTCGTCACCGATGTCTGCGTACACTGCTCTAAACACTGGCAGCGTTGCGCTCAACGCCGGGATAAACATACCTGTTTGAGCCATCAAAGCAAACAAGCCAACTGCCTTTAAGGCCACAGTTTTACCACCGGTGTTGGGGCCTGTGATGAGCAGCATGGTGAATTTTTCACCCAGCTGCACATCTAAGGGCACAACTGTGTCCTTATTGAGCAAGGGATGACGACCCTGATGAATATCCACCTTGCCATTTAAAACTAGCATGGGGCGCACAGCATGCTGCTCCTGGGCCAGCAGGGCCTTAGCGCAAATCACATCTATTTTCGTAAAAATTTCAAGAGTTGCTAGGAGCGCGCTAGCCTCCTGCCCTACGTTTTGGGTCAGCTGGCGCAGAATGCGCTCCATTTCCTCCTTCTCCTCGGCCACATAGCGCTTGATATCGTTGTTCAAATTTACAACAGCCAAGGGCTCGATGAAAAGGGTGGCACCGGTGCCACTTTGGTCGTGAACGATGCCCGGAAAATTCATTTTATATTCTTGCTTCACAGGGATAACATAGCGGTCCCCACGCATGGTCACGATATTATCCTGGAAATATTTTTGGTTATTGGGGTCGTGGAGAATGCTGTCCAGCTTATCCTTGACCCGATTTTTGGAAATTTGAATAGCTGTCCTCAGGCCATTTAATTTGGGAGAAGCGTTATCCTTAATCTCACCGTGCTCGTCAATAGCGCTGGAAATCTGCTTTTCCAAGCGGGAAAACTGCTGCATCTGGCTGGCATAATCAGCCAAAGCAGGCGCCATTTCGGCGTTGTCGGCTAAGAATTCCTTCATGGAGCGCAAAGCCTCCGCCGTGGTCTGAATGTGGAGCAGCTCCTCCGGCAGCAGGGTACTGCCCAGCTCCGCCCGCTTCACATCGCCGGTAATATTAAAGGCACCCCCAAAGGGAAAGCGCTTGCCCTCGTCCATAATGCGCAGGGCCTCCGCCGTTTCCTCCTGCAAAGCCTTCACCTTGCCAAAATCGCTCTCTATTTGCAAGGCGCCCACAGCCTGCTTACCCAAAAAGGTACCGGCCTTGGCAGCCAAAAGGCTCTTGACCTTATCAAATTCCAATGTTTTGATTGCAAAGCGTGCCATTTACATCACACCTCTAAAATAATGTCCGCGAGTGGTTCCCGGCAAATTTTCCGGATTTTCCACGGCGCCGCCCAGTACGCGGCGATAAAGCTCAATGAGCTCCGCCAGCTTGGCCTCGTCGTACTCGCGTCCGTCGATACGCAGGCTCGTCACACCGGCCTCCGCCAGCTGCTGCACATTGGCCACGAGGGACAGCTCGTGAGCATTCAAAATATGCATGCGGCAGAATTGGTCCGTAGCCACGGGGAATTGGGCCTCCTTGCGGTCGCCTAAGAATAATTTTTCGCGACAGTTGAATTGGCAGGCACCCTTGTGCAAATCCCCCAGGAAGCTGCCGCCCACGCAATACTCGGAAACCATCATTTCCAAGCGACCTTGAATCATGCATTCCAAGGGCAGCGGGCTCACGCTGGTCAAATGCTCCACCTGACCCATGGTCAGCTCAGGGCTGATAACAGCGCCCACAGCGCCGTTCTCCTGCCAGAACTGCAGGCTCTGGCTGTTGAAAATGTTCAGGGACATATCGGCAACGAGCTTAAGTCCCGCATATTTTTTGGCTAAGGGCCACAGGCCATTATTATTGATATACACATAGTCAGGCTGTAAATCCTGCCACAGTGCGAAGAGCTTATCGAAGTAAGCCAGCTGTGCTTCCTTAATAATGCGCGGTGTAGCAAAGGCCAGCTCACGCCCTGCCCTCCGGCAGAGCTCCGCTGCCTTAGCATAATCCGCCTCGCTAGGCAGCTGATGATTGAAGCAATCGCCCCCGAAGAGGATGCGCTCCGCGCCCGCCTGCAAAGCAG
>JBJDXC010000199.1:0-3279 GCA_051866475.1 Phascolarctobacterium sp.
CGCGGTAGGAAACAGATGTTTACTGTTTTACTCTGCTGCTTCCTCATAGCTTTCAAAGCCAGCGCATTTGCCCCGGAAAACAGCGCCCTCGGCAATAATCAAGGTAGTGCATTTAATATCGCCATACACCTTAGCATTGCTGGTCAGCTCCAAGCGCTCCTTGCAGGAAATATTGCCGGTAACCTGGCCGGAAATAGTGGCGTTTTTGGCATATACAGTGGCGCGGATATTGCCGGACTCGCCAATAAACAAATCGCTATCCACCGCCAAGGTGCCATCAATGACGCCGTCAATGCGGGTGCAGCCATTAATGCTGATATTGCCGTTAATAGCAGTGTTTTGACTAATAATTACTTCATAATCCATGGGCTTAAACTCCTTTTTAATGGTTTTTGTTGGTGTAACTGCTGGAGCAACCGGCTTGGGCTCAGCTGCCTGTACGGATGGGGCCACAGGCTCGCTTACTTTAGGCTGAGCTTCAGCTTTAGCTGACTCCTGACTTTTGAAAAAGAACATGCTACCACCTCACTCTTTTATCATTTCATCATGGGGCGAGGATTAACCTGCTTACCATAGTGCAGTACCTCAAAATGCAAATGGGGACCGGTGCTATAGCCCGTGCTGCCCACATAACCAATCAGTTGGCCCTTGCTTACATAGTCACCGCTGCTGATTTCAATGCTGCTCAGGTGACCATAGGCAGTGGCATAGCCATAATCGTGGGAGATTTTAATATATTTGCCGTAGCCGCCATACCAGCCTGCTCTTTGCACATAGCCGGAGGCGCTGGCATAGACAGGCTCTCCATAGTTGCTGGCTATATCAATTCCAGGATGATAATCGCTGGAATAACCGTCAAAGGGATTGGTGCGGCCGCCAAATTCGGAGCTCACGTAACCGCCATTTACCGGCCACAGATTAGGCGTAACCTCCAGCCGATAGTTTTCCGCTTTAATGCTGGTCAAAAGCTTATCCCAATCCTCAGTGGAGGTTATTAGGTTTTGCTGCAGGAGGGCGTTTTGCTCCTGCAAAATTACCATATCGGAGATTTTCTTCTTGCTAGGGCCACCCTTGCCGCCCTGCTTAGCCGCTTCCTCGGACTTGCCGGGCACCTCCATACCGGATTTCTTCATCTGCTCCCGCACCTGGGATTCAATTTTATGGAGCACGGCTAGCTGCTTTTGTACTGCCTCCGTACTTTTGGTCAGCTCTGCGAGCTTTTGCTCCTGTTGGTTTTTAATTTCTCGATAAGCTGCCAATTCTCTGGCTTCCTTGGAGCTACTATATAGCATGCAGGATAACACAAAAATCAGTCCTGCGGTGCCGATAGTAAGAGCTCCCAAGCAGGTCACTGCTTTTTTGAGCTGCTCAGTATGTAAATCCTTCTTGCTGATAGAGCGACCATCATGGGGCACCAGCATCACTGTATAGCCGCCATCCAGCTGCTGCCAATAGCTTACCAGCTGTTTCCAATTACGCAATCTTTTCATCATCGTTATCAATTCCTAGGTCGTTTTTCACATTGATTTCACATCAAACAAATTAAACTTCAAGATAATTGTAACAAAAGTGCATTGATAAAGAAATAGTGCTTGCTTGAATTGTTACTTTTCCTGCGTGAAATGCAAAATTAGTAATTGTCCAGACGATTTTTTGCATATATAATTAAAATAGAGTTTTATAGGCTTGGAAATATCAGGGAAAGGGTGGCTGAGCAGGATGCAGGTGGAAATCTTATCGCAAATTCATTTTATTGTGACGCTGATTTTTGGTATTATCCTTACTGCTAGCTTTCTGGGCGTCCACAAGCAGAAAAAAGCACTCTTCAAGCTGGGGCTGTTCACGGTTATCTCTACCATTTTACAGCAGCTTGTGTACAACCATTACGCTAATCTGGATAGTTTGGAATATTTCCTGCGCTTTTATCCCTTTTATATTCATCTGCCCTTGATCATCTTTTTAGTCATGGCCTTTCGCATTCCCTGCTACAGCGCTATCACTGCCGTGACCATTGCCTATGCCTGCTGTCAAATCACTAAATGGCTGGGCTTTGTGGGCGTGCTTTTTATTCCCGACCAATGGTTTTACTACCTAGTGCGCATCGCCCTGGTGCCACCTGTTTTACTACTCATAACCCATTATGTTAGTCCTTACGTGGCCGTATTGCTGCATCGTCCCTTCAAAGAGGTGGCTATTTTCAGCATTCTGCCCATGACCTATTATTTTTTCGATTACGCTACTACTGTCTATACTACCTTGTTATACTCTGGCAATGGTCTTGTGGTAGAGTTTTTGGGCTTTATGCTCAGCATTACCTGCCTGATTTTCTTCTGCATGATTGCCGAGGAGTATCTTGCCAAGCACGAGCTTTCCCGGCAGAACCGTCTTATCGAGCTGCGCATGCACTCCGCCGTCCATGAGCTGGAGCAGGTGCGCAACGCTCAATACCGCATGTCCATTCTGCGCCATGATATGCGCCATGTTTTGAGCACAGCCACCACCCTCATTCAACAGCAAAAATATGAGGAGGCCGTGAAATACCTCAGCGATGGTCAGCGGGATTTGGACAGCGTGCGCCTGCAGCGCTATTGCACCAACGAGTTTGTCAATGCCGTGCTCACTAAATATAGCGACCAATGCAAGCTCAACCATGTGGAGTTCAAGGTGGAGGCGGAAACGGCGGAGCTTTTGCCCTGTCCGGAGCTGTGCTTTTCCATTATGCTGGATAATGCTCTGGAAAACGCCTATGAGGCTACTAGCGAGCTGCCCTTGGGCGAGCGCTATATCCGCCTAAGCTTAAAGCAGAAGGGTAATAAATTGCTTTTATCCCTTAAGAATACTTACCATGCAACGCCTAAATTTGTGAACGATATCCCTGTTTCCTCCAAGGTTGACCACGGCATCGGCACCCAAAGCATTATTTATAATTGCAACAAGCTGGGTGGCCAGTGCAAATTCTCCTTGGAAAATAAGCTTTTCGTATTGCAAATTATCGTTTAAGGAGCCACTTATGCTACGCTTTATCTTATGTGATGATGATCAAAAACAGCTGGAGCTCTTGCAGAGCTATTCTCGGCAATGGGGTAAGGGGCACGGCCTAGAGCTGGAGCTGATAACCTTTTCCTCCGCTCAAGCCTTATTGGCAGAATATGTCCCTCGCAACGAGGATATTGTGATTTTGGATATCATTATGCCCGATATGAATGGTCTGGAGCTGGCGCGCAGACTGCGCAATGCCAATAGCGAGTTTTCCTTGATCTTCTTAACCTCCTCCAAGGA
>JBJDXC010000199.1:3379-6117 GCA_051866475.1 Phascolarctobacterium sp.
GCGGGACACCTTCAACAATATTGCCCTGAAGCTGTGCGTGTATCCCTGCTTTTTTAAGCCTCACCGCAGTTATATCGTTAATTTTAAATATGTGGAGCATTTTAATACTAAGGAAATCTCCATGCGGGGCAGCGAGCTCTGCATTCCCTTGGCCAGGGGACTAGATAAGGAATTCAAGGATAAATATTTTAGCTTTATGTTCTCATAAAAAATTAAGGTGATTGAGATTGTTATTTTCTAATTCCAAAAGTAAAGGGCTGGCCCTTGCTGTCTTGGGCGCAGTCCTCATAGGTGCGAGCTTTATCTTTTTTGCAGACCGGAGCTTGGCCGCGCCTAAAGAGAAGGCTGTGGTAACGGCTAAAGTGGATAAGGCAGCCAAAGCTGCTAAAGCTACCAAAAAGGAAAAGAGCTCTAACTCTGCTGCCGCAAAAAATGCTACTTTGCAGGCTGTTGCTGAGGTAAAAGTGCCTCCCTCCTCTTGGGAAGCGGCTTTAAACCAAAGGCTCACTGCCCTATTGCAGCACGATTTGTTCCAGCGCAGCCAGCTGGGCATGGTTGTTTACGATTTAACCGCTGGTAAAGAGGTTTTTCAGCATCAGCCCCAGCAGCTTTTGCGTCCTGCCTCCACTATGAAAAGCCTAGTAGCTCTGGCAGCCTTGGATAAGCTAAGCTCTTATTACCAGTTTCATACTAAGCTTGCCTATGACGGTACCATCACGAATGGCGTACTCACGGGCAATATCTATTGCATTGGCGGCTTTGACCCTCTTTTTGATAGCCGTGATATGCAGGTCTTTGTGGATAGTGTCAAGTCTCTGGGCATTCACACCATTCAGGGCAGCTTGATTGCGGATGTGAGCATGATGGACGGCCCCCGCTGGGGCATTGGCTGGTGCTGGGATGACGATGAATATAATCCGCCTCTTTTTCCCTTGCTGGTGAACGGTCAGGATAAATTTATGCAGGTTTTCCAGAGTAAGCTGCGAGAGGCTCAGATTAAGCCCCCTGTGCTCGTAGTGCGGGGCGAGACTCCTGCCACAGCCACGGAGCTGTGCGTGCGTAGCCACGGCATCCAAGAGGTTTTGCAGCCCATGCTTAAGGACAGCGATAATCTCTGTGCGGAGGCGCTGTTTTATCAGCTGGCATCCTTTGAGCGCAGCAAGCACTCTACGGCTGACGATGCCAGAGCAGTGGTCAACCAATTCATCAGCAAGCTGGGCTTCAATCCGGATCATTATAATATTGCCGATGGCTGCGGCTTGTCCCTATATGATTATCTGTCACCGGAGCTGGAAATCGCTCTTTTGAAATACGCTTATGCCCATCAGGAGCTTTATAAAGTGTTTTATCCTGCTCTCGCTATCGGCGGCGTGGATGGCACGCTGGATTATCGTATGCACCACAAGGCGCTTAAGGGAGCAGTGCATGCGAAAACTGGCACCCTCACTGGCGTCAGCGCCTTGGCTGGCTACACAACGGCACCCAATGGCCATCTTCTCGCCTTCAGCATTATGAACAACGGCGTTTTAGACACGCCTGAGGTGCAGAGCTGGCAGGACGAGGTGTGCCTTGCTTTGCACACTACGAAATAGCATACAAAAAGCCCACAGCTTCAGTTAAGAGTGAAGCTGTGGGCTTAAATTTTCACTTGACATTCACTACAAAAGTGAACAAAATGAATACAGTGAATAAAACTACAAGTAGGTGAATGAATTGCTACGGGAAAGTGAAAATATCGAGTTCAAACGTGAAGCGACACCTGAGCTATGTAAAAGTGTCATAGCTTTTGCCAATTCTCATGGTGGTAAAATATACATCGGAATTAACGATGATGGTGATAACTTTGAAGTAATGCGTTCATTGGAGCAAAACTTAAGCTTTAAGGAGGCTGCTCAAATATTTGCCAAGGAGGGAGTTGCTTTCGATGAAAGTAAATACTATGCTCTTGGCTTGTGCAATTTGGCAGATGGCTTGTATACTAATTTGGCATTCTTATTATCAGACCAATGTCAACATTCCGTAAAGGTGGCTGTGTTCGAAGATAATGAGAATACAATTTTCAAAACGCATAGGGAATTCAAGGGTTCATTGTTTGAACAAATGGAAAAAACCTTTGAATTCTTGATGCTCTGTAATAAAAACAGGTCTACATTTAATGGTTTGACTCGTGTTGACACCTGGGATTATCCTGAAGAAGCGATTCGTGAAGCTTTGCTCAATGCTATTGTGCATCGAGATTATAGCTATAGCGGGAGCATCATAATCAATGTCAACAAGAACTGCATAGAGTTTATTTCCTTAGGTGGATTATTGCCAGGTTTAGCACCCGAAGATATAAAAAGCGGCATTTCCCAGCCCCGTAATGAGAAGCTAGCTGAGATTTTTCACAGATTGAATTACATAGAATCCTACGGAACCGGCATAAGAAGAATCTTTGCTTTATATAAAAATTATTACGGTAGTCCTCAGATTTCCGTTACTCCGCATACCTTTAAAATTAAGTTATTGAATTTGCATTCTTTGCAGAAGCCTTCTGTTTCTTTTGTTGCCGAAAAGGTTGAGAATCTACAGTATGCCAACGCGCAGCAAAGACAGGTGCTCGCGTATTTGCAAAAGCACGAGGAGATTTCTGCTGAAGAGTTGCAGGATTTGCTTGGATTAAAACGAACCAGAGCCTATTTAATTGATAACGTATAATAAGTTGCGCAAATTCAATTCACAAAAAAAGATAGACATAG
>JBJDXC010000200.1:0-5943 GCA_051866475.1 Phascolarctobacterium sp.
GGCATCAGCCATCCGCCCTATAATATCCAGGGCGTGCAGGACTACAAGCCCTTAATCGAATATCTCGCTACTAAATATAGCGACAGCACTATCAAGAAAATCACCCACCAAAACGTGCTCAATTTACTGCAAAAGGTGCTGTAAGCAAGCATACTGCTTCCGACCACGCTTCCCCTAGCGAAACGCTAGGGGAAATTTTTGTTCGCATAAAAAAATGCCGCTCGCCCTTATTTCAGCGAGCGGCTAACACGGTGCTGCAGCGGCCGTGGGATTGTAGCCTAGATTGTTCAATTCTATCAGTCCTTTATCGATTTATTTTTATGAGTCCGTTAGTGCTCCATCAGCCAGATACCGCCCACACAAATCAGAGCGATAATGCCAATGCTCAGAATGGTCGTGCTATCCATGCTCCTGCCTCCTTTCTGTAAGCCTAAGGGGTCCGCCAGTCTTATCCTATTTAGGTAAAAACCACGAACATCAACACTGCCCACACACCTACGATGCTGGCATAAGCAATTTTGAAGCCTGTTTGAGCCCACCACATACTTGCCACCTCCTTGTAGCTTATCTGATAGTTGCTTTGCTTACCTGCACTCCCCCATGCCTGCCCGCACGGGTCAGGCTGTGGAGTGCGCTGGCTTTGCTTAAGGGGAGTTGAGAGAGTCGAGGAAGGTTTTCTCTCTTTTTTCCTCACCTAAAGTGTACTACATTTCAAGGCTTTATGAGTGTCATTAATGTTAATATCAAAAGAGTTTTATGTAGAATATGAAAAAGACGCGAATATGAAAGTTTATTAATCACATTCGCGCCTTATTTTTCATTTTCTTCAAGATTTGCTTTACGCTATTAAATTATTATTTTACTAAATTCTGTGGCTTACCTGCTAAGAAAGCATCAATGTTGGCAAAGACTATATCGGCTCTGGCCTCCAGAGCCTCCTTGCTGGCGAAGGCCACATGAGGCGTAACCACCGTATTTTTTGCGTGCAGCAAGGGATGCTCCCCTGCCAGCGGCGGCTCATTTTCAAAAACATCAATGCCAGCTGCTCGTAATTTACCGCTGTTCAAGGCTGCTGCCAGTGCCTCGCTGTCCACAACGCCGCCGCGGGCGCAGTTAATCAGTACTGCACCGTCCTTCATCTTAGCAATGCTCTCAGCATTGATCATCTTTGCAGTTGCAGCCGTCATCGGCACATGCAAGGATACAAAATCTGACTCAGCCAGAAGTGTATCCAAGTCCACATATTCTACGCCCTCGCTTGCCAGCTCCGGCTTCACAGTGCGGCTATAGGCCAGCACCCTGCAGCCAAAGGCTTGGGCAATTTTCGCTACACGGCAGCCAATAGCGCCAGTGCCCACTACACCGAAGGTTTTGCCAAACAGCTCAAAGCCTACCAAGCCATCCTTGGTGCCGCCCTTGCGGCAGCGCTCGTCCACAGCCACAATATTGCGGATAGCGCTAATAGCAAGGCCAAAGGTTAGCTCTGCTACGGCGTTAGTGGAATAGCCTGCAGCATTGCAGGCTATAATGCCGCGAGCACGAGCAGCCTCTAGTCCTACATGATCCACACCGGTGAAGGCGATATCAAGCATCTTTAAATGGGGACACTGCTCAATAATAGCAGCGCTCAAGAGCTGGTTGGCCAGCATCAGGATATCCGCATCCTGAACGCGAGCCAAAAGCTTTGCTTGGTCCGTTTCTTTAGTAGTGTAATAAGTAAATTCATGACCTGCTGCTTCTAAGGGAGCAGCAAGACTTGCAATCTTCGCTTGGGATACTCCCAAGGGCTCCATGCAAATAATCTTCATTTTTACCACCTTGCTTAATCAGTGAAATTATCAAAATAGCCTTGTACTAGGACTACCGGAGTACCCTTGTCACCGCTGCCGCTGGTCAAATCGCACAGGGAGCCAATCAAATCGGTCAGCTGGCGTGGAGTGGTGCCTTGGGAAGCCATATTGCCCACCAGGCTGCCATTTTTAGCCTTGATAGCTGCAGAAATGGCATCCTTTAAAGCGGCGCCACTGAGATTTTTGAAATCATTATCAGCCAAATATTTCAGCTTCAGCTCATTAGGAGTACCGATGAGGCCATGGGTAAAGGCAGGGGATACAACGGGATCGGCCAGCTCCCAAATCTTGCCCTGAGGATCCTTAAAGGCGCCGTCACCATACACCATAACCTCCACATGCTTGCCGGTTTTTTCCAAAATGGAAGCTTGGATTTCCTCCACCATGCCTTGGCATTCTCTGGGGAAGAGCTTAATCTTGTCCTCAGTGGATTTATTGGAGCCTAAAAGGCCATAGCGCTCATTGCAGCCGCTACCGTTAACAGGTGCGCTCAAAATATCATCCAGGCTGCACACAACCTTGGCACCAGCAGCTAGCAAAATACGTTTGGTTCTAGCGCGGGTATGGATATCGCAGTTCAGAACGCAATCAGTGTATTGTAAAATAGTCTTAGCCTGGTTAGCGAAGATAACTTCAACCTCAGCCCCAGCCTCTTTAATCAAATCAGCATAATATTGCACATAATCCACGCCTGTGAACTCATGCTTATTCTCGCCAAAGAGCTCACGATATTTTGCCAAGGTTAGTACATCGCTATAGGGATTTATACCAGCCTCGTCCACCTGATCCCAGGTAATCAAAGCGTTGCCCACTTCATCACTGGGATAGCTGAGCATGAGCACGATCTTTTTCGCACCCATAGCAATACCCTTCAGGCAAATAGCAAAGCGATTGCGGGACAGAATGGGGAAAATTACACCAATGGTACCCCCGCCCAGCTTCGCCTTTACATCGGCAGCAATATCCTCTATAGTAGCATAATTGCCTTGGGAACGTGCCACAACGGACTCAGTAACAGCAATAACATCGCGGTCACGCAGGCTAAAGCCCTCGCTCTCAGCCGCCTCCAAGACACTATTAACAACTATTTCCGGCAAATTGTCTCCTTCGCGAATAATCGGGCAACGAATGCCACGGGAAACAGTACCAACTTTTCTTTCCATAATTTTATCCTCCCTCATTTGCAAGATACTCCCTAATTATTAACTATGAAAAGCTTTTTAAAAGCCATTATCACAGGAATAATGTCCGTATTCATTATAGCCTACTACGCGCAATCCTGCAAGGAAAACCTCTCTTAAGGGCACAAACCTCGCCAAAAAGAAAATCCTGCACCCGAGGATGCAGGATCTTTGTACAACTTAAATGAGCTTACAGCAGTTCCTTCAGCACGATGGTTTGCTCGCGGTTAGGACCAACGGACACAATGCCCAGCTTTACGCCGGAAACCTCAGCAATGCGAGCCAAGTATTTCTTAGCGTTTTCAGGCAGCTTGTCGTATTCACGAATGCCGCTGATATCGGTCATCCAGCCCTCGAACTCTTCAAAAATGGGCTCCACCTTAGCTAAAACATTAAGGCTTGCAGGAATGCGCTTCAGCACCTCATCGCCAATTTTGTAGCCTACGCACATTTTAATCTTAGGCATGTGGTCCAGAATATCCAGACGAGTGATAGCCAAATAATCAAGGCTGTTCAAACGAGCGCTATAACGCAGCATGAAGGCATCCAGCCAGCCACAGCGACGAGGACGACCGGTTACAGTGCCATACTCATGACCAGTTTCACGGATTTGAGTGCCGGGGCCATCGGTATCCAAAAGCTCGGTGATGAAGGGGCCTTCGCCTACGCGAGTGGTATAAGCCTTAACTACGCCCACAACATGGTCAATGAAGCGGGGACCGATACCACTGCCGGTGCATGCGTTGCCAGCAGTCGGATTGGAGCTGGTAACATAGGGATAGGTACCATGGTCAATATCAAGGAAGGTTGCCTGAGCTCCCTCAAAGAGCACATTTTTCTTAGCAGCAAAAACCTCGTCCAAAACTACGCCGGTGTCTGCTACATAAGGACGCAGCTGCTCAGCATAGCCCAGATACTCCTTCAGCACGGTGTCATAATCAAAGGGTTCAGCGCCATAAATCTTAGTGATGATGGCGTTCTTAGCTTCCATATTTACCTTCAGCTTTTCAGCAAAGGTTTCGGGCTCCATCAAATCGCAGACACGAATGCCTACGCGTGCTACCTTGTCCATGTAGCAGGGGCCGATGCCGCCCTTAGTAGTGCCAATTTTGTGGCTGCCCAAGGATTCCTCCTGCAGCTCGTCTAAGCGTTGATGGTAGGGCAGAACCACATGAGCGCGGTCAGAGATTACTAGATTGCTGCAATCAATACCCTTTTCCTTCATGCCGGCGATTTCAGCCAGCACTACGCCAGGATTGATGACTACGCCATTACCCAAAACATTGATTTTATCCTTAAACAGAACACCTGAGGGCAGAAGACGCAGCTTGTAGCTAATGTCATTAACCACAACGGTATGACCGGCGTTGGAGCCGCCGCTGTAGCGCACTACAGCATCAGCCTTTTGAGCCAAATAGTCAACAATCTTACCTTTACCTTCATCGCCCCATTGAGCACCTAAAACAATCACAGATGACATTAATGGTCACTCCTTATTATTTCTTCAATTATAAACCGAAACGAGAGAAAATCAAATCCACATTGCGCAGCATGGGTTTAGGATCAAAGCAATGCTCGATTTCTTCGTCAGTCAGGTATTTCTTAATGTCCGGGTCAGCTTCAACATTGGTCTTGAAATCTGCACCCTCCAGCCAGCGAGCCATAGCATTGCGTTGTACCCATTTATAGGCATCCTCACGCAGCACACCCTTGGTTACCAAGGCAATCAAGAGGTTCTGGCTGAAAATCAGGCCGCCGGTCTTGTTCAGATTAGCCATCATAGCATCAGGATATACCAACAGCTTATCGATGATATTGGTGAATTTGCGCAGCATATGGTCCAGAGCAATAGTAGCATCCGGCAGGATGACGCGCTCTACAGAGGAATGGGAAATGTCGCGCTCATGCCACAGAGCCACATCCTCAAGGCCTGCTACAGCATAGCCACGGAGCAGACGAGCCATACCGCTTACCTTTTCGCAGGTAATGGGGTTGCGTTTATGAGGCATAGCAGAGGAGCCCTTTTGGCCGGGTGCAAAATATTCTTCTGCTTCACGGATATCGGTACGTTGCAGATTGCGGATCTCGGTAGCCATCTTATCCAAGGAAGAACCAATGATAGCCAAGGTGGTCAGGAAATGTGCATGGCGGTCACGTTGAATAACCTGGGTTGCCAAGCGCACCGGCTTCAAATCCAGCTTTTTGCAAACATATTCTTCTACAAAGGGATCGATATTGGAATAAGTGCCAACAGCACCGGACAGCTTGCCCACTGCCATCATTGCACGAGCTTGCTTCAAGCGTTCAATATCGCGTTCGATTTCGTCGGACCAGAGCAGGAACTTCATGCCGAAGGTCATTGGCTCAGCATGAATGCCATGGGTACGACCGATCATCACGGTGTTTTTGAATTCAGCAGCGCGACGGCGCAGAACTTCATGGAAATTTTCCAGATGACGCAGGATTAAATCTGCGGATTGTACGGTCATGTAGCACAAGGCAGTGTCCTTAACGTCACTGGAGGTCAAGCCTTTATGGATATATTTGGATGCATCACCAACATATTCAGCCACGTTAGTCAAGAAGGCAATAACATCGTGGTTGGTTACTGCTTCAATTTCTTTAATACGCTCCAAACGGAAATCAGCTTTGTTCTGAATATCCTTCAAAGCATCGTCAGGCACAATCCCCAGCTTGTTCATTGCTTCGCAAGCCAGAATTTCAACCTTCAACATGGTACGGAATTCGTTTTCCAAGGTCCAAATGTTGCCCATTTCCGGATGAGTATAGCGATCAATCATTTCTTGTATGCCTCCCAAGCATTTTTATTCATGAAAAAACATCTGAAAACTATTATTTTAGCTTCAGATTCTTCATCACAATTTGATACATTATAATCATATCATTTTCCG
>JBJDXC010000201.1:0-5931 GCA_051866475.1 Phascolarctobacterium sp.
TAAGCGCACAATTTTCTGGTTTACACCAGCAACCGATATTATCATATCACTAATATGTAAATTTTTCAACAAAAATAGCTTGTTAAGCGTGAAATCTTCCTCTGTTTTCCTCGTAAAGAGCTATTTATCTTCCTCGCCATATGCTTTGCGCTCGTATTCCTCCACGGGCAGGGGCTTGGAATAATAGTAACCCTGAATGGTGTCACAGCCATTAATTTTTAAGAACATCAGCTGGGACTCGGTTTCCACGCCCTCGGCCACCAGCTGCTTGCCCAGCTCCTTGCCCAAGGCCATGGTGTAGTTCAAAATCAGCTCGCCACTGCGGTTACCGATGAAATCAATCAAGCTCTTATCCAGCTTCACCACATCAAAATGCAGCACCGTGAGACCATTTAAGGAGGAACGACCGGAGCCAAAATCATCCATATGCAGGTGGAAGCCCGCTTCAAAGAAGGCATCCGCAATGGGCTTAATCTTTAGATTGGCCAAGGCCACGCTTTCCGTGATTTCAATGGGCACATATTTGGGGTCGACACCGCATTCTTCAATAATCTTTTTATAGCGACCTACGATATCCTGACCAAACAGACTGCAGCGGGATACATTCACAGAAACAGGCATCAGCTGGCGTCCCTGCTCAGCCCAAGTCTTTTGCTGCTGGCACACAGTACGGAACACATATTCATCCAGCTTTTCAATAAGGCCATCGGACTCAAACACATCCAGAAATTCACCCGGCGGAATCATGCCTTCAGGAGTAAGCCAGCGTACCAAGGCCTCAGCACCCACAACCTCCTCGCGATAAGGGTCGTATTTAGGCTGGTACCACACTACGAACTCCTTCTTTTGAATAGCCTCGCTAAAGCGTGCTTCATAGGTCTGAGCCCGCAGCTGGTTCTGGCTAATAGGACCGCTGTACTTGGCGAAGGTGCGGCGGAAATCACGCTTAATGCTATTCACAGCCAAAAGCGCCCTTGCGCACATATGCGCCACCGCCACATTGCGGTCCACATCCTCGTAAACGCCAAATTTGACAACCACATTGGGCACGGGTGCTTTTTCCAAATAATGCTTGAACAAGCTTACGGACTTTACCTTTTGCTCCAGCGTGGGATTTTTATAAATACTTACCATCTGGTCAATGCCATAGCGACCCACTATTCCCTCAGGATAAGCCTCCACATAGAAGGAAGCCAACCACTTCAAGAGCTCATCACCCTTGGCCTCGCCATACATGGTATTAACTAATTCAAAATTCTTGATATCGGAAATAGAAACATTGAAGCTATCATGAGGATGGGCATCCAGTAGCTTTTTCGCCTGATAAGTGAAGGCCTTCTGTGAATAAAGGCCGGTCAGCTCGTCCCGTTCCTCACCATTGATGCCACATGCCAGCTCCTGTTGCTTTTCTTTTTGCAAAATCTTCTTCAGCTGGCTCTTATCCATGGAGGCGTCCTCATTGGCGAAGGCAAAAATAACGCTGGCATAGGAGTCAGCCGTGCCGATGCGAGTACATTTCATATAATAGTAATGTACTTCACCAGCGCGCAAAACTCTATAATGATAGAAAAAGCTTTCTGTATCCTCTAAAACGTGGCAAATATTGGACAGCGCTGCCACCTGACGCATCTCGTCCTGATCGTCGGGATGCACATTCTGTACGATGTAGGTCTCCAAAGCAGCGGCATACCGGGGCGCCTTTTTTATCTCTTCTATAACGCCCAAGGCCTTGCCTGCGGAGCGGTAAACCTTGACCTCTTTGGTCGCAATATTTACCTCATACAAATCACTCACGTCACCGGACAGCGTATTAATAATGCTCATAACATGCAGATTGTCCGCATCGGCGGCCAAGCGCTTCGTAAGCTGCTCCTTTTCCCCTGTCAGCTTGAACGTAAGCACATAGCCCGTCTTACCATTGGCCAAGGGCACCTCTAAGAGGCTATCGGCATGACTTATGGGCAATAAAACATCCCTGGAGGCACCATCATCCAAGGTACCACCCATTATCGGGCAATTATTGCAGGGCACGCTGCGATTGATAAAAGCCTTGTAGCAAAGGGCACCCTTATGCAGCCCCGGATAGAGGGCAGCGGCAGCCTCACTAAAATTCACAATCTTGTAGTCAGAATCAATTATGACCGTACCGGTCGACACCTGTGACATGATTCGTCTCCCCCACTCTTTTAATAAAAAAGCAAATCTTAAGACTACTTACACATTACTCTCCCAAAAAGCATACAAGAATACAAATTTATTATATCACAGAAGTCTATTCAGCGCTAGAGATTTTTTCAAGTATTTTCAATTTATTTATCAATATAAGCATCTTTTACCATCGTAAGTACAATTAATCGCCTATGTGAAACATAATAGTCCTATGATACATATAAAATATCTTATATTCCCATTAGCATATCGACATATTCGGACAAATATTGTTTCTATTAGTCACTTTATGTCATAAAAAAAGCAAAAAAATAACCGTGCTAGATTTCTCCAACACGGTTATCATGGTTATTTGAGTAATTCACGAACGATAGCATTGATGCGTTTGCCATCTGCACGGCCCTTGGTCTTGGCCATAACAGCCGGCATTACCTTACCCATATCCTTGGGACTGGTAGCGCCCACAGCGGCAATTACCTCTGCTACGATGGCTTTCAGTTCGTCATCACCGAGAGCTTCCGGAAGATATTTCTTCAAAATAGCAATCTCTTCCTTGGCTTGGGCAACCAACTCGTCACGACCGGCCTTTTGGAATTCCTCCAAAGAGTCCTGACGCATTTTGACCTCTTTCATCAAGACAGCCAGAACCTCATCATCGGTGAGCTCCTTTTTGTCATTGATTTCAACGTTCTTAATATTAGCACGCACCATGCGAATAACATTGAGACGCAGCTTGCCGGCCTCTCTGTCCTTCATGGCTTGCTTCATATCAGCAGTTAATTGGTCTTTTATAGACATACAGCCCGCCTCCAATTATCTGGTCTTACGTTTTCTGGCTGCTTCGGATTTTTTCTTACGGGCAACGCTAGGTTTTTCATAATGCTCGCGTTTTCTTACCTCAGAAAGAATGCCTGCCTTTTGGGTTGCTCTTTTAAATCTGCGCAGTGCGCTGTCTAAAGTTTCATTCTTGCCAACTTTAATTTCTGCCATCTGTTCTCCCTCCCTCCACACACTTAGGGAAGTGTATCTGCAAATTAAGTAATTAGATGTTGCCACCTAAAAACACTTACTGACCTATTATACAGGAAAGTTCAACATTTGTCAAGAATTTCAGCACGGAGGCCAACCCAATACTTTGCCGCCGATAATATGAATATGCAAATGCTTTACAGTCTGACCACCGTCATCACCAGTGTTAATGACAACGCGGAAGCCCTTCTCGGCAATACCGGTTTTTTCGGCAATCATCTTTACCTTGCTCAGCATATAAGCAACCAATTCCGGCTCAGCAGTGGTGATATTAGCAGTGTGCTCCTTGGGAAGCAGCAGCACATGCACCGGCGCTGCGGGAGCAACGTCGTTAATCGCAATCATCTTCTCGTCTTCATATACCTTGGTAGAGGGAATTTCCCCCTTAATAATTCTGCAAAAAATGCAATCCTCAGCCATGTTTCATGTCCCTCCTCTCGTCTTGTTCTATCTGGATTATCTTCTATAAAAATTTCTAAATTCCTGCTAGTTTTGAGTATTTTTTGTTAGCACGTCATAGGTACCACTTGGAGCGTCTACTACACAATTTCACCAACTAACCAATCATCAACTATGCCAGTAAGCTTCACTTGGGCAATAGTGTTAGACAGCTCCTCCGTCCCCGGTACAACAACGCGCACATACGGCCCACAAAGGCCCTCCATATGCGCTGCGTCCACTGGCTGCTCGAACAACACCTCTTCAGTTTTACCCACCATGGACTCCAGCATTTTATGATGCAGCCTTTCATCAACCTCTGCCAAACGGGCCGCGCGCTCACTCTTCACTGCCTCGTCCACCTGATGAGGCATCTTCTCCGCCGGCGTTCCCTTGCGCTTGGAATAAGGGAAAATATGCATCTTGGCAAAGCCGCAGGCTTCTGCAAAAGCCATAGTAGTCTTGAAATCCTCCTCGGTTTCTCCCGGGAAGCCCACAATCACGTCCGTAGTAATGGCTACATCCGGCACCTGCTTGCGAATATCTTGGAGCAGCTCCGTAAAGCGAGCAGTGGTATAGGGTCGATGCATGGACTCTAAAATCTTGTCACAGCCGCTTTGCAAGGGCAAATGCAAGTGCTTGCATAGGCGCGGCTCCTGAGCCATGAGCTCTAAAAGACGCGGCTCCACCTCCACCGACTCCAGACTGCCCAAGCGCACACGGCACATACCCTCCACACTCAAGGCCGCCTTCACTGCATCATACAAGGTCACATGCAGACCTTCTTTGGCTAGCTCCTTACCGTAGCAGCCCAAGTGAATGCCGATGAGCACAACCTCCTTATAGCCTGCCTCCACCAGCTTGGCTACCTCGGCGCGAATGCTCTCTAGGCTACGGCTGCGCAGCGGGCCGCGAGCGTAGGGAATAATGCAGTAGGTACAGTATTGATTGCAGCCCTCTTGAATTTTGAGGAAGGCGCGGGTTTTATCCGTTTCCGTACCCACCCCAAGCTCCTCGAATTTGGTATCCACCGTCATTTTTTGCACATTATCCAAAATCTCCGTCTGCTTGTGCTCCAAGGCCTGCTCCACCAGCTCCACAATGCGGCCACGCTCCTGATTGCCGATGATCACATCCACACCGGCAATGGCGCGCACCTCTTCGGGAGCAGTCTGGGGATAGCAGCCCGTGACCACAATCAGGGACAGCGGATTATGGCGCACCGCCCGATTAATAATCTGACGGGATTTGCGCTGGCCCGTATTGGTCACCACGCAGGTATTGATGAGATACACATCCGCCTGAGCGCCAAAGTCCACTACCTCATAGCCAGCTTGACGAAAAATCCCCTCCATGCTGGCGGTGTCGGCCTGGTTCACCTTGCAGCCCAAGGTATAAAAAGCAATTTTCTTCATTTATGCTTAGTCTCCTAAATCTCCTGTTTCATAAAAAATAGCACTGATGGCCACAAGCCCAGCCGTTTCGGCTCGCAAAATGCGTCGCCCCAGGCTCACGGGCACAGCCCCCGCCTGACGGGCCAGCTCCAGCTCGCCTTCGCTAATGCCGCCTTCCGGGCCAATCACGAGCAGCAGCTCATGGATGCCCCCGGCGGCCTCCGCTGCCTTCAGCGCGGCCTTCAAGCTCAGCCGGTCCTCGCATTCATAAGCGATAATCTTAGTCTCGCAGTCACAGCTAGCTAGCATCTCGGCCATGGACTGGACCGGCTGCACCTGCGGGATAAGGTCCCGCTTGCTTTGCTTGGCCGCGCTTTCGGCAATTTTCTGCCAGCGCTCCACCTTTTTGGCAGCCTTCACGCCATCCAGTCGCACCACGCTGTGCTCCATGGCCACGGGGATGACGCTGTAAGCACCCATCTCCACCGCCTTTTGAATGATGAAGTCCATCTTCTCGCCTTTAGCCAAGCCCTGGGCCAGCACCAGCTTCACCCGTGGCTCATGGCTTTCGGCCAGCTTTTCTAAGCAGCGCACTGAGACACGCTCGCTATCGATGGCGGTAATTGCCGCCATCGCGCTCACCCCATCGTCGCTGACGATTTGCAGCTTATCCCCGGGCTGCATGCGCAGCACCTTGCTAATATGCCGCGCATCCACGCCCTCAATATACATTTCCTCACTATATAATTGAGGAACAAAGAACCTATGCATAATTAAACCCTCTAATTAATTTTTACTAAACTGCATTACTACCCAGCCACCGCGACGATCGATGGCGTCCACCTGCAGGCCCTGCTCCGCAGCCGCGGCCTCTACATCCTCGCGTCGCTCCTCAATAATG
>JBJDXC010000202.1:0-5765 GCA_051866475.1 Phascolarctobacterium sp.
GAATATGGCGTGGAAGAGTACAAACTGCAGGCTACTACCGCTGTGCGGGAGGCCAGCAACCAAATCTTCCTCTTGGACCAGATTTATAGCAAGACCGGCCTCGAGGTCGAGGTTGTGGATATGCCAAAGGAAATTTATACTAAATTTGTGGCTATTCGTAAAACCTTAAAGAACGAAAAAATCTCCAGTGAGCGCGAGGGTATGCTGATGATGGATATTTCCAGCGGTGGCTTGGGCGTAACCTTGGTTCAGGACGAGCAAATCCGCTATCAGGAAAATTTCCACGTGGGCATTATCCGCATCAAGGAAAGCTTTGCCCGCAACCGCAGGGAGAGCATCCATTTTAATAAGGCGCTGACGGAATTTTTGAGCAGCACCATCGGCCCTGTACGCCAAGAGCTGCAGCAGAGCAGCGTGCAATATTTGGTGCTATCCGGCACGGAAACGGAGCTGCTGCTGCGTATGCTGGGATTGGATGAGGAGCAGCTGGTGCATCGCATTAAAGCGGAGGATTTCCATAATTTCTTTGCCAAGATGCGGCGGATGAATTTGCCCCAGCTCATCAGTGCCTATAATATTCCTGAGCATGTGGCCGAGCTAGCCCTGCCCACGGTGCTACTGTACGAGCAGCTGCTGCATTTGCTGCCAGCACAGGAGATTGTCATCACCGGCGACAGCTTTATCGATGGCATGCAGCTTTTGCATATTGGCCGCAAGACCAATCTGGCCCTGTGCAAGGAGTGGGAGCAGGAGTTGATTAGCCTTTTCCACTGCATTGGCAAGCGTTATTTATACGACAAGCACCATGTGCAGCAGGTGGAGCGCTTGGCTGTGACCATTTTTGAAGCCATTGCCAAAAATTACAGCATGGGTGAGTACGAGCGTCTGCTGCTCAGAGCCACCTGCATTCTCCATGATATAGGCAAATATATTTGCATGCGCAGTCATTCCCTGTACAGCTACCAGCTGATTTCCTCCACGGATATACTGGGCTTGAGTGATAGGGATAAGCGCATTGTGGCGCTGGCCTCTTATTATCATGCCAATAGGCTCTTTGACCAGAGCAAGCCTGAGGCACCCTATGTGCCCAAGGATATGGTGGCCGTGGTAGCCAAATTGGCTGCTATTGTGCGCTTGGCCGATGCTCTCGACCGTAGCTATTTGCAAAAAATTCGCAGCTGCAGCGTTACCTTGAAGGATAACAAGCTCAAGATTCAAGCTGTGAGCAAGATGGATTTGGCTTTGGAAATGTGGACCTTTGAGGATAAGGCCGCCTTCTTCGAGGAAGTTTATGGTATTAAGCCGATTTTAGAACGGGTGGATAAATAATGAAAAAGCTAGAATTAAATAAACCGGAATATTTTTATAATCGTGAGCTGAGTTGGCTGAAATTCAATCTACGTGTTTTGAAGGAGGCCATGTTCAAGGAGGCTCCTCTTTTGGAGCGCTTAAAATTTATCGCTATTTCAGCATCTAATCTTGATGAATTCTTTATGGTGCGCGTGGCAGGATTGTGGAACAGCCTTGATAACGGCGTAGAAAAGCTGGATGCGACAGGACTTTCGGTGAAGGACCAACTGGAGGCCATTGCCGAGTCAGCCCATGAGCAAATTCGCACCCAAACGAAATATTTAATGGCGTTATTGGGCGAGATGGATGCGGTGGGACTGCATTTTCGTCGCGTGGAAAATCTGACCGATATGGGCAAGGATTGGCTGGAGGAGTATTATCGCGAGGTTATCTATCCTGTTTTGACCCCCATGGCCGTGGATGCTTCCCGTCCCTTCCCCTTCCTGGCCAATAAGACACAGAATCTAGCCGTGGAGCTGATTAAATCCGATGGCGAGCACAGTATGGGCCTCATCCAAGTGCCCTCTGTTTTGGACCGCATTTTAGAAATCCCGCCTGAGGAAAGACGCACCTTCGTCTTTTTGGAGGATGTAATAGCCAGTCATTGTCAGGACCTCTTCAAGGGCTGCCAGATTCTGGATGTGGTGCCCTTCCGCGTAACCCGTGACAGCGATTTGGATTTAGAAGAAGAGGACAGCGTCGACCTTTTAAAAGAGGTGGAGGAGTCCCTGCGCAAGCGTAAGCGTGGTGCTGCGGTGCGCTTAGAAATCTTCAAGACCAATAACAGCCGCATCAAGAAATTCCTAGAGGATAATCTGGATGTGTCCGACCTAGAAATTTATGAAATTAATGGGCCCTTGGACCCCACCTGCTTCTTTAAATTTACAGGTCTTAAGGGTATGTGGCCCTGGCTCCATGAGCCCTTTGTACCCCAGCGTCCCCTAGAGCTGCCCGATGACAGCGATTTATTTGCCTCTATCCGCCAGAATGATATTCTTTTGCACCATCCCTATGAAAGCTTTGACCCCGTAGTGAAGCTGGTGAGCGACGCTGCCGATGACCCGCAGGTGCTGGCTATCAAGCAGACTCTGTACCGCGTCAGCGGTAACAGCCCCATTGTTGCGGCCTTGGCGAGAGCCGCAGAAAACGGCAAGCAGGTCACGGTTTTGGTAGAGCTGAAGGCTCGCTTTGATGAGGAGAATAATATTCTCTGGGCCCGCCGCTTGGAAAAAGCTGGTTGCCATGTCATCTATGGTCTGGTGGGCCTCAAGACCCACGCCAAGATTATTCTCATTGTGCGCAAGGAGGATAACGGCATCAAGCGTTACGTGCATTTAGGCACCGGTAACTACAACGATAGCACCGCTAAGCTCTATACGGACTTGGGCCTGATGACCGCCAATGATGAGTTCGGCATTGATGCCTCTGCCTTCTTTAATCTGCTCAGCGGCTATGGCGAGCCCCCTGTTTGGAACAAGCTGGTAATGGCTCCCTTGGGTCTGCGCGAAAAGATTTACTCCTTGATTAATAACGAGATTAATATGGTGAATATGGGTAAGGAAGGTCATATTATTGCCAAGATGAACTCCCTGATTGATTATCCTGTTATTCAAAAGCTGTACGAGGCTTCCGCTGCTGGCGTGCATATTGATTTAATTGTGCGCGGCATCTGCGGCCTGCGCACGGGCATCGAGGGTATCAGCGAGAATATCACGGTGCGCAGCATCGTGGGACGCCAGCTGGAGCACAGCCGGATTTTCTGGTTCGCCAATGGTGGCGAGGAGCAGCTGTACCTGTCCAGTGCGGACTGGATGCCCCGTAACTTGAACGATCGCGTGGAGCTGTTCTTCCCTGTGGAAACGGAGGAGCATATCCGCCGCATTAAGGGCCTTTTGGATTTGTATTTGCGCGACAATGTGGGCGCGCACATGATGCAATCCAACGGCACTTATCGCCGTGTGCACAACAAGCTGGAGCCTGTTAGCGCCCAGGCAGCGCTGTACGAGATGGCGCAGCTAGCTGTGACCGGCGACAAGCTGCCTATGGCCCAGCGCTTGCAGCCTGTGTTCAGCAGGAGATAGAAAAAAGCCCAGTCCCTGGTATCAGAGACTGGGCTTAATCTTTAGTTTCACGGATTTCCAAAATTTCCTCGATACGGGGGAAAGCCTTGCTCCGCAAGGGTTTCAGGGATTTTTATGCCAGAAATTCAAGGGCGTTCTTTAACACGCCAAATTATATCATAGCAATCGTGAAATTGCCATAGCGAGTAGCTATCATGGATGAATATTCCTTTTAAAACAGGTCCATCCTTTCAAGCTGATAGGATTGTTCCATCCGTCCGTTGACGATGCCGGTTACTATAACCATGTGGCTATCCTCATCTATCCAGAAGTAGATTAGATAATTGCCTTCTACCATTTTGTGGATACCATAGCTACACCAAGGCTCTTCGTCAACAAGACCTATTCTGCTAGGCATAAACGATAAGGATTTAATAGCACTACGCAAACGCCTTGAGGTGTTCTTTGCTGTTATAGGTGATTTGTATTTGTCAAGAATATAATCAGATACGGCATTCAGCTGCTCTTTTGCGTATGCGGTTACTCGAACACGATAGGTATCAGCCATGGGCATCAATCTTCGCATCTAATTCATCAAAGACTTTATCCACATCTTCATGGCGACCAGCTATTGCATCGGCATAGCCTCGGCTCATCATAGCATCGAATTCAGCCTTGCTCATTTCGTTTCTAGCCAAAGGCCTTTTGGTCAAGGATACTGAAAATGGGATGCTTTGGGTAAGAATGATTTGCTTATACAGCATGTTAATGACAACGGAAGCAGGAACACCTAGTCGTTCCATTACTTCTTCAGCTTGCATCTTCACATCAGGTTCGATACGAGCCAATACACTTGCAGTTTTTGCAGCCATTTTGTTTACCCCTTTCTTCATTTAACGAATTTCCTGATGTAATTATAACACAATATATGTCGTTTGTATATATATTATATAAACAAACAGCAGCCTCCGGCCTAAAGTATATTGTGTATGAAGAAGAAAAAGCGGCCGAATTGGCCGCTAAATGCTATATTTTTGTAGAATTATTATGGACGACAAACTCCACATGGCTTCATGCCACGGTTTACAGCTTCAGTTCTGTCATTGAAAATGACCCTGTTACCAGTTTTAATTTTCTTTTCCCAACGGCAACCGGGTGAATGGAATTTGTAAGTCTGTGCATTACCAACATAAGAGGCTAATGCTGCAATTGGCAGAATTAAAGAAAAAATGATTGTGAGAGAAACAACTTTTGCATACTTTTTCATAAACACACCGCCTTTCCTTTTGGATATTTTACCATAAAAAGCTGTAATTTTGCAGGAATTTATTAGAGAATAAAGCGCTTTTTGTATAACAAAAAGCCCAGTCCCTGGTATCAGAGACTGGGCTTAAATTTTCATATGGTGACCCCGGGCGGATTCGAACCGTCGATCTTCGCTTTAGGAGAGCGCTGCATTATCCAGCTATGCTACGGAGCCATATACTGCTTTACAGGCGTTCCGCCATTCCCGGAGGCATGCTCCATTCTACGCGGACGCCGGTGGGTCCCCACAGACGGGTCAGGCAAACCTTAAAATTGTCCAGGCTAGCCAAGGGATCCAAGGTTTTAGTCACAAAATCGCGGATGGTTTCCCCTTGGGGCACATCCAATGTGAGCGGTGTAGCCAAAAACTGCTCCACTTTAGCCTTAGCTTCCTCAACAGGAAGAGTTACAGTGGCAGTTTTCGTTGCTTCGTTATATTCTACAAATCCATAATTGCAATTATAATTCAAGGTTACGGCAAAGGTACTCATAGTTCTATTCCCCCTCTATACCTTACTATTATATCAATTTATGCCATTAATAGCAATAAGGGACTTTAATTGAGTAGTTAAAAGAGTGGCCTAAATCCCTAGACCACTCTTTTAATAAATTTTATTAAAAATAGTATTAGCTGTGGCCAGCACTATTTGGTGTGCTTTTTGTCCAAGGCCTCCTGGTTAGGCGCTGCATTAGCATACTTGGTCAGGGCTACCTTGGTAATGTGGAAATCGCCCACGGTGCCCGGACCGTCAATACAGCCATTGGGGCAGGCCATGCCTTCAATATAGCTGCAGTCGATGCGTCCATCCTTGGCCTGCTTAACTGTCTTGAAGCAGTTTTCCAGGCCGCTGGCATACACAGCCTGGCTTACCTCGCCGCCAAGAGCGGTAACAGTTTCCTTAACTGCGGCAGTAACACCGGCGGTGAGAGGATAGCCCAGTCCTAGACGGGAAGCTTCGCGTTCAAATTCATAGGGATTCATATCGGCAAATTTAATATCCTTGCCCTCCAGCATGCACTGGAGCTCTTCAAAGGTCATGGCAAATTCAA
>JBJDXC010000203.1:0-5726 GCA_051866475.1 Phascolarctobacterium sp.
GTATGGAGCAAATTTTATCAATTGTTGTACGTAACCAGCCCGGCGTTTTGATGCGTGTAGCCGGAATGTTTTCCCGCAGGGGTTATAATATTGACAGCTTGGCCGTGGGTACCACCCAAAATCCGGAGTTTTCCCGCATGACGGTAACCATGGAGGCTGATGAACCCACCGTAGTGCAGGTGTGCAAGCAGCTTGCTAAATTAGTCGAGGTAGAAAAGGTAAAGGTGCTGCCACCGCGGAGCAGCGCGACGCGGAGCATGGTTTTAGTAAAGGTGCATGCAGGCGCCAAGCGCATGGAGCTGATTCAGCTGGCCGAGGTATTTAGAGCACACCCCGTGGATGTTACGGGCGAGTCCTTGATTTTTGTGGCCACCGGTGACGAGGGTAAGCTGAAGGCCTTCGTGGATATTATGCGGCCCTATGGCATCAGCGAAATGGTACAGACAGGCCTGGTGGCCTTGGAGCGCGGCGACACTGCGTTAGCAGTGGAGGAATCGCGCTTTGAATGGCCCAATGCTGAAAAGGCTAGAACAATTTGAGTGAGATAGAAGGAAAGGATGTGAGCCTATGCAGATGACCGGTGCGGAGATCATGGTCAAGGTATTGGCCGAAGAAGGAGTTACTACAGTTTTTGGCTATCCCGGAGGCGCAATTCTCCCCTTTTATGATGCGCTGCGGGAGAGCAAAATTCAGCATATATTGACGGCCCACGAGCAGGGAGCAGCCCATGCGGCGGACGGCTTTGCCAGAGCCAGTGGCAAGGTGGGCGTGTGTGTCGCTACCTCAGGTCCTGGTGCTACCAATCTAGTGACGGGCCTTGCCACGGCGTTTTTAGATTCCACCCCGGTGGTGGCCATTACAGGTCAGGTGCAGCGTGCCTTGATCGGTCATGACGCCTTCCAAGAGGTGGATATTACAGGCATTACTATGCCTATTACCAAGCATAATTTCTTGGTTAAAAAGCCGGAAAATCTGGCTCAAACCCTGCGTTTGGCCTTTCAGCTGGCTAAGGAGGGTCGTCCCGGCCCCGTGCTGGTGGACGTGCCTCGCGATGTACAGACTGCAGTTTTAGAATATACTCCGGATAGACTGCGGGACCTGCCACCGGTGCTACCGGATAAGGATAGGGTGGCCGCGGCAGTGGCCGCCATTAATAAGGCGCAGCGGCCGGTGATGTTAGTTGGTGGCGGCGTTATTAACGCGGATGCGGAATACGACGCTATGCATCTGTGCGAGAAGCTGCATATTCCCGTTGTGAGCACCTTGATGGGCTTGGGGGCTATCAGTGCTTATCGCAGCCTGTTCCTAGGCATGACGGGCCTTCATGGTCACGAAAGAGCGAACAACGCTGTTAAGGAAGCAGATTTAATCCTGGCTGTGGGCAGCCGCTTTAACGACCGTGTGACGGGCGAGCGCTCCAGCTACAGTGCTAATAAAACTATTATTCATTTGGATATTGACCCTGCGGAGCTGGATAAAAATATCGATTCCAGCATCGGCATTACGGGCAACATGAATATGACGCTGAACCTGCTGGAGAAGGGCAGTGTGCCCCACGATTTAAGCGCTTGGTGGGATAAAATCGCTAGTTGGCCGGGCATGGACGACGATTTTGGCGACGAGGAAGCGCCCCAATTCTTTAAGGCGCTGAACCCCGTCATCAAGGGTAAGGATTACATCATTACTACGGACGTGGGCCAGCACCAGATGTGGGCAGCCCAGCACCTAAAGATAGAATACGCCCGCCAGCTCATCACTAGCGGCGGCCTGGGCACCATGGGCTTTGGCCTGCCGGCAGCCATGGGCGCACAGC
Source organism: Phascolarctobacterium sp. (assembly GCA_051866475.1). Taxonomy (GTDB): domain Bacteria; phylum Bacillota; class Negativicutes; order Acidaminococcales; family Acidaminococcaceae; genus Phascolarctobacterium_A. The sequence goes on from JBJDXC010000203.1 coordinate 1,814, forward strand.
TGGCACGCCCTGAAAGCCGCGCCATCAGCCTGAGCGGCGATGGCGGCTTCAAGATGACCGGCTCCGAGCTCTTTACTATCGCCAGCAACAATATCCCCGTCATCGCTATTGTTTTCAACAATAGTGGCCTGGGCATGATTCGCCAGCTGCAAACTGTACAGTTTGCCAAGCGCTTCACCGCCTGCGAGATGCCGGGCTATGTGGATTTCGTCAAATATGCGGAAGCCTTTGGCATTAAGGGTGAGCATGTGGCAACTCCTGAAGAGCTGTCCGCAGCCTTGGACAAGGCCATGGCGGTACAGGAGCCCTATCTCATCGAGGTAGCTATCAATCCCAAGGATATGGTTCTTCCCATGGTAGCTCCGGGCTTGGGCATCAACGACTTCGTCAAATTTGAGGACAAAAAACAATAATTAATATGGCCAAAGGGGAGCTGTAGCTGACGCTACAGTTCCTTTTTTGTATTGCTTATTGTAGTTAAAGTGTTGCTTATGTGACAGCCTTCTTTTACTGTAGTACACTTATAAAAATAAGCTTGAAAACACATAGCCAAATGTGCTAGAATTATAGCACATTCCTATGTGAGGCATACCTATGAAAAAGACTCTTAGCTTAAATTACACCCGAAAAATACATATTACCTGCGTTGTTATTATGACACTGCTTGTGTTATCCATTTTTGTTTCTTATCAAATTGGCGTGATGGAGGAGGATGCTGCTTGGGGCTCCTTAAAGCGTTCTGCCAATCGTGTGGATGAGGAATTGACTCGCAGGGTGGATATAGATAGGGAAGTGCTGCTGACCTTAGCTGATATTATCAGCAAGCAGGAGCAGCTGGATGGACCTGTGGTGCAGGAAATCATTACGGGCTTTCAGGCTAATACCCTGATGCAGCATATTGGACTTTTGCTGCCCGGAGATAGACTTGTTTGGCCCAAGCAGGGTGTTTTGGACGTGCGCGGTAAGCTGTTTTTTGAGGAGGAAGCAGCTAAGGGTGCCCATCTTACTGATAGAATACGCTCCATACCTGACCCTAGCATCTATGTTCTGCGCAATTTCGTGCCCGTGGTAAAGGATGGAAAAACTGTGGGCATGCTCTATGGTGCCATCAATCTGAAGACATTGCCGGCCTTTATGAATCGCAATATCTACCAAGGACAGGCTAATTATTTCGTTATCGATGGTAATAACGGCGATTTTATTGTTAATACCCACCGCAATAAATTAGGTAATTTCTGGGATGTATCTGATCGAGATATTAAATCAGGTGATGATAACGAAGAAATACGCCAAAAGCTGCGCTCCGGACAAGAGGGTCAGAGTATTTTGAAATCTGCCATTACCGGAGAATATGGCTGCTTCTATTATAAGGTTGCCTCGATTAATAACTGGCGTGTGGCAGTTTTTGTTCCGGAAGAGATTGCTCTGGCTAGGGCCAATAAGACCAGTGTTTTGCTAATTATCTTTCTAACAGGACAGCTGCTACTATTGTCCAGCTACTTTATTTGGCTGGAGCGCACCTCTCGTAAGGAGCTGGCCCAGCAGCAGCGCTTGGCAGAGCGGGATGCCCTGACAGGCTGCTTAAACCGCAACTGCTTTGAGAAAAAGATTTTGGAGCCTATGCTGCCCAATAATGATGTTTGCTGTATTTATCTGGATGTAAATGGCTTGCACGAATTGAATAATACCCAGGGCCATGCTGCTGGTGATAAAATGCTGCAAACGGTGGCTTCCTTGATGCGTACCCAATTTGGCGATAGGCATGTGTATCGCATCGGCGGTGACGAGTTCGTGGTTTTGGCTCAGGATATGGAATATGTACAGGTGACCACGGGCCTCAAGACCTTGGTGGAGCGCATTAATGCAGCAGGCTATTTTGTCTCTGTAGGACAAAGCCATAGCCGTGGAGAGCTGTCCATGGAGGAGCTTATCAAAACTGCAGAAATGCTCATGTATGAGGACAAACGGCGCTTCTATAGCCAGAGCGGCCGGGATAGGCGCAATCGTCGTTAAAACAGGGAGGTATATACCCTTTTATTTTGTTAAAGCCCTTGCTGAAACAGTATAAAAATGCTACAATTAAATTACATGAATGCAGCTTGCTTTCATGCAAATATTAGTCCACTATTTTTATAATAGTTAAGCCCATACGGACAGGCGGGACTGCTGCCGGAGTGGCCTCGAGCCACATTATTGATTGAGCTTGCGCTCAAATTTTATAAGGTGATTGCTAGCAATCAAAATGAGTATCACTTGTGAAACGGTCAATAAGAGTAGTGAAGGTATTTGCTTACAAACTCTGAAAGTAAGATGCGCCCTAGAAATCGTAGTCTATCAAAAAACGTGTAGGGAAATTAGCAAAGACAGGTGATGAATAGCGCACCTGTCTTTATTTATTTGTTGGGGAGAAGGATTATGGAGAGACTTTCACAACTATCCGCGCCTATTTACGAGGCTCTAGAGGCCTTTCGCAAAAAGCGCGTGGTACCCTTTGATGTGCCCGGGCACAAGCGTGGCCGGGGTAATCCGGAGCTGCGGGAGCTTCTTGGAGAAAAATGTGTAAATTTGGACGTCAATTCCATGAAGCCACTGGATAATTTATGCCATCCTGTTTCGGTTATAAGGGATGCGGAGCAGCTGGCAGCAGAGGCCTTTGGCGCGGCTCATGCCTTTTTTATGGTGGGAGGTACCACCTCCTCGGTGCAGAGTATGGTGCTGTCTTCTACGAAGGCCGGAGATAAGATTATTCTGCCTCGCAACGTGCATAAGAGCGTGATTAATGCACTGGTATTGAATGGCGCGATACCTGTCTATATTAACCCTGAGGTGGATAGTAAGCTGGGTATTTCCCTCGGTATGGAGCTGAGCGAGGTGGAGAAGGCCATCAAGGCCAATCCCGATGCCAAGGCAGTTTTGGTGAATAATCCAACTTATTACGGCATTTGCTCTGATTTGCGCTCTATTGTGAAGCTGGCTCATGAGCACAACATGCTGTGTTTAGTGGATGAAGCTCACGGTACCCATTTTTATTTCGGACCTAATATGCCGGTGAATGCTATGGCGGCTGGTGCGGATATGGCCTCTGTTTCCATGCACAAGTCCGGTGGCAGCCTGACCCAAAGCTCGCTGCTTTTAACGGGACCCAATGTGAACTGGGAATATGTAAGTCAGATTATTAACCTGACCCAGACCACCAGCGCCTCTTATTTGCTGCTTTCCAGTCTTGATATTTCTCGCCGCAATCTGTATATGCGGGGTGAGACATCCTTTGCAAAGGTGGCCGAGATGGCCGAGTACGCCCGTGAGGAAATCAATTCCATCGGTGGTTATTATGCTTATGGTCAGGAGCTGAAGAACGGTAGCAGCATCTATGATTTTGATGTGACGAAGCTTTCCGTCTATACCCGTGATATTGGCCTCGCAGGCATCGAAGTATATGATTTGCTGCGTGATGAATATGATATTCAAATCGAGTTCGGTGATATAGCCAATATTCTTGCCTATGTGTCCATTGGCGATAGAATTCAGGATATTGAGCGCTTAGTAGGTGCGCTGGCAGATATTAAGCGTTTGTACTCCCGTGACCCCTCCAAGATGCTGAATACGGAATATATTGCGCCCCAGGTAGTAGTTTCGCCTCAGGCAGCATTCTATGCCAAGGATGAGCCTTTGCCTATTCGGGAGACGGCGGGCAGGATTTGCTCTGAGTTCGTAATGTGCTATCCTCCGGGTATTCCTATTTTGGCTCCCGGCGAGGTTATTACTAAAGAGATTATTGAGTATATCATCTACGCTAAGGAGAAGGGCTGCTCTATGCAGGGCCCCGAAGACCCTGAAGTGAATAATATAAATGTTCTGGTATAAGGTTGTGATGGAATGGAGCTTTGGTTTTCCGATTACCACACGGATGATG
>JBJDXC010000204.1:0-5692 GCA_051866475.1 Phascolarctobacterium sp.
TTCCCCAATTTTTCGAATGAAAGCAGGTGACAGGCGTGATTTTATTAAATTATCCGGAAGCCTTTATCTTCGCCATGCTTTCTACCATGGCCTTTGGCATCATTTTCCAGGCGCCGCGGCGCTCCCTGCCCCTGTGCGGGCTAGTAGGTGCTGTGGGCTGGCTCGTATATATTTATTTGCGCAACGGTGCAGAGCTGGACTCCTTCTACGCTAATTTGGCAGCAGCTGTGGCGGTGGCCCTGCTCAGCGAGGTAGCTGCCCGCATCTTCAAGGGACCGGTCACTGTTTTTGTCATTCCGGGTATCTTCCCCATTGTCCCGGGCCTTGCCATGTATAACGGCATGACAAAAATTATCGAAAAGCAATATGATTTAGGTATGTCACTGCTCCTGCAGGCAGGTATGGATGCCTCGGCTATTGCCTTGGGCATTATGTTTGTGGGTAGTTTATTTAGAGTTATCAAAATGAAGCGGGAAAGGAGCCACAGGCATGGAGGCAAATAAAATACAAAATAGTGCTCAATCCATGACCAGGGAGCAAATCCTGGAAGTGGCTTTAAATATGGGTGAAGCTCTTTTAAAAAGTGGCGCTGAAACCTCCCGCGTAGAGGACACCATTATGCGCTTTTGCCAAACCTGTGGCTACCACGAGGTTAATGTCTTTGTGACTCCTACGGTGATTTTGGTGGGTGATAAGTCCGCTCCCCATTCTACCATGATGAGCCGCATTCGCAATCGCAGCACTAATCTGTCCAATATTAGCGAAATTAACGATTTTTCCTATAATATCAGCCAAAATCCCGTGGATTATCCCACGGCCATGAGCAAGCTGCAGGACTTTTTGCAGCGTCGTCCCCCCTACGGCAAGTGGATGCTGTGCTTGGCTTCGGCCATCTGTTCGGCTACCTTTGCCGGCATGCTGGGAGGCAACAGTCATGATTTTGTGGCTGCCTTTTTCACCGGCGGTCTTGCCATGGTGCTCTTAAAGCAGCTAGGCGGCTATCGTCCCAGCGCTTTTTGGGAAAATGCCTTGGCGGGGGCAGCCATTGGTGCCTGTACGATTTTGTGTTGTGCCATCAGCATTCAGTGCACTAAGACCAATATCATCGTAGGCTCCCTGATGCCCTTCGTGCCCGGTGTGGCCTGCACCAACGGCCTGAGGGACTATATGGCAGGCGATTTGGTCAGTGGTAACAGCCGCATTGCTGAAGCGCTGCTTTTTGCTATTTCCATAGCCATTGGCCTGGCCTTTAGCTTATTACTTTGGTATCATTGGGGGTGGGATTTATGGGTCGAAAAATAGCTTTGTCTAGGCCCTTAGCCACTTCGCCAAGGGAGGTGCGCTGATGCCCATTGATTATGTGAGCGCTTTAGCCTTCTCCTTCTCCACCACGGTGGCCTTTGCGGTGCTGCTGCAGGCTCCGCGCAAAACCTTACCCATTAGCGGTATCATCGGTGCTGTGGGCTGGGTTGTGTTCCTGTATGTGCGACGGGAAATGGGCTCCAGTAGCTTTTATGCCAATATTTGTGCGACATTGATTTTGTCGCTTTTAAGCGAGCTGGCAGCCCGTATTTTTAAGCAGCCGGCCACGGTATTTGTTATTCCGGGTATTTTTCCCATTGTGCCGGGACTAGGTATGTATAACGGCATGGCCCAGCTCATAGAAAATAATTACGAGCAGGGCATTAACATCCTGCTGACGGCTGGCCTGGATGCGGCAGCAATTGCCCTAGGCATCATGTTCACGGGCAGCTTTTTCCGTGTTTTAAAAATAAGTGCCGAGCGCAAGCGCTTCTTGCAGCTCTTGAGTAAAAGAAAAAAATAATTTTGGAGTGATGAGGGGAAGATGGGTCTTTTAGAATTATTATTGTTATCAGTGAGCCTAGCCATGGATGCCTTCGCAGTGTCCATCTGTGGCAGCATGGTGCTCAGTCCTGAGGATAGGACGGGCGGCGCTCTTCGCTTTGGCATCTGGTTTGGCTTTTTCCAATTTTTGATGCCGGTTATCGGCTATTTTGGCGCCATTTCTTTTATTGATTATATTACGGCCTACGACCATTGGTTGGCCTTTGCCCTTTTGTGTTATTTGGGCGTGAATATGATTCGTGAGGCCAAGGAGGCCTGCAGCATTAAGCACAGCTATACTACTAAAGAGATGGCGGTGCTGGCCATTGCCACCAGCATTGATGCTTTAGCCGTAGGCATTAGCCTGGCCTTTTTGAATACTAATATTTGGCTGGCGTCTACCATGATCGGTGTGGTGACCTTCGCTATCGCCACCTTTGGTGGCTTGGCAGGCTTTCGCCTGGGCTCAGCCGTAGGTAAAAATGCTAATATTATCGGTGGCCTAGTGCTTATAGCAATTGGCGTGAAAATAGTCCTAGAGCACACCGGATTTATCTCATAACATTGCTGGTGTAGGCTGCTATAGCAGCAATACACTTGCAGCTTTGTGCACTATCAAAGGAGGCAGAACATGATTCAAGTTAATAAAGAGCGTATGCTCTCAGAATTCAAGGAGATTGTGGCTATTCCCTGCCACACCCTCAAGGAGCGACCTGTATTTGATTACCTCAAGGCTAAGCTGGAGAGCTTGGGCTTTACTGTTGAGGAGGACGACGCTGGCCAGCAGTTAGGTGGCAATTGCGGCAATTTGTGGGCCTTTTTGCCAGCGACTAAGGCTGGGGCAGTGGGTGTTTTGCTCTCCGCTCATATGGACGGCGTGGAGCCCTGCGGTGGCACCACTGTTGTGCAAAAGGACGGCGTGCTCTATAGCGATGGCACCACTATTTTAGGTGGTGACGACAAGTGCGGCGTGGAGGGCATTTTAGAGGGCATTCGCTTGCTTTTGGAAAGCGGCGTTGACCACGGCGATATCCAGATTCTCTTCACCATTGCGGAGGAGGGCGGTGTGAACGGCTCCCGCTGTATGGATAAGTCCAAGCTACGCGCGGACGTGGGCTATGCCCTAGACGGCGAGGGCGCGCCCGGTGAAATCGTGGTGGGTGCCCCCGGCCAATACAAGTATAAAATCAGCGTGCACGGCAAAAAGGCCCACGGTGGCCTGGAGCCGGAAAAGGGCATCAACGCTGTCATGATTGCGGCCAAGGCCTTGGCCGAGGTGCAGCGATATGGCCGTATTGATGAGGAAACCACCGCCAATATCGGTATTATTTCCGGCGGCGTGGCCACCAATGTGGTGCCGGACCTGGTTACTATTGAGGGCGACGCCCGCAGCCGCAATAATGAGAAGCTGCTGGCCATTCGCGATGAAATCGTAAACAGCATTGTGGCTGGCGTGGAAAAGCATGGAGCCAAGGCGGAGGCCTTGGTGGAGCACAAGTACAGCTCCTTCTTAGTGGCTGAGGAGAGCAAGGTAGTGGCCTTGGCGAAGCGCTCCTGCGAGCTTTGCAGCTTTACGCCCGATGTGACCTTGACCGGCGGTGGCAGTGATGCCAACTTTATTAATGCTGCCGGTGTACCCTGCGTAATTCTGGGCACGGGTATGGCCAATGTGCATACGGTGGAGGAGTACCTGAAGGAAGAGGATCTCTACAACTCCGCCCTCATGGTGTATGGCATTTTGGTAGCAGCTGCTGAGTAAAATAAAAAAGAGTAAAAAACAAGCCCTAGCTATGGTCAAGAGATTCATAGCTAGGGCTATTTTTACATCTGCTTTTGTGGCTTATCCGCATCCAGCTCCTGCAGCAGTCTATCCAAAGCGCTATCGGGCGCATCCTCATCGGGAATAAGCATGTCTTCAGGATCCTCAATAACCTCTACCTTCAGCTCCACCCCAAAGGTCTTTTTAAACCAGGAGAGATGGTCCTCCAGCTGATGCATTTCGATGGTGGGCATATGCTCAGCATGAATGGTAAGCACAGCATTCTTTTTATTAAAGCTGGGAGTGAGGGTGTGCACCATGCGCATTTCTGAGTAGTCCAGGCTTTCAGCAAGGGCTAAGAGCAGGGATAGCTTGTTGATGAGCTTCCAATTGCTATCCGTGAGCATTTCCTTATAAAAGCGGGACTTAAAGTAATTTTTGGAAACGCCATTATGCCAACCGGCAATGGCGCTAGTAATGATTTGCTCCTTGTGGGTTAGGCCAAAAAGCTTGGCATTTTGAATCATGTAAGCGCTGTGGCGAGCATGGCTATAAAAATTAATCGTAATACCGATATCGTGGAGCATGGCAGCTGTTTCCAGAAGCCTACGATAATTTTTGCGCACCTTATGCAGCTCCATCCAGCCATCGAACATGGCCAGAGCTAGCTTAGTAATATGGCGAGCATGTCCGGTGTCAGATTCAAAGAGGCGCAGAGTATTCTCACGACTGCGCTCCAAAATATTTTTGGCGATCAAGGGTACGTTATTGGACTTGGAGTAATAATCATAGAAAAGACCTTCGCGCAGGCCGCAGCCGCTGGTAATAAGCTTTTTAGCGCCGGTAGCTTCTAAAAGGCAGCTAATAATGCTGCTACCTGCCAAAATAATATCGCTACGCTCGGTACTGAGACCGGAAATTTTTTTGCGCTGCTCCAAATTGGTAAGGCGCAATTTATTGAAAAAGCTACGAAAGGTTTGCACAGGATAAGCATAATTATGGATTTTGACGGCAGGATATTTTTTCGCACGCTGGATAATCTTGGCCACGGTACGGGCGGTACCGCCAACACCGATTAAGGGCAGATTATTCTGCTTGAGCCAGGGATATTGGTTTAAGCGGCTCATAATAAAGGCGTTCAGATCATTGTAGACATTAGCAGGCATTTCGTTGCGAATATTGAACATGCCCGTGGTATTGACAGCGCCTAGGGGCAGGGAAACGCTCTCCAAAATCTTGCGGTTTTTGAAAAGAATGAGCTCCGTGCTGCCACCGCCCAAGTCAAAGATAATACCGTTCTTGACATCCAAGGTATTGATAACGCCCAAATAGCTAATATAGGCTTCAGTCTTGCCGGAAATAATGTGCAGTTGGATGCCAGTTTGCTCCGCCACCTGGGCTACTAATTCCGCACCATTGGACGCATTACGGATAGCCGCCGTAGCCACCGCGATGGTCTTATCCGCCTGATAAATCTTGCACATATGGGCAAAGCTGCGCATGGTTTCAATGGTGCTGGTAAAGGCCTCCTCCGTCAAGAGGTTTTGCCCATCCACCTTTTGGCTCAGACGCAGCGCTTCCTTTTGGTTATAGACCATATTATAGGCCCCATTTTTGTAGATATGACTGATAACTAGGCGTGCCGAGTTAGAGCCAATATCTATAATCGCTATTCTCTGCATTTTCCTCTCTCCTCCAAGTAACTCCACGTTACTATGTATATATTACCCACAAAAGCTAAAATTCCTGCGTTCCAAGATAAAATCCGTGTAAAATTGTCAAATTTATGTAAGGACGCAGGACTTTTCCATTAGAAACAGAATATAGTATATATAATTAGTTTGGAGGCGCTGCATATGAAACGTAAAACACATACTACCTTCGCCGCCATTCATCTGGGCTCTGAGAAGATTAGTATGCAAATCACAGAGTATCGTAATCTTGATAAGTATAAAATCATCGAGCGTGTGAGTCGACGCATTCGCCTAGGTGAGGCAACCTTTAAAAATAAAATAATTCCCTTTGAGCTAGTTTCAGAAATCTGCGAGATTTTGCAGGGCTTTAAACGCCTGATGGTGGAATATGGCG
>JBJDXC010000205.1:0-5660 GCA_051866475.1 Phascolarctobacterium sp.
TGTCCCGTCATCTTGTTGTGCAGCACATTAGCCGCCGTAGCAAGATTATCGATGGGCCCGTTGAATGGCGGTGCATAGGCAATGTCCAGATTGGACAAATCCTCCAGTGTTGCCCCGAAGCTCAGAGCTGCCACCATGGTATCAATGCGCTTATCCACGTTAGCCCCCACTGCCTGCAGGCCCAGCACGCGCTCGGTGCCTTCCTCAGCCAAAAGCTTCACCACAATACGCCCTGCCCCGGGCATATAGCCCAGTCTATCAAAGCCAGGTGCTACCACGCTCTTAAATTGCAAGCCAGCAGCCGCGGCAGTGCGCTCGTTGAGGCCCGTTGCACCGGCGCTGACGCCGAAGATGCGGCATACGCCCGTGCCCAGAACGCCGGGATACTTAATGCCATCGCCGCAAATGTTATCCGCGATTACCCTGCCATGCTTATTGGCAGTGGAGCCCATGGGTGTGAAGATTTTCGCTCCGCTCACTCTATGAGTATTTTCAGCACAGTCGCCACCGGCATAGATGCAGGGGTCGCTGGTTTGCAAGTATTCATTAACGGCAACGCAGCCCGTAGGCCCAATCTCTAGGCCAGCTGCCTTCGCCAACTCCACATTGGGACGCACGCCCACAGCCACAATGACCAGCTGCGCAGGGATAGTGCGCTTATCAGTTTTAACTCCTGTTACCCAACCATTCTCCGCCTCAAAGGCCATGGTTTTTTCTTCAAGATATAAGTTAAGTGGCTCTTTGGCGATGCTTTTCTTTAATAAGTCAGACATTTCCTTATCCAGCATTTGGGGCAAAAGCCTATCCTGCATTTCCACAATGCTAGTGTTTAAGCCGCGGTGCACAAAGGCCTCGGCCAGCTCCATGCCAATAAAACCTGCGCCAATGATAACCACATCGGTCACATTGCGCTCTTTAATCTCAGCCTCGACGGCATGCACATCCCAAGGGAACCAGAAGCTGTGAACACCCTTGGCATCTGCGTTTTCCAAGGGCAGACGAACAGGAGTAGAGCCAGTGCCCAAAACCAGCACATCATAGGGTAATTCCTTGGTCTCACCTGCTTCTACATAGGTCAACTTTTTACTTGCTCGATCAATAGCAACAACATTACAACCAGTGCGCGCATCAATTCCCTTCACCGCCCGAAAATACTCTGCATCTCGCTTTGCTCCCTGAGGTGTATGGTCAAAGCTATTAAAGCTCTTTACCTCGCCTCCGATATAATAGGGAAAGCCACAGGCACCATAGCTCAGCTCCGGTCCACGCTCTAAAACAATAATTTCTGCATCCTTATCACGACGGCGCAGGCGGGCAGCAGTCTTCATGCCCGTAGCCACACCGCCGATAATTACTACTTTCTTAGCCATATTTTACTCCTTTCCGCCATTTGCTTAGCTCAATTCACTGCAATACACTGATTTCACTAGTATTTACTAGTATATTTCGACATAGTATAAGCTTTTACCTTCTTAGAAAATTATTATTACCAAAATGTCAAAAAAAGATGCTGGCTTTTAGGCTAGCACCCTTTTTTAATTAATTAACTATTCTAAAAGCCGTACTCCAGCTTGATGCTACCGCTCAGACCGCGATGATTCTTGCGGAAGAGCTCCGTGCCCACTGAGGCCACCACTGCCAAATTTTTCTTGTAGATGAACTCACCCTGCAAGGATAAATCCAGCCAGCCCTTGTCCTCTTGATTTTCCCAATGCACAGGAATATTTCCGCCCAAGAGGCCCACGCTGTAGTCCCTATCACTGCGGTACAGCTCCTGATTCCAGGTAGCTGCCGCACTCACACGATAATCCGTTACCTTATTAAGAACAGCCCTGTTTGTGGTATAGCGTACTTGTGCTAAACCAGTAAGAGCCTCATAATCGCCACCCTCCATAGCAATATTGGTTAGTTCACCACTTTCCTTAAAGCTAGGACTATGCACCAAGCCATAGTTTAATCCTGCCAAATAGCTCACAGCACCTTTTTTAGTTGTATGCTGCCAACCACCGCCAAATTCCGCCGCCATACCCTGCTGACGTAAATCGGCTTCATGCACAGTCTTGTAGGAATCGTTAATATTCAAATGACGTTTATTCTTAGCATTACTGTTGTCATAACGCACAAAGCCATAGGCAAAGGCACCATTATCCTTGGGTGCATTTTTAAAATAAGCACCTACAAAGCCGCCGTCACGCTTGCTGCGCAAATTATCGGCATATGTAAAGCTGGTGCTATCGTGCAAGTAACCACCGTAAAAGCCATAATTGGTATTGCCAATTTGCTTATCCACTCCTAAAAGCACTCCATTGCCATTTTGGCTATAGCCGTTAATGCCCTGCTCCCGCGCCGAAAAGGCCACAGGCTGACCGAACCAATGCCACTCATTATCATCATAGCAAGGCTGTGTTAAAATACCATCCCTCGTTATGTTTGAAACAAGCTGATTAATATTCATAGCTGCCTTAGGAACGTTATCGTAGGACGCGCCCCTGAGTAGCTGGGCATTTTCATTTAGGTTTCCACTATAGCCAGCACGCATTAAGCCGCGCATAAGCTCCTTTTCGTCCAAGGAAAGCTGCTCAAAGGAGTCTGCCTTTTGGTCCAAAATATCAGCAATTCTTTGCGTTAGTGTGTCACCATCCATATTTGCACCAAAGCCACTGCCAAAGCTGTAAATAGCCCAACTATCTCGCAGCTCAGTGTAACCGGTGCTTGATTCAGAACCAACACCAGGCGCAGGGTCTGAACCCGAACCAATATCGGACGGAGGACCACCGGGGTAACCACCAGCACCACCAATACCACTATCATCAGCAGTTCTTGCCAAAGCATATGTACTTGCTGTACTAGCATTATCAGAGCCATAGGCCACATCCTTAGTCACTACTCTGGCCTGCAAGTCGCTTTCGTTCACCTGCACTTCCGGCCCAAGTCTGAAGAAATCCTCCCTTGTCAGCATCACAGGAGCTCCGTTATAGCTATCTTGCTCCACAAATTCAAGCTTGCCCAAATTAACACTGGTCGGTTGATAGACGCCATTAATCCTACGTCCAGAAAAACACAGGCTATCATGCTCCAAGGTGTTCAAGTCAAAGTCCAGCTGCAGCTTGCCGCTTGCCCCTTGCTTATATTCATCAGCGAGAATATCTACAGCTGCATAGCCGGTGCCACCGGGACGCAGGGTGCCATTTATTTCCACTGTGCCAACCTTATCAGGATGCTCATGGGGATAGCCATATTTCATGCTCCAAAGCAGCAGCGTGCCGCCTAAATTAGTAATCGTCCCTGCCTCATTAGTCAGGCCCAGCACTGCAATAGCAGCCTCCTCCGGCTTTTTATCCACATTCAAATCAAGAGTACCACCCTTATGATTTACATAGATATAAGCACAGCCCGTATCCAGTGGATCGCTTCCCTCGCCATAATTCCAAGGATAGCTAATGTTACCGCTAAAGGAGCCCTTGTAATTACTATCCACAACCCTATTGCTGTCGAGGCCAAAGTTCAGAGCTGTGTCCATATAATGCTTGTTAATCACACCATCACCGGCAATAACCTGAGGATAAGCCCACACAGGATTGCCGCTAAACAAAATATCGCCCACAATACGCCCGTTGTCCGACACATTAATATCCTTAATATAATTATAAGAACCAATGTAAATAGAAGCATAGTTACCAGCCAAGGTGCCTGTGATATTTAAGTTATTCACAGAATAACCATTGTTGTCACTTATGGCTTTTTCTATGACATCCTTAGTCCCTTCGTTATTTTCTGCCATTTCGGCCCATTTATTGATAGTGGCTTCATCAACAGCTAGGGATGGGTTGCTACGACTAGCAATATAGGTCTCCTTAGAATAATAGTTCTCGCAGTCACCATTGATTAAAAGGCCAATGCCCTGCTCACCCATAGCAGCTACTGTGCCAGCGATATTAATATTATTACCAGCACCATAATTTAAGCCGATACCCGTTCCCGCAAAGCCATTGGCCGTAATCTCGGTGCCTGCGCCCACATTTAAGGTATTACGAGCACCGGATATAATCACGCCGGCACCAAAATCACCGTCCACCCTGATATTGGCATTTTGATTAAGCGTCAAATCATTACGATAAATATGAGCGCCGGTGACAAAGCTTCTAGTAGCTTCACCCTCAAAGGCATTAGTTTGAGTATATGTATCGTCGCTGAAGCTACTAACCACTCCTTTATTAGAAACAGTGCCATGGTCCAAATAGCTAGCACCAAAATATTTACCGCGGTCGATATTATAGCCCAAATCCTGCAACAGTGCCAAATCCTGCTCCGTCACCATGGTATTGGCCCCGTAATTGCCAAAATGCATATAGCTTAACAGGGAGTCCACATGTGATAAGGAAGAGCCATTGAGGAGATAATCCTCCTGCACACCGTTGACCACGCGATTTAAAGCGCCCAAGATAGAAACGCCCTTACTATTAGTCAATTCATTCACATGGGTTCCATGGAAGGTGGGGTTTTGATAATTGGCTGCATCAGGCTTGCAAAGATAGAATTTATCGGGATCATGGCTCGCCATATTGCCATCATCCACCAGCACAATCTCTTGCCCAGCATTAGCCTGCGTACCAAAAATATCATATAAGCCTTTTGAATAAGCATTGATATTACTCGACCAATAATACTTCCCTTCCGCTGTCTTGAACGCACTATCAACCATACCTAGGCTGTGAGTAAATTCGTGCATCACCACGCGCATGGGATTGAATGCGTTTTCTAAGGAAATAGCTCTAGGATAATCTAACACATAAATAGGCCTGCTGCTGTTAAAGTTCATGTACACCAAGCTGTTTTGCTGCGCTGCATTTGGCGTTACCAGCTTTTGATAAATATCGCTCACATAACCATCATATCCGGCGCTGGCCACAAAGGCTCCGCTCATGGGCTGCATGCCAATATAATAAGTAATGCTGCCTTCGGCAGGACTATGGTTGAGGGCATCCTTTTCTCCAAGAGCTTGGGCAAAATATTCAATGGCAGGCTGCACTGCAAAATAGCGCACCATAGGGTCATGCACCAGCGAGTCTCTCACCACCGACTGATGCTCCAAAACGCCATTTTTGTACACATCATAGGTGTCCCCTTGTTCTAAATACACCAGCTTAAAAGGACCTAAGCTATCGCTTGCACGAGATCCACTTGTAGTCACACCATAACTATATGTATCAGCAGCCTCAACGCTCACAGGCATAAACAAGCCATAGCCCAAGGCCAACGCCACACCAGCTGCTAACATGTGCCTATGTATTTTGCTTCTATACTTACCTTCACTTTTTCTATAGCTCATAATATTGCACCCCAAATTTAGCTAAAAATAAGCTCCTGCTTAGTCAATTCGACGCTCATGCCCTTTTCCCTGCCATGAAAAAAAGAGCTGGCCCAGCTTTCACCAGAACCAGCTCTAAATTTCACTATTTAATTAACCGTCTCTTCTTTTAAGAAGCTTGCCCGCGCCAGCTGCTCCTGTTCCAAGCTTTCCAAGGCGGAAATAATATTACGAATGGCCAAGCGGAAGCTTGCCGATGCATTAACTAGAGAACAACTAGCCATACCCGAACCCTTGCCCACCATAAAGCCTACCACTGTAGCCATATAAATGTAGGTCCAATGGGCCTTAG
>JBJDXC010000206.1:0-5614 GCA_051866475.1 Phascolarctobacterium sp.
AAGCAAATTCAAAAGGGCACCAAGCTGAAGGGCAAGGATGTCTTTATGCCCATTCGTGTAGCCCTGACCGGTAACCAGCACGGCCCTGAGCTGGCAGCTATGGTTCCGCTGCTGGGCGTTGAGCGCACTGCCAAGCGTATCAAGGCTTCCCTGGCCAAGGCTGGCGTTGAGCTGTAATTAATAAAGGAGAGATTAACGTGACTATTCGCGTCTATAACACCTTAAATAATCGTAAAGAAGAATTCGTTCCCATGACTCTTGGTAAGGCCAATATCTATGTCTGCGGCGTTACCCCTTACAACCATCCCCATATTGGCAATGCCCGTCCCTTCGTAACCTGGGACGTTATCCGTCGCTTCCTAGAGCACGAGGGCTATGATGTAACCCATGTGCAAAACTTCACCGATGTGGATGACAAAATCATTAACACTGCCAATAAAGAGGGTGTGCAATGGTTCGACATTTGCAATCGCTATATCGACTCCTATTTTGAAGTAATGGACAAGCTTAATGTACGCCGTGCTCATGTTTATCCCCGCGTATCCGAGCATATCGAGGACATCATTGGCACCGTACAAGGCTTAATTGATAATGGCTATGCCTATGTGGTTGACGGAGACGTTTTCTACAGCGTAGAAAAATTTAAGCACTATGGCCAGCTGTCCGGCCGCAATATTGAAGATATGATGGCAGGCGCCCGTGTGGACGTGGATGACCGCAAGCAAAACCCCATGGACTTTGCCCTGTGGAAATCTGCTAAACCCGGCGAGCCCTCTTGGCCCAGCCCCTGGGGCAATGGTCGCCCGGGCTGGCATATCGAATGCTCCACCATGAGCATGAAATATCTGGGCAAATCCTTTGATTTCCACGGCGGTGGCAGCGATTTGATTTTCCCCCACCATGAGAACGAAATCGCCCAATCCGAGGGCTGCACTGGCTGCCATCCCTTCGTACACTACTGGCTGCACAATGGCTTCATCACCGTAGATAATGAAAAAATGTCCAAATCCCTAGGCAATTTCTTCATGGTTATCGATATCCTGGAGCATTTTGAGCCGGAAACCCTGCGCTTCTTCATCGTTTCTACTCACTATCGCAGCCCCCTGGACTTCAGCGATGCACGCTTGAAGGAAGCAGAAAAGAGCCTGCAGCGTTTGCGCTCCGCTCAAGAAACCCTGACTACTCTGGAAGCTATGATGAACGCCGGTCCTACCGAGGAAAGCCTGGCTCTGCGTGCTAAGGTTGCCGAGCTGCGCGATTCCTTCCTGGAAGCAATGCGTGACGATTTCAACACTGCTTTGGCCATCAGCTATTGGTTCGCTCTTGCTAAAGAAATCAATGTTTATCATAAAGCCATCACTGACGCAGGTCTTAAACCCGATGGCAAGCTTGTAGCAGAATTTGCTGCTGTCTTTGCTGAGATGGCTTCCATTATCGGCGTGCTGGAAAAGACTGCTGCTCCTGCTGCTGCTGAAGCTGGCGACAATAAGGAAGCAGAGCTGGTTGAGCTCTTAATCAGCATGCGTCAGGATGCTCGCAAGGCTAAAAACTATGCTTTGGCAGATGAGCTGCGCAATAAATTGGGTGCTATCGGCATTGTGCTGCAGGATACTCCCCAAGGCGTAAAATGGTCTAAGCAATGAAATTTGCCCAATACCAATTCTTAAAGGAACACGCTCTGGCGGCCTGTCAGGCCGAGAGCGGTGCTTCCCTGCAAAATATCGATGCTAAGCAGATGAATCCCATCGTACTGGCCTATATTGGTGACGTGGTCTTTTCCATGTATGTGCGTTTAAGACTATTGCCCGCCTCCAGCCATGTGCGTGTGCTCAATGATTTGGGTATGAAGTATGTGAGCGCTGTGTACCAATCCTTAGCCATGGAGGGCTTGGAGGAAGGTCTAAGTGAGGAGGAAAAGCAGGTGTTTCATCGTGGACGCAATGCCAAATCCACCGTTCCTAAAAGCGCTTCTGTGCATCAATATCGCATGGCCACAGCCTTTGAGGCCCTGTTAGGCTACCTCTTTTTAGAGGAGCGTCAGGAGCGCTTGGAGGAGCTTTTGGAGGCTTCCTTCAAGCTCATCAGCGCCAGCTTAGCAAAATAAAGCTTAGTTCTATACCCATATAATTATTCCGAAAAGCTGGCTGCTTCCTGTGGCCGCTTCTGTGAAAGGAGGATGCCTTCATGACAATGCAGGTTAAATTAGTGCGTTATACCCCGGAGCCTGAGCGTACTGTGGCTATGAGCGCCCGTTTGTGCTACTCTCCCATTGGCGCAGCCCAATTGGAGGAAAAAATTAGCGATGCGCAGGCTGCCAATTTAGTGCGCAAGCTGGTAAGCATGGGGCATTTTTCTACCTTGGAGCACGTGACCTTCACCTTTGCCGTTGAAGGTGTTTCTCGTGTTTTGACGCACCAGCTGGTGCGTCACAGGATTGCTTCCTATTCCCAGCAATCCCAGCGCTATGTGAAGGAGCATGCCTTTGAAACCATCGTACCTCCTTCCATTGCCAAAAATCCTGAGGCTAAGGCTAAATTCGATGCCTTGATGACAGAAATTCAGGATTTGTACAACGAGTTTACCGAGGCCGGGGTTCTGGCCGAGGATGCCCGCTATATTCTGCCCAATGCAACGGAAACGAAAATCGTGTGTACCTTTAACGCACGCTCTCTGCTGAATTTCTTCAGCCTGCGCTGCTGCACCAGAGCGCAGTGGGAAATCCGCGCTCTGGCTAACGAGATGCTGCGCCAGGTAAAGGAGGTAGCGCCGGTAATTTTTGAAAACGCCGGTCCTACCTGCGTATCCGAGGGCGTATGCCACGAGGGAGCTATGAGCTGCGGTCGTCTGCAGGCGATTTTAGCCCAGAGGGCTAAAGCAGCACAAGAAGGAGCAGCACAATGAGGGAGGACATGGCTAAAAATGTTCGTTCTAAGGCCTCTAAACAGCCCCGCAAGCCGGAGGCGAGGGTAGTAGAAAAACGCTCTCAGAGTAAGGCAGAAGGCGTGGATAATGGTGACCTGCTTGTAGGACGCAACGCTGTCATCGAGGCCTTGAAGGGGCAGCGCCCCTTAAACAAGCTACTTGTTCAGGAGGGAGCCCACGGCGGCAGCCTAGGCGAGCTTTTGGCGCTCGCCAAAAGCAAAGCCGTGCCTGTGGAGCTCGTTAAGGCCGAGCGTTTGGACAAGCTGGCGCCGGGACTGCGCCACCAGGGCGTGGTGGCGCTGGCAGCGCCCATCGCCTTCCAAACGCTGGATGACGTGTTTGCTAGAGCAGCAGCCAAGGGCGAGCCGCCCTTTTTGCTGCTCTTAGACGAGCTGCAGGACCCACAGAATGTGGGCGCCTTAATTCGCACCGCGGACGCCGCCGGCGTCCACGGGGTGCTCATGCCGCGCCGGCGTAGCTGTCCCTTGAACGCGGTGGTAGCCAAGATTTCCGCCGGAGCGGTGGAATATGTGCCGGTAGTGCAAATCGGCAATATTGCCCAAGCCATGGAGGAGCTCAAGGAGCGAGGCTGCTGGCTGGTGGGAGCCGATATGGACGGCGTGGATTTTTACGCAGCCAATATGACGGGACCCATCGTGCTGGTGATTGGTGCCGAGGGCAAGGGCTTAGGCCGCTTGGTCAAGCAGAAATGCGATGACATTGTGTCTTTACCCATGCACGGCGGCGTCAATTCCCTCAATGCCTCCAATGCAGGCGCAATTTTAATGTATGAAGTGGTGCGTCAGCGCCATTTATTCGGTGGCCAATAAATTGAGTAGTGTGCTCAAGGGAGGTGAAGCATGGGCGAATACCTGCTTATCGATGGCTATAATGTAATCAATGCCTGGAAGGAATTTGCCCAGCTGCGCCAAACAAGTCTTGAGCATGCCAGAGAGATTTTGGTGGCGGGAGTCAGCGAGTATGCTGCCTTCAAGGGCTACAAGGCCATCGTTGTTTTTGATGCTTTAGAGGTGGCAGGAGCTGCGGCCGTAGAGACCATTCACGGCATTCAGGTTGTTTACACAGGGGAAGGCGAGACCGCCGACTCCTGGATTGAACGCCGGGCCTACGAGCTGGGCCATGGACCTAATAGGTCCAAGGTTTTTGTGGTCACTAGCGACTATGCGGAGCAAATTAATATTCTCGGCGCTGGTGCTTACCGCATTTCGGCTAGAGAATTCCGCGAGGATTATAAGAAAACCAAGAAGCAAATCGCCGAGCGTTTGCGCATTCCTCGGGGTGCCTTGAACCGCAATGAGCTGGGTGGGCGCATTAATGGCCATGTTTTAGAGCATTTAGAAAAAATACGTCGTCAGTGAGATTGACGACAAGAGCTTGACAGGATATAATAAAAAAGTATCCCTATTGCTATTACTCACACGGAGGAAATGTACTTGATGACTACAGATACGGTAAAGAGAAACGATCCTTATGAAGCCTTTGAGCAAATGACTGATGAGGAAATCGTTTTGGATGCCCAGCTCCACGACAATGTATTGGCGCAGGAGTATTTGCTGCATAAGTACAGAAATTTTGTCAGGGCCAAGGCGCGCAGCTATTTCCTCATTGGTGCGGAGCGAGAGGATATTATTCAAGAGGGCATGATCGGCCTGTATAAGGCTATTCGTGACTTTAAGAATGATAAGCAATCCTCCTTCAGAGCCTTTGCAGAGCTGTGTGTAACTAGGCAGATTATCACCGCTATCAAAACGGCAACTCGCCAAAAGCATATTCCCTTAAACTCCTACGTTTCTCTCAACAAGCCTATCTATGAGGAGGACAGCGACAGAACACTGCTGGATATTATCAGCGGTGTGCGTGTGGCCAACCCTGAGGATATGGTCATCAGCAGGGAGGAATTTAGCGATATTGAGAATAAGATGAATGATATTTTGAGCGATTTGGAATGGAAGGTGCTGATGAGCTATTTGGATGGCAAATCCTACCAGGAAATTGCTGTTGATTTAAATCGTCACATTAAATCCATTGATAACGCTTTGCAGCGGGTTAAACGTAAGTTAGAAAAATATATCATCAGCAAGGGGGATATAACCGATTTGCGCACTGTTTACAGTGGTCTCTTGGCTATTGACCCTTACGAGAGATTTAAGGATAAAGACGTCAAAAATGGTTAATTACTGCTAAATGTGTAACATTACGGGACGTTATTGGGATATTTTCTGAATGATGTATATTTTTTAGAGGAATTTTGAGAAGTTCAGCGAATATACTAGGTAGCAATTTAAGTGAAATATTAACACTTCGGTGTATAGGAGGTTTTTCAAATGAATCAAGTAGAAGAATTGTTAAAGGTTGTGGAAGCAGCTCAAGCTGACAAAGGCAATGTAGTTATCGTTACCGGTAAACCGGGCAGCGGCAAGAGCAAAGTATTGCGCGAAGCAGCAGAGGTTAAGAAATGGACCTATGTTGACTGCCGTATGCTGATCAGCGAAGAGTTCCTGGCTATTCCCGCAGCCGACAGAGGCTTGTATGCTCCTGACATGTTTGCAGAAATTTTGGCTAGCTACAATGCTGATGTTATCATTCTGGATAGACTGCAAACCTTGTTTGTGCCTGTATTCCATATTAACACCGACAGCTTAATGCGTAAGCTGAGCAAAAAGTTCACCAT
>JBJDXC010000207.1:0-5612 GCA_051866475.1 Phascolarctobacterium sp.
GGTTCCATATTATGTGGGTCAAGCTCACTGCTGGTATTATCGGCATCGGTGCTGGTTTGTCCCTCGGCCGCGAGGGCCCGTCCATCCAGCTGGGCGCTGTAGCTGCGCAGGGCGTTAGCCGCCTTTTGGGTCGCACACGCATGGAAGAGCGTTATCTGATGACTAGTGGCGCCAGTGCAGGCCTTGCGGCAGCCTTTAATGCTCCCTTGGCAGGCGTTATTTTCGCTCTAGAAGAGCTGCATCGCAATTTTTCCATCATGGTATTGCTGCCCTCCATGGCTGCTGCTATGACCGCTACGGTAATTTCTCGTGCTCTATTTGGCCGCGAGACCGTTTTTGATATCCCCGATTTGCAGCTCTTTCCCCTGCAGCATTATGGCATCATCATTCTGGTGGCTTTAGTAGCAGGTCTGGCAGGCGTTGTGTTCAACAAGGGCTTGCTCAATATTGGGCGCTTTTATGCGCTTCCAGTTTTCAAAACCCAGCTGCATAGAATTATTTTTGCACTGCTTCTGGCCGGAGTTTTGGGCTTTTATTTGCCCGAAGTGCTAGGCGGTGGCAACAATCTTATTAATCACCTAGCTAAGACTCCCGTAACCCTACAAATGCTGTTGCTTTTCCTCATTGGCAAATACCTCTTTACTTTGGTCAGCTATGGCTGTGGTGTTCCCGGCGGCTTTTTCCTACCCATGCTGGTTATCGGCGCTCTCACTGGCAGCATCTGCGCTAATATTTTGGTAAGCTTAGGACTTATTGAGGCTATGTACGCTGCCAATATCGTAGTTATTGCCATGACGGCCCTCTTTTCCTCCTCCGTGCGTGCACCTATTACGGGCACAGTGCTGATTATGGAAATGACTGCTTCCTACCAGCAGCTTTTAACCTTGGCTATTGCAGCCATGGTAGCCTTTGTCATTGCTGAGCTTTTCCACTCCAAGCCCATCTACGAAGAGCTGTTGAGCCGTATGCTGAAGAAGGATAAGCCTGCTCACGAAGCCTTAGAGCAGCGTAATGTAGTAGAAATTTCTATATGTAGCGGTAGCGCTATCGCTAATAAGCTTATAAAAGACATAAAATGGCCTCATAACACGCTTTTAGTGGATGTCAAGCGTGGCGAGGAACAAATCACCCCTACTGGCGATACTCGTCTCATGGCTGGGGATTTTATCTATGTGTTTACAGAAAATGAGTATGTAGAGGAGCTGCAGGCTATGGCTAGCGGTGAAGAATAAACTGCATATAATTTTAAAGCCTACTCTTGTGATTAGTGCAGGAGTAGGCTTTTTATGTGACATTTCTTTCTAATCACGATTATACAAATCTAGATTATAATCTCTTGCTTTACATGCAAAAAGCTGACCCACTTTTGCGAGTCAGCTTATTTTTATGCTATTTTTTAATTTCTACCTCGTCAAACTGCTTGCCATCGGGCAAAAACGCTCTAAAATGCAGTTTGTTTTTGCTCACTTCCATGGTCATATAGTTAGCAGTTTCCGGCTGAGGAGCGCGAGCTGCATCCCAAGCAAAATCTCCCCACAGCTTAGGATAGCGCACATTCCCTGCCACGCCAGTGAGGATATACGTAATACCATCCTTCGCCGGCGCAAAATTGCGCAGGGGCACGCGACGGCGATAGGTGTGTAAATGAGCACTGAGCACCGCATCCACATTATATTTTTCGTACAATGGCATTAGCTGACGACTAAAGTCTAAAAAGAAGGTCTCCCGCTCAGGTCTGCCTGACTCCTTGCTAAAGGCATACATAAAAACATCCCGATGCTGCAAAACGATTTTCCAACGGGCTTTGCTATTGGCAAAATCCTGCTCCAGCCAACGCAGCTCATCCTCTAAAAGCTGTGGTTGCCAATCCTCTGCTTCATAAAAATTAGTATCCAACACTGTAAAATGCACTGGGCCATAATCAAAGCTATAGAACTGCCTTTTATACTCAGGCAATCCATTTTCAGGCACAGCAAAAAGATTTACATAGCTCTTAGGCGGAGTCATCTTCCACTCCAAGCTATAGGCCTCGTGATTGCCAATGACAGGTGCAAAGGCCAATTCAGAGCTAAAAGGTTCTACACTGGCTAACCACGCTCGCCACTGGCTCGCATCCTGCCCATTATCCACCAAATCACCCATATTGATGAACAGCTCTGCAGCTTGGTGCCTTTTTTGAGCAGCACGGACTAAGCTTTGCCAACCGCTGTAATCACTGCTTTGGGAGTCGGGAAATATCAGAGCCGTAAAAGCGCCACTACCATCAGTTTTCAGAGTATGCCAAGTACCCTTGTTTTTCTCGGTAATGATGCGATATTGGTAAATGCCATTGGGCTGAAGGCCTTGTAGCAAAGCTTGGTACTGAAGATAATCACCCTTACCTTCCTTAAATGAAGCTTCTTTAGCAGCTTGAGTAAGGATTGTCTTAGCGCTGCCATTTGAAGCCTTGGAAGCAGCATTTTGCTCTGCATCATTTTTTGCTGCACTACTTAGCCTATACTCCACACTATACGCTTGGCGCACCTCGCTCTGCCACATAATCGTGCGCGCATTTTTGTTATTTTCGGCCACAATTTGGCGTAGATACTTTACGCCCACGGCGCTGTCACTACCCTCATTGTTCTGCTGTGCGTTACCACAGCCTAGCAAAATCAAGGATATACTTATTAATATAATCGAAACCAATTGCTTAATCATTTTTCACCTATAGCCATCCTAATTTGCGTTGATATAGGCTATTATACATCAAAAAGAGGACTGCTGCACCATTTCTACTTCTACAATCCTCTCCTTGAAAATGCATTAATCCACATTAATTAGCGTATACTTGTCGTTGCCCATTTTAAGTTCTTGCATTGCAATGAGCTGATGTAATCCATGGCGAGATTCCATGCGTTCTACCAAATCGTGATTATGCATTTGAGCATATACTAAATCCACTGAAGCTTGGTCAATAGCCAAGATATCCGTAGAGGCTAAAATGCCGATATCAGGAATAGTTGGCTCAGCTGCTCCCACTCCTGCGCAATCACAATCCACGGACATGCGGCGCAACACGTTGATGTAGACAATATGCTTACCAAAATAATCAATAGTAGCCTTAGCTGACTCTGCCATGTTTTCCATCAACTGCTCCTTGGCAGGCCATACATTCCAATCTATGGGTAAATTATCCTTATCCACACCGTGTACTTGAGCCTTGCCAATGCGCCCATCTGCACAGCCGATAGCAATATTTTTCATGGAGCCACCAAAGCCACCCATGGCATGACCTTTGAAATGAGTGAGCACCAGCATAGAGTCGTAATTGACAATATTTTTACCCATGGACACAGCCTTAAAATGCTTTCCTCCACGCACAGGCAAATCCACTGTACCTTCTGCATCCATAATATCAACAGGGCAGAAGGTCCAACCATTTACCTTTAAGGTTTCTAAATGACCTTCAGTGGTATAGCGGTCTCCTTTATAAAGAGTATTGGTTTCTACTATGGTACTATTAGGAATCTGCGCTTGCAAAGCCCGTACCATATCACGTGGCAAAATATTGGGGCCATGCTTTTCGCCAGTGTGAAGTTTAATGGCTACCTTGCCATAGATACCTTCGTTTATCAAATTATACAGCTTAATTAAATGCTCAGCATCAATGGTCTTAGAAAAATACACCTTGGCATGAGAGCCAAGTTCCACTGTACCTGCTTCTATTTTCTTGCTGCCAATGACTGGTGCTTGTGCGAATAATCTATCCATGTTCATCAATCCTCCTGTAGCCAAAACAGCTGTGGTTAAGCCTGCCAGCTTAATAAAATCACGTCTTTTCATAAACCTCACTGCCCCCTTTCCTGTAATGTTATTAAGCAAAGGATTTAATCTATGCATACTTAGCATACAACTTTAAGTAAACTCTAAGTCAAGCGCTTTTCTTCCCTACCTGAGCAAAAATCTGCACAGCACAAGGCTCAGCTCATACAGCACAATCATGGGCAGCGCTAACAAGCTTTGGGTAATGATATCTGGCGTAGGCGTAATGAATGCTGCCAGTATAAAGGCTGCTAAAATCACATGCTTGTGATATTTGCCCAAGGTCTGCAGAGGCAACAGCTTTAGATAGGCCAGCAATAATAGCACTACAGGAATATTAAAAACAAAGCCAAAGGGAACCACTAGCAACAATAGAAAATCTAGATAACTTTCCATGGAAATCAGGGGACTGACTCGTTCAGCTCCAAAGTCTAGAAAGAATTCCAAGGCTCTAGGAAAAACAAGATAATAGGAAAACAGCAACCCTCCCACAAAAAGAACTATAATCACAGGTATGGTGCAAATTGTATAGCGTCTTTCCCGTAAGGTCAAAGCCGGCCTAATAAAGCAATATAGCTGGTAAAGAATCATGGGCGCTGCCAACACCAGCCCACCCAGCAAGGCAATTTTCACATAAATCATAAAGGCTTCTGCCGGTCGCAGGTAATATAGTTGTCCAGCTGGAGCTGTGAGTGTAGCTATAATTTGCTCCAAATAGTAGAAGCTAACGCCAGTACCCGCCACCAGCGCTGCCAAAGCCTTCAGCAAGCGGCCTCGTAACTCTGACAGATGCTCCGTGAGGCTCATGTCTCGATCAACACTATCCTGCCATAAGGCATTTTCTAGCTCATTTAGCTGGCTGTTCATGACCTTGGGCTGCATCAGCAGTTTTATTCTCAACGGCTACTGCCTTTTTTATGGCAGTCTCTTCCTCATTTAAGGCGGTTTTAAATTCACGCATGCTCTTGCCAACGGCCTTGCCCACATCGGGCAGCTTGCCAGGGCCAAAGAAAACCAAGCCAATCACCAAAATCAAAAGCAGCTCCGGTAAACCGAGTCCAAACATTTTGCTTCCTCCTTACTACAAACACGCAAGCATTTTTACTAAAGTACTTTACTACATGCCTAGCTTTTTCAGCCAAGCGCTAACCTCACCCTGAGCGTTGCGAGCGCTACTGCCCGCTAAGCACAGTCCCTCCTTGACATCGGCCTTAGGCAAAAGCTTGCGCAAATCGCTGACGCAGCGTTGCTCGCCGCCACCGCCATGGGTGAAGAAGGGAGCGATTTTTTCGCCGTTCAAATTATGCTTCTCAGCAAAGGTAGCAATCATCATAGGATAGCTGCCCCACCAATTAGGATAGCCCAAAAGCACCATATCGTACTGCTCCACATTGGGAATAGTAGTCTTGATGGCAGGGCGCGCATTGCTCAGCTGCTCCTGCTTTGCACGAGCCACGGTCACAGCGTAGGTTTCGGAATAGGGGCTGTCCGGTACGATGGGGTACAAATCACCACCCACCTGCTTATGAATTTCCTCAGCCAGAGCCTTAGTATTACCACTCCAGGAATAGTACGCAATCAAAATCTTTTTACCATTTTTAGTATCCATAACTTGTTTCACTCCTTCATTTGTAGTTACAGCAGCTGCCGGTGCGGAGGAGGCGCCAGTGGAGCCACAGCCCATGCACATTGCAGCCAAGCCTGCTAAAGAGATACCGGTTACCTTTAAAAATTCACGTCTGTTCATTTGTTAAGCCTCCTTATTATTCTTTTGCTGATTTTTTATTGCACAACAACCTAGCCACAGAGCG
>JBJDXC010000208.1:0-5503 GCA_051866475.1 Phascolarctobacterium sp.
TGATGATTATGCTGCAAATATCGCTGGCAAGAAAGCCTTTATGTATGCTCCCGAGCGTCAAGATATTTGGCTGATTCCTGTAGGCGTATCTCTGCGTCAAGAAAATAACTATGAAAATGGCTGGAGGGTTACCCCTAAGGCTGATTTGTCCTATATCTGGGCAATTGGAGATACCGATAGCAGCATGACCGTATCTATTCCTGGTATTACAAGTGTATCTAACATGAACTACACTGTAATGGATAACGGCAGCTTCCTAGGTACTGTAGGTATAGAAGCAGCAAAGGGCGATTGGACCTATGGCCTGAGCTACAGCTATCAAAAAGGAGAATACCAACGTAGCGATAAATGGTTCGTAGATGTACGCTACAGCTTCTAATATAGCCTTGGTATTTTCAAAAGCATGTTGTTATAAGTTAATTACAGCATAACAAATAAACAACGCCTCCGCTAGCAGAGTAGAATCTGCTGGCGGAGGCGTTTTTCTGATATGTTTATTAATTATCAAATAAATCGTCTAAATCAATAACATTTGTAAAGATGCCACTGTATTGATTTTCACTTAAGCCAAAGGTGGTTATCAGAGTACTATGGACTATTTCTTTAGCTGACAACTGCTCCTGCAGGATGGCCTGCCTTTGTAACAGATGGAGATAATACTCTTTGTTAACCTTAAATTCACCGCTATAATACTTAATTTCGCACATATTGACCACATTATCATTGCGTGATATCAAAAGATCTATTTGCGTTCCAGATTCATCATCCCCCTTTTTTGTCCATGCGGAGTTTTCTGATACCACACTGGCTATTCCTAAAGCCTTTTTTATCTGTTCAATGTGATTGAAGCAAACATTTTCAAAAGCCAAACCGCGCCAAGTTACAACGGGTTGTGCAGTAACGTTTTGCTGCCAAAAAACAGCATTACTCTTTTTATTGCTGCTTACAAAATGAAGATAAAAAATACAAAAAGGATCTACAAGTTTATAATGCTCTTCTCGTTTTCCATATCCAAAAGGAACATATTTTATTACAAAATCACTTGCAATGAGAGCATTAAGATTGCGTGATAACCTGCCACCATCCGTTATTTTTAGTCTAGCGATTAGCTCTTTTCTGGTATATCCAGAACTTTTTTTATATAGAAGTTCTACAATGGCTTTAACCGCTTCAGGATTAACAAAAAGTGATGCAAATAATCTGTTATACTCTTCCCGCAGTACAGCATTTTTCCTGAAAAATAAATTGTCAATATTTTGGGCTAAACTCATACTATTATTGATATATTTCATATAATAGGGAATACCACCAAAAATCATATAGCTTTGCACTATGTCATATCTTGAAAATTTGATATTATTGCTTCTATACAGCTCCTCGCATTCCTTAAGGGTAAAGGGTGAAAGCTTCAACTCATATGTAACACGGTTATAAAGCCCACCATGGTTATTAATTAGCTTATCCTGTATCCAAGAATTAGCACTGCCACATACAATAACCATTAGGTTTTTACGATGACAGCCCCACGTATTCCAAAATGCTTCGAAGGCTCTGATAAAGCCGGATTTTGGGGTGTCTAGCCAAGGCAATTCATCAAGAAAAACTACTTGACGATTACCATCATCCTTCATTTGCAAAAACATTTCCAAGAGTAGAAAAGCATCCAACCAATTTGTAGGCTTCTTACATTTTTCCATTCCATGAAGCAGTAAGGAGTTATAGAAATGTTCTAACTGCAGTTTCGTAAGCCCTTTGGAAACAGTTCCTTCTGGTGATAAACCAGCGTGCCTAAAGACAATTCTACCTGCAAATGTTTCGTCTATTAGGTAAGTTTTACCGATACGACGTCTCCCATACACAGCAATTAATTCTGCTTCTTTACCATTATATAATCTGTTTAATTCCTTCATCTCAAAGCTTCTACCAATCATGCTAACTCCCTTCAAAATATCCGTTGAATTACTATGATTCTATTTCACTGCTCTTTTGATAAGTATAACATGCACCAAAGCGGCGGTCAAGTATATAAAATACGCTTTCACCGCCGCTTTAATACATATTTTTTCTATTAAAGCGGCGGTCAAGTAGTAAAAATACGCTTTCACCGCCGCTTTGATATATTTACACCTGGTTAGAAGTATATTATTTCTCAAGATTTCCACAGGATATCATCTGTTCCTGTACACTATAATGTTTGTTTACCAAGCGATAACCTTGATTAAAATAATAAAACAGACGCCATAAAAAACTAGTTGTACTAGAAGCACTAAAATGCTATAATTAGAGTATCATTATTATGATAATAGACTAGAAAATAAGTAATGAGTTTATAATTTATGATAAAATATGAACAATATATTTGAATGATGCTTTTTTTAAATGTGAGGCATTTTCTGCCAGTATTACTTACAAAAACGTTATTATCGGGGGAGCGTTAATGATGAAGGAAGAGTCCACTTTAACAACAGTAATTGCACAGCAACCTGCTAACAAGCATCTGACTAGGGAGCAAGCTGCTGTTACAGAAGGCAAAGAGGAGCTGACGCTACAGGACTTTTGCGATATGCAACAGTTGTATAAGATGCTAGATAACTGGTCCAAGAGCAGTGGTATGTCCGCTGTCATTGTTGACAATCACGGCCAAAGAATTTCCCAGTCCTTTGGCATGACAGAGCTGTGCCAGATGGTTAAAAACAGTCCTCAGGGTGATGCCAACTGCGCCAATAAAATGAAATCAGCCATTAAGGGCTTTTATATTTGTCCCATGGGCTTCAGTGATTTTGCTGTGCCCATTGTTTTACCCAACGGGCAGATTTTAGGTAAGGTTTTGGCAGGACAGGCCCTGTCCATGGACCAAAGTGATGAGGACGTGCTTAAGAACGCCCTCAAAATCGGCCTTGACGAGCAAAAGGTGCGCGCAGCACTTAAAAATGTAAAACGTAAAACCGCCAAGGAAATGGAAGGCTCCTATGAGCTGCTCAAGGAAATGCTGCATTTCTTTGTGGAAAAGAACTATTCCGTATGGCAGGCACAAAGCGAGCTGCTTAAGGCCCCTGCCAAGAAGGATAAAATTCTATCCCATATTACCCAGCTGCTCTATGGTTATAACCTGACGGTTAATTTAACGAGTAATGCTTATACCTTGATTACAGGCACAGGTATGGAGCGCACTTTGGAAGAATATAAAAAGCATGGTTATACAAATGAGCTGCAGGAATTTCAAACCAGCATTGTGCATCCGGCTTATATCAAAAAATTTAACAAGCTTATCGATTTTGAAGCTTTAAAAAATGACCCTGAGGCCAATGGCTTTATTGGCTCTTTAGAATATCCTGTCCTCTATCCCGATGATGAGGACTACGAATGGCACGAGATGAATGTCTTTGTGGATACGGACGAGGACGGTAATCGTGTAGCCAATATTCTGGGACGCGATGTAACGGATGCCCACAATGCAGAGGAAAAGAATGCCCAGGAGCTGCGTGCAGCTGCTTCCAAAAACCAAATTTTGTCGGAAATTACCCAGATGCTTTATAGCTACAACTTAACCTTGAATTTGCGTACTGGCAAGTACAGCATGATTATCGGCACGGGCATGACCAAGTTTATGGAGGTTTTTAAATCCACAGATGATTATGAAACAGCCTATAACCAAAAGCTGCGTTATCTGGACCCTGATAGTGTGGCGCAATTTGCAGCTTTAGCTAGCATTGATGCCCTGCGGGCGCGCAGTAATTCCCATGGCTTTATTGGCAGCTTGGACTATGGCGCTATTATTGATAATGGCGAGGAATGGCATGAGATTAATATTTTCATGAGCACCAACGAAAAGGGCGAGCCCATTGCTAATATTTTAGGCCGGGATATTACTGAATCCCACAAGCGCCAGGAGCAGCGGGAAAACCAACAGAAGGCTGCAGTAGCACGTGACCAGCTGCTTTC
The DNA here is from genome assembly GCA_051866475.1 of Phascolarctobacterium sp. Classification (GTDB taxonomy): domain Bacteria; phylum Bacillota; class Negativicutes; order Acidaminococcales; family Acidaminococcaceae; genus Phascolarctobacterium_A. Next base: position 3,943 of record JBJDXC010000208.1, read on the forward strand.
AGGTATTACGAAAATGCTGTACAGCTTTAACCTGAGTGTTAATTTGGAAAGCTGGCGCTATTCCTTGATTACGGGCACTGGCGAGCCGGAAACAGTAAGCTTAATGCAGGAAACTGATGACTATGTGCTTTTATATGCTAAGCTTTTTAAATTTGTCACCAATGAGTATAAGGATGCTTACCAAAATCTGATTAGTGTTCCTGCTTTGCAAAAGCGTATCCATGCTACGGGCTACGCAGGCTCCATAACCTGTAGGGTGCTGATTAATGGAAACTATCAATGGCATGAGGTTAATCTATTCATAGGTACTAATGAGGCTGGCGAGCCTGTGGCCAACATTTTAGGTCGCGACGTGACCGAGGCTCACGATAAAGCTGAGACTATGGCCCAGCTGGAGATTGCTAACCGGGCCAGTGCTGCCAAGTCCGCCTTCCTTTTCAATATGAGCCATGATATCCGCACTCCTATGAATGCTATTATTGGCTTCACCGAGCTTTTGGAGCAGCATTTGGATAATCATGAGTTATCCCGTAATTATATTGGCAAAATAAAAACGGCCAATGATTTCTTGCTTTCCTTGATCAATAACGTGCTGGAAATGGCACGGATCGAAAGCGGAATGACGACCTTGGAGGAAAGCTGCTGCAATATCCATAGCTTTAATGACTCCTTCTATTCACTCTTTGAGCCCCAGTTAAAGGAAAAACACTTGGAGCATACGCGTGTCGAGAGTGTACAGCATGCCAATGTTATTTGTGATGCAGTAAAGCTACGTGAAGTCTTGTTTAATGTGTTTAGTAATGCAGTTAAATACACTCCCGCTGGTGGCAAAATTTCGATGCAGGTCGAAGAATTGCCCATGGACGAGCCTGGCTGCAGTCTCTATAAAACTACCATTGAAGATACGGGTATAGGCATTTCCAAGGCCTTCCTGCCCCATATTTTCGAGGAATTTACGAGGGAGCATTCTTCTACGGAAAGCAAAATTCATGGTACAGGACTTGGAATGCCCATTGTGAAAAAGCTGGTCGAGCTCATGAATGGCACCATAGAAGTGGAAAGTGTCTTAGGCAAAGGCACTAAAATCACCATTGTTTTGCCCCATCGCTGGGCTGAGCCCCAGCAGGTGGCTGTGCAAAAGGCTAGCGTGCAGCCTAAGGAAGGCCAATTCAAGGGCAAGCGTATTCTGCTAGCCGAGGATAATGAGCTCAATTCCGAAATCGCTGCCGCCATTCTGCAGGGAATGGGCTTTGAGGTGGAGTTGGCTGTGGACGGCAAGCAATGCGTGGACATGCTGCAAAAGCAGTCGGATGGCTATTATGATTTGATTCTCATGGATATCCAAATGCCTATCATGAATGGTTATGAGGCCACCAAGGCTATTCGCGAGCTTCCGGATGAGGGTAAATCCAAGATAATTATTCTGGCTGTGACAGCAAATGCTTTTGAGGAAGACCGCAGGAATGCTTTGGACGCCGGTATGAACGGACATATTGCTAAGCCTATTAAGGTGGACGTGCTGGCTAATACTCTAGCCGAGCTTTTCTAAAATTTAGCACTG